>DASSDH010000129.1:0-15467 GCA_035697245.1 Jiangellaceae bacterium
GCGTCTGCCGCGACACCCCCACCTTGGCCGCCGCCTCGGTCACCGACAACCCGTCCTCGATCACCGCCAACACCGCCCGATAGCGCTGCTCAGCCACGCTCAGCTCCCGCACCCAGACCACCTCCCAGCACAGCCGAGAGACGGCAAACGATCATGTCAAGGATCAACCGAGCAGATGTCAACCATCAACCGAGCAACCGACAAGCATCAACCGATCCCTTTTCGTCAAGGATCAGCCGAGCGCGCACAAAAATGTGGTGGGCCCCGTGGGGCTCGAACCCACAACCCGCGGATTAAAAGTCCGCTGCTCTGCCAGCTTGAGCTAGAGGCCCGGCAATTGCTGGACCAGCCAATACAGCGCACCACCAGGTCCAGATTCCGTGCCAGCCTACTTCCAGCGGAAGCCCGGCGAGTCCATCCGCTCGTGGGACGTCTACGTGGGCGGCGGGTGGAGCATCGACGGCCGGTCGGCGCCAGACGGCGACCCTGCCGAGAACCCCGGGCGGTGACCCACAATGCTCCGGCGACGTCCCACCCGGCGGCGACTAAGTCCACCAGATTCGGAACGACCCACACGACGGCAATCCCAAGAATCCATAACGGCTCCGGTAGCGCCACAACGGCGATCGAGGCCGCGCATGCCACGACGCTCCCGACGAGCAGACGCCATCGGCGTATGAGCCGGGACAGTCAGCGCAGAGTCTGCCAACAGGACCGCCATCACGCGCTGGCGCCGCGCACGGCGCAACACTCAGGCTGACGCGGCATCACCGCGCGACGACCGAGTGATCTCGTACAGGCCGCGAATCGCGAGGACGTACCCAGTGACGCCGAAGCCGACGACGATCCCCGCGGCCACCGGTGAGATGAACGAGTGCCGTCGGAACTCCTCTCGGGCATGCACGTTGGAGATGTGCACCTCGACGACCGGGACCTGTGCCCCCGTGATCGCGTCGTGCAGCGCGAGCGAGGTGTGGGTGAGGGCGCCAGGGTTGAGCACCACGCCGATACAGCCACCGGCAGAGACCGCCGGCCCTGCCTCCTGAATCCAGTCGATCAGCTCGCCCTCGTGGTTGGACTGACGGAAGTCCAGCTCCAGACCGAACCCACCGGCCGTGTCCTTGCACATTCGCTCGACGTCGGCCAGGGTTTGCACGCCGTAGATGCCGGGCTCGCGGGTGCCCAGCAGGTTGAGGTTGGGCCCGTTCAGGACGAGTACGGTCGCCATAGTCCGACGCTATCCGTCGCGATGGTCATTCGTAGTAGTGGAAGATCAGGTCGGCAACGCACGGCGGCTTCGACCCACCCTCGAGCTCGTACTCGAGGTGGTATACGACCTCGACGCCACCTGCCAGCTCACGCACGGCGGCAACGTCGACCTGCATACGCAGCCGTGACCCGACCGGCACCGGCGCTGGGAAGCGAACTCGGTTGAGACCGTAGTTCAGGACCAGCGAGTACCCCTCGACCATGACGACGTCCCACAGCAGTTCGGTGGCGAGGCTGAGCGTCATGAAGCCATGACCAATCGTTCCGCCGAAACGCCCTTTCGCCGCCTTCGCCGGATCGACGTGCAGCCACAAGGTGTCACCGGTCAGCTTCGCGAATGAGTCGATCGACTCCTGGTCGAGTGTGACCCAACGGCTGGTCCCGAGCGCAGTGCCGACCCTGGCGCGAAGCTCGTCGATGCCACGCAGAACCAGCGGCCCGGCGGGCTCTCCGGCCAAGTCCCCACGGCTCATCGGTTGCCTCCTGATCGATCGAGCTGCCGGCCAGCTGGCCTCGAGTCAATCATCAGCGCCGCTCAGCCAGCGCGGACTCTCCCGCGGCTCGAAGCACGCCGACCGGAACGTCACGACCGGTCATCGCGGCGACCTGCAGAGCTGCCTGGTGGATCAGGAACTCCAGACCACTGACGACCCCGCCGCCAGCAGCCTCCCACGCGGCCGCGAGTGGCGTCGGCCATGGCGTATAGGTCACATCGAGTAACACCGCGGGGTACTCGGGCACCATCTCGGCGAGATCGTCGGTCGCACCGGGCGGCGTCGTCGACACGACAAGCGGCGCCGTCAGGCCGTACGCCCGTTCATCCCATGCGCGAATCTCGCACCGCACTCGAAGGTCAGCCGCGACCTGCTGCAACCGCTCGGCCCGCTCGGGTTTGCGAACGAACACCTCAACGTGGTCGGTGAGCGCTGACAACGCCGCGACAGCGGACCGGGCGGTGGCGCCTCCCCCGAGAACGGCCCCGCTCGAGGGGTAGCCGATCCACCGCTCCTCGAGCGCTGCCACGATGCCGGGTACGTCAGTGTTGTCGCCGGTGCGCCGTCCGTCGTCGAGCAGGATGGTGTTCACCGCCGAGACGATCCTGGCCATCGGCGTGGCCTCATCCACACAGTCCAGCGCGACTTCCTTCAGCGGCATGGTGAGCGAGAGTCCACGCCAGGTCTTGTCCAGCCCGTCCAGGAACCCCTGCAACTCGGTCTCCATCACGTTGTGCCGGCCGTAGTCCCAGTCCAAGCCCAGGAACTGGTACGCCGCGACGTGCAGACGGGGAGACAAGGAGTGCGCGATCGGCGAGCCGAGCACCGCACAGCGACGCGACGGCTCCGCTGGATCAGTCATGCTTCACCTAACCATCGCGGCGGATCAGTCCACGGGCCACTGCCTCGGTGACCAGCACGACAGCAATGGCCTCCACGGCCAGCAAGGCAACCAGAACGAACAGCTGGACGGCTCCGGCTTCGACTGGGGATGCCCCGCCGAGCAGCATCCCGACGAACGCTCCCGGCAGGGTGACCAAGCCCACGGTGCGGGTCTGATCGAGAATTGGGATCATTGCGTTCGATGCCGCCGGTCGGCAGATCTCCAATGCGGCGTCACGAGGGGGCAGCCCGATCGACAATGCCGCCTCCACCTCGCCACGTCGGGCGGCCAAGTCGTCGAGGGCACGACGGCCGGCGAGCGTGCTGGCCGTCATGGCGCCGCCGATCATGATGCCGCTCACTGGAATCACTGCAAGGGCGTTCGATGGAAGGACGCCGGTCAGCAACAGTGCGGTGAGTACCGGCAGTGTGCTCGCCAGAATCGGCCCGGCGACCCAGCCGGCGGACGTGCCGTGCGTCATCCGTCGACCGGCCGTCACCGACGCCGCGACGTACATGACGGCGACAAACACAACGGTCAACCAGCCCATCCGCAGGACAGCCGCAAGAACGACGGACACCGCCGCGAGCTGCAGCACGGCACGCACTGCAGAACCGACAATCGCTCGCTCGAGCCCGATCGCGCCAATTCGGCTGGCGCCGACAGCGAGCGTCACCAGCACCGCCATCGTCACACCCAGCGCCGGGTTCACCGGTAACAACGTCGACTCCACGCTTCGCGCCTCCACCTCTCTCGATTGGCACGCTGCGCGGTTCCATGAAACGGGTCAAATGGCTGCGCTTAGCGGCGTTTCAGCGTGCCATTCACGACAGTTGAGCGTGCCAATCGGCAGCGGCGCTCGCCACAGGCACAACCGGCGCGGACTGCCCGACGGGCTCCGGCGCCCGCACCCAGCTCAGACGCTGCCGAAGACCTGGGTCCAGTAGATGCCGTCGGAAGAGTCGGCCGCGCCCACGCCGATCGCCACCGAGTCGCAGTTGAGGATGTTCGCCCGGTGGCCGTCGCTATCCATCCAGCCAGCAACGACATCGGCGGCCGTCGGGTAGCCCATGGCGATGTTCTCACCGGACCACTGCGGATAACCCTGCGCCGCAGTCCGGTCCCCCGGACCAAGACCCTCCGGGCTCGCGTGGCTGAAGTAGTCGCGAGCCGCCATGTCGGCGCTGTGCCCTTGCGCGGCCGCGACCAACCTGTCGTCGACGTGAAGCGGCGTGTCGCAGCCCTTGTCGGCTCGCTCCTGGTTGGTCAACGCGACGACCTCGGCCTCGCGCGCCGACAGCGATCCGCCCGGTGCCGGAGGTGGCGGCTCAGCCGGAGGGGGCTCCGCAGCCGTCGGCTCAGGCTCCGGTTCGGGCTCGGGAGACTCGGTGGTCGGGGTAGGAGTCGGGGTCGGAGTCGGGGTCGGAGTCGGGGTCGGCGTCGCTGTGACGGTGGCCGATTCACTGGCCGTTGGCGTGGGCGGCGAGGTCTCCCACGGCCAGGGTGCTTGAGAGTTGTCCGTGACGATAGTCAGCTCGTCGGTGTCGGTGCTTGGATCACAGCCGACGAGGCCCAGACTCAGGGTGATGGCGATCAGGACGGGGGGCACGGCCTGACGGGCGGGCACGAATCCTCTTCTCGGACGGCGTACTGGCTCCCCCCTGCAGGCGCACACGTTAGAGGTGTGAACGAAATCGCGCCAATCGGCGCGCGAGATCACACCAAGATGACTCAGGCGTGCTAACGGCGTAACCGCCGCACCAGCAGCCAGCCGATGACGATCCCGATGACCACGACCGCAGCCGGCACGAGCCGTTTGGCCACGGATCCACCCGCGACCGCGACAAGGTCGATCTCCTCTGGTGACGTTGCCTCCGGCCCATCTGTGCCACTCGTCGTGATCGTCGTGGCAACGCAATCGGCGAACTGCCCGATCAGCTTGTTCCCGACGTCGTTCAAGACGCCCCGACCGAACTGCGCGGGTCGGCCGGTGATCGCCAGGTCCGTCACGACAGTCACACGAGCGGACCCGCCTTCATCGGCCATCGATGCGGTCACCGTCGCCGCGGCCGTGCCAGAGCCGCGAGTTTCCCGGCCCTTGGCCTCGACTACCGCCCGGTGCGCCGTGGCGTCCTTCTCGAGGAAGGACGCCTTGCCGGAATATGCGACCGTGATCGGCCCGACCTTGACCTTGACCTGGCCGGTGAACGAGTCACCGTCGACTGAGTCAATCACCGCGCCCGGCATGCACGGAGCGATCTTCTCGACGTCAAGAAGCACCTCCCAGGCACGATCGACGGGCACCGGAACGGTGAACTGATGCTCGAGTTCCATGCCTACAGCCCCGCCGCGGCGACGACCGCCCGTTTGGTCAACACTCTGGCGAGGTGGGACCGGAACTCGGCCGACGCATGCAGATCGCTGGACGGACTGGCAGCCTCCGCCGCAGACCCAGCGGCATCCGACACTGCCGCTGCAGACGACGCACCGGTCAGCGCCTGCTCGACCGCCCGGGCACGTATCGGCGTAGGTCCCATGTTGACCAACCCGATCCGGGCTTCGTCGATCGACCCGTCGGAGCGCCGGACGGCTGCCACCACCCCCACCAGCGCCCACGCATGCGCGACTCGATGGAACTTCTCGTATCGATGCCCCCAGCCGGCACCCAACTTCGGTACGGACACCGACACCAAGACCTCGGCGGGCTGGATCGCCGTCTGCAGGTAGTCGACGAAGAACTCGCTCGCCGAGACGGTCCGCCGTCCACCCGATCCGGCGATCTCCATCGACGCATCCAGCGCGAGGGCCAGCGCCGGCAGATCGCCAGCCGGATCGGCATGGGCGATCGACCCGCCGAACGTCCCACGGTGCCGTACGGCCGGGTCGGCGACTGTCTGAGTTACCTCGGCGATCACAGGACAGTGCGTGCGCACGAGCGGATCGCGCAGAACCTCGTCGTGAGTTGTCGCCGCGCCGATCACCAGGCGGTCGCCATCTTCTCGCACACCGCGCATCTCGTCGATCCGGCTGACGTCGACGAGGACGTCGGGATACGCCAGTCGAAGCCGCAGGATCGGGATGAGGCTCTGCCCACCGCCGAGGACCTTGGCGTCCTCGCCTCGCTCACGAAGCGTCGACACCGCTTCGTCGACCGAGCCCGCGCGCACGTAGTCGAATTCCACGGGGATCATCGCGGCTCTCCCTTCGCCGCGCGAATGGCTTGCCAGACGTGCATGGGCGAACACGGCATCGGCACGTCGTTGACGCCGAGTGGTCGCAGCGCGTCGACCACCGCGTTGACGATCGCTGGAGTCGATGCGATGGTGCCGGTCTCGCCGACGCCCTTCACTCCCAGCGGATTGGTGGTCGACGGGGTCTCGGTGCGATCGGTGGTAAAGGAAGGCAGGTCAGCCGAGGTCGGTAGCAGGTAGTCGACGAACGTGCCAGAGGTCAGGTTGCCATCGTCGTCGTAGACCGCCTCCTCGAACAGCGCCTGCGAGACCCCCTGTGCGACACCACCATGGATCTGGCCGTCGACGACGAGCGGATTGACGACCTTGCCGATGTCGTCGACTGCTACGTATTGCTTGAGGTCCACCTTGCCGGTCTCCGTGTCGACCTCGACGTGCGCCAGGTGGGTGCCATGCGGGACCGAGAACGTGTCCGGATCCATGACTGCGTCAGCAGTGAGGATGGGATCGGCGCCGGCTGGCAGATCGTGTGCGACGAACGATGCGAAGGCCAATTCCTGAATGGACTTGCCCTGCTCCGCGGAGCCGAGCACCGAGAACCGGCCGGCCGCGAACTCGACGTCGCGTACGTCGACCTCCAACTGATGAGCTGCGAGAGCTTGCGCCTTTTCAACGATCTTCTCGCACGCCTTGACGATGGCCATTCCGCCGACGACCAGCGAGCGGGAGCCGTAGGTGTCCAGCCCGAGAGGTGCGGTGCGGGTGTCGCCGTGTACGACGACGACGTCGTCGTAGGGAACGCCGAGTGCATCGGCTGCGACCTGGGCGAACGTGGTCTCGTGGCCCTGGCCGTGCGGTGAGGTGCCGGTCACCACCTCGACTTTGCCCAGCGGCAGCACCCGGACGGTGGCAGCTTCCCAGCCGCCGGCGATGTACCCCTCCCGGCCGAGCCATCGCGACGGCGCCAGCCCGCACATCTCGGTGTAGGTGGACACGCCGATCCCGATCTGCACCGGGTCGTTGCGGTCACGGCGGGCCTGCTGCTCGCGCCGCAGGTCGTCGTACCCGAGCAGCTCAGTGGCGCGCGCCGTGGCCTTCTCGTAGTCGCCGGAGTCGTACTCGAGCCCAGCCACGGTCGTGTAGGGGAACTCGTCCCGCTCGATCCAGTTCTTGCGACGCAGATCGAGCGGTTCCATGCCCAGTTCGTTGGCGAGCTCATCCATGATCCGCTCGATCACATAGGTCGCCTCGGGACGGCCAGCGCCTCGATAGGCGTCGGTCGGCGTCTTGTTGGTGAACACTCCTGTGCACGACAGGTCGTGGGCCTCGAACTTGTAGATGCCGGGGTACATATACCGGCCGAGCAGCGGGATGCAGGGGGTGAGCAATTGGAGATAAGCACCCATGTTCGTGATCAGGTCGACCTTGAGGCCGAGTACCGTACCGTCGCGCATCGCGGTGATCTCGACATCCTGGATCAGGTCTCGGCCGTGGATCGTGACCTGGCAGTTCTCGCTGCGGGTTTCGGTCCACTTGACCGGGACGCCGAGCTTCTTGGCGAGGACGACCCCGATCGCCTCCTCGGCGTACACGTCGAGCTTGGAGCCGAAGCCGCCGCCGACGTCGGGCGCGATGACTCGCAGACTTGACTGCGGGACGCCGGCCGTCAGCGAGATGAAAATCTGTACAAAGTGTGGCACCTGGGTCGAGGACCACATCGTGTATTCGTTGGTGGCCGGAGTGGGCTCGACGACGACTGAGCGCGGCTCGATCGCGCTCGGGATCAGCCGCTGGTTGATGAACCGGCGCTTCAGCACGACGTCGGCGCGCTCGTGAGCCGCGGCATAGTCGCCGTGGCTCTCCTGCCAGGTGAAGCAACGGTTCGCAGGAATGTCGTCGTGGACGAGCGCCGAACCCTCGGCCATGGCGGCTTCCATGTCGACGACCGCCGGCAGCTGGTCGAGGTCGAAGTCGATAGCTTCCAGGGCGTCGACGGCGGCCTCTCGACTGGTCGCGGCCACGACCGCGAGGCCGTCGCCGACGAATCGCACCTTGTCGGCTGCGAGCGGGAAGTGCGGCGGCGTCTTCTGGTCCTCTGAGACCGTCCACGCCATCGGCAGCGATCCCCATTCGGCGGCGAGCTCTCCGCCGGAGAACGCGGCGACAACACCGGGCCGCTCGCGGGCACCCGATACGTCGACCTTCGTGATCGTCGCGTGCGCCACCGGGCTGCGCAGGATCGCCAGGTGCAGCATGCCGGGCAGGGTGATGTTGTCGGTCCATTGGGTGCGCCCGGTGAGCAGGTGCGCGTCCTCGCGTCGCGGTCGAGCCTGCCCGACCTCTGCGACGCGGCCCTCTGCGACGGTGCTCATGCCGGCACCTCTTCCTGGGCAGGTGCTGCATCCGCACTGGCTTTGGCGGCAACCTGTACGGCCCGAACGATGTTCTGGTAGCCGGTACAGCGGCACAGGTTGCCTTCCAGCCCGGCGCGGATCTCCTGTTCGGTCGGGTCTGGGTTGTTGGCCAGCAGGTCCACCGCCGCGATGACCATCCCGGGCGTGCAGTAACCGCACTGCAAGGCATGGCATTCATGGAATGCCTGCTGTACCGGGTGCAACGACCCATTGTCGGCGGTGAGGCCCTCGATCGTGGTGACCTCGCCGCCGTCAGCTTGCACGGCCAGCACCGAACAGCTCTTAACGCTCTGGCCGTCGAGTAGGACCGTACAAGCCCCGCAGTTGGAGGTGTCGCAACCGACCACTGTCCCGACCTTGCGGGCATGATCTCGGAGATAGTGGACGAGCAGAAGGCGGCTCTCGATGTCGTGTTCGTGCCGGACGCCGTCGACGATGACGCTGATCCTGGGCACTGCTTCCTCCTTAGCCAGGGGAAACCGGGCGACCTCGTCAGCCACATTAGGCATGCCGGAGCTACTCCGTAAGACCTCGAGACGAACCGACCAAGAGATCATCGGAGTGGGAGTTAGCCTGCTGGTATTGAACGAATCAGCCAGGGAGCCCCGCCATGTCCGGATGGCAGCACAACCACCAGGCGGGCGAGCAGCCGGATTCCGGTGACGACACCCGCGCGCTGGAGCGCGAGATCGACCGCTCGCTGCGGCGAGCGGACTACGCCGTCGTCCAGCCGGCCCGACGGCGATCGCCGTGGCTGACGGCCACGGCGATCGGGTTGGGACTGCTTTTTGCGGCGACTGCGGCGCTCGCGGCGTACCTCTGGCGGACAACCGACGAGTGGACGGCGGAGTCGGACCGGCTCGAGAACACCGCGATCGAGTTGGCAGCAGCCCGCGACGCCATCGCCGGCGAGCTTGACCAGGCCGAGCGCGATCTTGCGGCGACCGAGGAGCAGCTACGCCAGGCCCAGGACCGGATCACCGCGCTCGCCGACGAGAAAGCGCAGACCGCCGACGAGCGTGAGGTCGCACGCCAGGTTGCGGGGTCGGTCGTCGTCGTCGCGAACCAGCTCGAGATCTGTGTCCGTGGACAGAGCCAGCTGATCACCGCGTTGGAGGACATCGAGTCGTACGACCCGACATCGGTGTCGGCCTTCGCGCGTGAGGTGAGCACGGCCTGCACCGAGGCCTTGGACGGGAGCAAGGAGATCAAGCGTCAGCTGGGGATCGAGTGAGCCGTCCGCTGTGGGGGTTCATCGCTACTTCGGCGTTGCTGATCGGTGGCTGTGGGAGCCTGCCGCCGTTCCCCGAACCGGTAGCCATCGGCGAGACGACGGCGGTAACGACGCCGTCGCCCGGCGCGACGACGCTGTCCCCGGACGGCTTCCGTACCACCGAGCGCGTCGCCGTGCGGGTTCGGAACGTCGGTTGCGGTGGGGTGAGCACCGGCAGCGGCTTCGCGGTGTCCGAGGACGTGCTCGTGACCAACCGGCACGTCGTTGCCGGCGCTGACACGCTCCAGGTCAGCACCTACGACGGCCAAGACCTGCTCGTCGAAACCGCCGGTGCGGCCGTCGTCGCCGACCTGGCAATTGTCAGCACCCGGTCCGGTCTGCCGGCCGCAGTGACGCTTGCGGACGCCGATCCGGGGGTCGGCGACCCGATCGAGGTCGTCGGCTTTCCCGGCGGCGGCCGGCTCACCTCGAGCACCGGCACCATTCTCGGTTTCGAGGAAGACCCGCTCGACGCCAACACCGGCCCGGTGATCGTTACCGACGCCGTCGCGGAACCTGGCTCGTCGGGCAGCCCAATGTATGACGCGTCCGGGCAGGTCGTGGGCGTCGTCTATGCGGCCGCTGAGGACGGCAGCCGGTCCCTGGCAGTACCGGTGTCGACCCTGCGGCGGCTGCTGGCCGACCCGGACGCCACCGACGACATCCCGCCTTGCGAGTGAGTGTCCCCACTGCGGTCTACGCTCCTGTGCGGTACGCGTCGTCCTACGAGGAGGTATGCGATGGCCGACAAAGTGGTGCACTTCGAGATCCCCGCCGACGACCTCGACCGGGCCAGGGCGTTCTACGGCGAGGCGTTCGGCTGGGCGATCAACTCGATACCCGAGCTCGACTACAGCACCGTCGAGACGACGCCCACCGACGACACGAACATGCCGACCGAGCCGGGCGCGATCAACGGCGGCATGATGCGGCGGCAAGCTCCGATCACTGGCCCCGTCCTCACCATCGGCGTCGCCGACGTCGATGCGTCACTGCGGCGAATCGAGGAGCTCGGCGGCAAGGTCGCGATCCCCAAGCAAGCTGTCGCCGACATGGGGTTCACGGCCTATTTCAGCGACCCGGAGGGCAACCTCGTGGGTCTGTGGGAGTCCGCCCAGCCGGGCTGACGTTCCTCGGGCGCCGAGGCCGGGATGTCGGCTGCGACTGCGAGGATGCGGCGCGTGGGTCGTGACGTCCTGACCAGCCGGGCCCTCAACCGGGCCACCCTGGCCCGGCAACTGCTCCTGCAGAGAACGCCACGAGATCCCGTCGAGGTGGTGACCCATCTCGTCGGCATGCAGGCGCAGAACCCGCTCGACCCATACCTCGCGCTGTGGTCACGGCTCGCCGACTTCGACCCGGATGCGTTCGGCCGGCTGATCGAGAAGCGGGAGCTGGTCCGGATCGTCGTGATGCGCTCCACCATCCATCTGGTCACGGCCGACGACGCGCTGTTCCTCCGGCCGATCATGCAGCCGGTCATCGACGCGGAGATGACGCGGCACAGCGAATACGCACCGCTGCTCCGCGGGGTGGATATGGCTCCTGTGGTTGCGTTCGCGCACCCGCTGCTGACCCAGTCGCCGATGCCGCTGCACAAGCTTCGTGCGGTACTTGCCAAGAGGTTCCCGGAGTTGCCCACGGCGGCCATCACCTACGCCTGCCGCAACTACCTGCCTCTCGTCCAGATCCCGCCGCGAGGAGTGTGGGGAAAGAAGCTGCAGGTCACGTCCACGCCCCTGGACAGCTGGCTGGGCCGGTCGCTCCACACTGATGCGACGATCGACGAGGCAGTGCTGCGCTACCTGGCCGCATTCGGCCCGGCCCTGATCGCGGACGCGGCAGCCTGGTCCAGACTCACCGGCTTTCGGGAGGTGTTCGACCGGCTGCGGCCACAGTTGCGGGTCTTCGTCGACGAGAAGGGACGAGACCTGTTCGACCTTCCCGACGCTCCAAGGCCTGACCCCGACATTTCGGCGCCGGTTCGGTTCCTTCCCGAATACGACAACGTCCTGCTCTCGCACGCCGATCGCAGCCGGTTCGGTGCCGATGCACAGCTGTTTGCGTCCGCTTTGGGAGCCTTCAAAGGGTCCGTGTTGCTCGACGGAGTGGTCCGGGCGATCTGGAGCAGCCGCCTCGACAAGGACACCGGCGTGGCCACCGCGACCGTCCATCATCTGCCGCTGGCCCCGGCTGATTCGGCGGCTGTGGAAGCCGAGGGACGCGCGGCGGTCGAGTTCTGGCACCCGGAGGCCGACACTCGCGACGTGCACATGATGCCGATTCCCTGACCGGACGGGGTGAGGCGAAGGCCGGGACGGGCTGGCGTCGACGCATTCGGTTCGTTACACAATGGAGGGGTGACCGAGTGGCGACCGGATATTCCGGACCGGCCCGACCGGCCGCTGCTGCGGTCGGAGTGGTCGGACCTGCCCGGTGATCCGGACCCGGCCGACCGGACGATGATCGCCCACGCGACAGCCGCCGCCGTGCTTCGGGTCGCACGCGACTCCGGATCCGACCCGGAGCGC
The DNA here is from genome assembly GCA_035697245.1 of Jiangellaceae bacterium. Classification (GTDB taxonomy): domain Bacteria; phylum Actinomycetota; class Actinomycetes; order Jiangellales; family Jiangellaceae; genus JACVRX01. Next base: position 12,056 of record DASSDH010000129.1, read on the forward strand.
ACCAGACGCCTGATCGGGCTCGCCGACGACGTCGGCATCGATGACATCGCCGCGTTGTGGTGTGACGCCGGCGCGGCCACTCTGCCCGGCACGCTGTGGTCGTTGTACCTGTTGCGAACCTGGGTACACCGCGACGGCATCGAGGCTGCTCGCCTGTTCGCCGCCGGGCAGCGCGTCGCCGAGGTGTCGACCGTCGTTGCGGGGGTGGCCGACCCACCCGGTCCCCGCGAGGTCGCAAAGCTGGGCGATGCCGTTCTCACCAGCGCATTCGACGGGGATTTCGCGATTGCCCTGGAGCGCGCTGCGGCGTTCTGCCGAGTAGTCGCCGCCGGCCGCGCACACCTCGCCGACGACTGCCCGGACGAGGACGAATCCTTCCGCCAGACGCGGTTGGCCGACGGGAATCTACGCATGGCGCAGGAACTCGAGCACGCGGCCGCGCTCTGGCGCGAAGACGAGCTCACCTAGTGCGTTCCCGCCGGGGTCGGGTTTGGGGAATAGGCACCACAGCGGGTAGGTTCTGGTGCTGGCGACAGCCCTTCGGGGTTCTCGCTGGGCGTCGGAACCGTGGTAACCCCGGGTCCCGAAATTCGCCGCTACGAGCGGCCGTTGCGCCGAGAGGCGTTCCCGGTTCGGCGTCCGCACTCGTCGGGTGGCCCCTGGTCCTCGGATCAGGGGCCGTTCCGCGCCCTAGCCCCAGCCGAGCTCGTGCAGCCGGTCGTCGTCGATCCCGAAGTAGTGGGCGACCTCGTGCACGACGGTCACTTGGACCTCGTCCACCACGTCGTCGTATGAGTCGCAGATCCGCAGGATGGGCTGGCGGAAGAGCCGGATCGTGTCCGGCAGCACGCCTGCGTACCAACCATCGCGCTCGGTGAGCGGCGTTCCCTCGTAGAGGCCGAGCAGATTCGGGCTGTCCTCGGGCGCCTCATCCTCGACCAGCACCACCACGTTGTCGATCAGCTTGGCCAGCTCTGATGGGATGGTGTCCAGCGCCTCTGCGACGAGGTTCTCGAACTCCTCGGTTGATACGTCGAGCACGATCTCCAGTCTCGCTGTTGTACGACCAGACACGGCAATGCGGCCTGGTGTGTTACCAACGATGCGTGATTGCAAGGGCCAAGCCCACGCTGGCCGGTGCCCCCGGCTGGGTGCGTCAGGCAACGCCGTGGGTACTCACGGTGCTGGCCGGGCTCGCCGGCGCGTGGCTCGCCCTTGCGGTGGCCGGCACAACTCGGGCCGAGGTCGGACCGCTCGGTGTGGAGGCCGGAATCACTCCGGCTTGGGGTGGCGAGACCGTCGTCGAGGTGGATCCGGTCGGGACGCTCGTCGTCGACACCCACGATGCTCCTCTACAGGTGCGAGTTGGTGTCCGGACCGTCGACGTAGAGCGGGTCCAGGACATCGTCGCGAATCCGAGCTCGCTTTCCCGCCTGGACGAACGGGTCGTCGACGACCTGCAGGGTGCTCTGGTAAAGGCCGCCGTCCGGTCCGGAGTCGTCGCGGTTGTCGGTGCGGTGCTCGTTGGCGGTCTGCTGTTTCGGTCGTGGCAGCGTGGCTTGATCGCCGGCGCTGTGGCGCTCGGAGCCGTGGCGAGCGCGTATGGCCTGGCCGCAGTGACGTTCGACCCAGAAGCAACCCGCGAACCACGGTTCACCGGCCTACTGTCATCGGCTCCGCAGCTGGTCGGCAGCGCCGAGGCCATCGCCTCCAACTTCGACGCCTATGCCGACCAGCTTGCGAGCATCGTCACCAACGTCAGCCGCCTCTACGACACGGCCCTCACCCTTCCGACCTACGCCCCCGCCGACGACACGATCCGCCTTCTACATGTATCGGACCTGCATCTCAACCCGGGCGCCTGGGAGGTGATCGACGCCGTCGCCGAGCAGTACGACGTTGACGCCATCGTCGACACCGGCGACATCGCCGACCACGGCACCGCACCCGAGTCCGCATATGTGCGGCCCATCGCCGACTTAGGCCGGCCGTACATCTTCGTCAAGGGCAACCACGACTCGGTGCTGACAGCTGCAGCGGTGGCCGAGGCGCCCAACGCCGTCGTGCTCGATGGCTCGCCAGTGGAGGTCGCTGGGTTGAGGTTCCTCGGCGCCCCGGACCCGCGATTCACCCCGGACCAGACCACTCGCGGAACGGCCGACCAGGACATCAGAGCCGCCAGCGAGGAACTTGCCGACGAGGCGGAATCATTGAACGCACCTGCCGACATCGTGGTGTTCCACGACCCGACCTATGCCGAGCTCTTCGACGGCACCGCACCCTTGGTGCTCGCTGGACACGCCCATGCCCGGCAGACCGTCGTCCTGGAGGAGGGCACCAGGATCATGGTGCAGGGCTCCACCGGTGGTGCCGGGCTACGCGCCCTTGAAGGCGAAGAGCCCACGCCGGTCACCCTGTCGGTTCTCTACCTGGACCCCGATACCCGGGAGCTTGTCGCGTGGGATGACATCACCCTGGGTGGGCTCGGGCTCGCCAGAGCTGAGATCCAGCGGCACCAAGCCGACGAGGGCAACGGCGAGAACGGACCGACGGACTCCCCGTCCCCATCGCCAGCCGCGCCCTCCGCGCCACTCAGCCCGTCACCATGATCAACTGTTTTGCGGGTGACACACGCGCGCTGTGCGGCCATCCGAACGGGTTTGGCCGGGACCGGACCGACGCCATATGCTTGGCCGGTCCCCGACGGCGACGAGCCACGGGCAAGCCGTCCCGGTGAAGCCCCCATCGTCTAGCGGCCTAGGACTCCGCCCTTTCAAGGCGGCAGCGCGGGTTCGAATCCCGTTGGGGGCACGCACGGCGCACGGTCCTGTGGAGCAGTTGGAGTGCTCGCCGCCCTGTCAAGGCGGAGGTCGCGGGTTCAAGTCCCGTCAGGACCGCCAGTGTTTCCGCAGGTCAGCGCCTGGATCGCTGATCTTGAATCCTTGTCATTGGCTACGGCTCCGGCCCTTCGCTTGGAGCCGAGGCGCGGGCCTCCCCCAGCGGCATCGCGACCGCCAGGTCGTCCTCGGAGAACTTGCCCGCGCCTTGCTAACCGGGCCGGCTACTCGCCGGCGTCGCCGTCGGCTGGAGCGATATCCACAGGAGTGACGAGCCGGCGGTCGTGGCCCACTACGCGCAGCGGGCCGGTCAACCGGACAGTCCCGTTGCAGGGCAGGTCGGCTGCTGACGTGCCGACGAGCACCTCGACTTCCCCGGGCTCGACGATGCGCTTGAGCTCCCTGCCGGTGAACGCAGTCCGGTCGGCGTGCACGTGGAACCGCACCCGCACAGCTGTAGCGGGCTCGAGCCGGATCCGGGCGAAGCCGGCCAGTTGCCGGACTGGACGCGTCACCTGCGCGAGGACGTCGTGTAGGTAGAGCTGGACCACCTCGTCCCCCGCCTTGGGGCCCGT
>DASSDH010000130.1:0-11126 GCA_035697245.1 Jiangellaceae bacterium
GAAGTGCTCGTCGAGGACGGACAGGGCGATGTTGGCCAACAGAGGTGAGAGAATCCCGCCCTGGGGTGTGCCGGTGATCGTCTCGCGGTTGCGGCCGTCCTCGGTGAGGATCCCGGCCCGCAAGAACGCCTTCACCCATCCCAGAACACGTCTGTCCCCGATCCGATCTCGCACACGGCCCAGGAGGGCGGTGTGGTCGATCTCGTCGAAGCACGCCTTGATGTCCGCCTCGAACACCCAGCCGTAGTTCCGGTTGGGTGAGGCGAGGTAGTGGATCTCGGCGATGGCGTCTTGGGCTCGGCGCTTCGGGCGGAAGCCATAGGAACACGGCTTAAAGTCCGCCTCGAAGATCGGCTCGAGCACCAGCTTCAACGAGGCCTGCACGACCCGGTCTGCGGTCGTCGGGATCCCCAGCGAGCGGACCTTGCGGTTCGCTTTGGGAATCGTCTTCTCCCGCACCCGCTGCGGGGCGAACCGGCCGGCCTTGAGATCATCTCGCAGCCCACCAAGCAGCCCCCCAGCACCAAACACGACGGAGCGGGGTGCCACTCCATCGACGCCGGCGGTTCGTGCACCCTTGTTGCCCCGCACCCGACTCCACGCCACAACGAGAAACGCCGGGTCATAGACGAGGTTGGCAAGGTCATCGAAGCGACGGCCAGGATCAGCCATCGCCCACTGGTGCAGCTTCGTCTGCATCACGAGTACCCGCTGCTCGGCCTCGTCGAGGTCGGGCCACGGAGCGCCGATGTTCACCGGCGGCCTCCTCGATCAGCGTCGATGCTGCGAACACACTGGACCCCTTCGCCATGTGACCGGCTTTCCCGACCTCGGACTACTACGGGTCCTCCGCCCCACCCCGGCGGCATCGGCCGGCAACGGGCCTTCCCGCCGACCAGCTGGCCGCTGGTCGGGAAGGGAACCGCCGGGATGGTTCCCACGTTCACTCTCGAACCCTTCGACGGGGTCGACGCCCAGCTATGCCCCTGCAGCCTCGCCACGGCTACGCCGCAGGCCTTCACCATGGCCTCCCGACCGGCGACATCACCCAGCCAAGGAGTTCCCCCCGCCGGAGCGGAGGTACGCGCTGCTGCCCAGCCCGGATCTGCCAGGTTCGAGCTGGTGGTCTCGTCTTGAGAGGCGTTCAGTCGCTGGTTCCTCACGTACGCCTTTCCGTCTCGCTTGCCGGACCCGGACCGTCTGGCAGTGCCGGCCCGTCCCGTCGTTGTCAGAGCTGCTATCCACCCTCCCCCTCGTCCCAGGGATCAGGCTGCCCTCAGCTTCACTCGGCCCGCTGCGACGAGCCGGAGGCGGTGTCCTCTCACCACCGCAGGGTTCAAGAGCACCTCGTGGCGCTCGAGATCGGCGACCCACAGCTGGTTGGGTGCGGTGGCGACAAACCGGCGGTCCACGAGATCCCCCGGACGGGCGCTGATGTCAGCGGGGATCGTGGTCCGCTTCTTCTTGCCTCGCACCCGCCCTGCCAGGCCCATCTGGCGCATCAACCGCTCGACCCGGCACCGGCCCACCTCGATGCCTTCGCGGTTGAGCTGGCGCCACACCTTCCGGGCGCCGTAGACCTCAAAGTTCTCCGCGTGCACCCGACGGATCTCGACGCGCAGCTCCTCGTCGCGCACCCGGCGCCGACATGGCCGACGCGTCTTCGCCGCGTAGTAGGTGGACGGGGCGACCTGCAGCACCTCGCAGATCGGCTCGACCCCGAACCGCCCCCGGTACCCGTCGATGTAGGCGATCACTTCTTCCGTTGGCGGTCGAGCTCCGCCCCGAAGAAAGCCGCGGCCGTCTTCAAGATCTCATTGGCGCGGCGCAGCTCCTTGTTCTCCCGCTCCAGCTCGGCGATCCGGGACCGCTCCGCACGGGTCACCCCCGGTCGGTCTCCCGTCTCGACCTCCTGCTCGATGACCCAGCGCCGCAGCGTCTCCCGGTTGACCCCCAGCTGCGAGGAGATCGCGGTCACGCCACCATCACTCACGCCCCGCTCATCGCGCCACTCGCGCACCAAGCGCACAGCCCGCTCGCGGAACTCATCGGGATACACCCTCGGTCGTCCCATGGACCCCATCCTCCCTGCACAGAATGGAGCCTCCGTGGAACCCGGGGCGGTTCACTCAGCGGCGTGCGACGGAATCGGCGTTCGGCGCTTGGGACTCCGTACAGAACGACGTGCCCGGACGACGGCTCGGCTCGCGTCACGACGTGCATCGATCGGCGCCTCTGGCGCCCGTCAGTGACACACGTCGACGTACAGATCGACCGATACGTACCTCGATCGCGGCGACATCAACCGCGGCCGTTCCCGAGCCGCCACCTGGGGCAGGAGACCATCCCGCTTCGGTCCGACCAGCGTAGGTTCGGGCGTGAACAGCCCACGCACTTGGAGAACCGATGGACCAGCCGGTCAACCCTGACGAGCGCGACCCATCGGTCACGGCGGTGGCCGCCGTCAGCCTAGTGGCCGGACTGGCGTGCACATTGGCCCCCAGCGTCACAGCGCGCCTTGCCGGCATCGACGCCACCCGCGGCGTGCTGCGCGCGGTCGGCCTGGCGGATCTGGCCCTGGCGCTGGGCCTGTACGTCGGGCGCCCGTCCTGGCCATGGCTGCTGGCGCGCGCCGCGTCGAACCCGGCCATCGCCGCCGTGTCGCTGGCGTCGGCCCGATCACGACGGGCCCGTCTGCTCGCTGCCGGCTTGGCGGTCGCCACCGCTTCCGACCTCCGGACCGCCGCCCGGCTCCGCGCCGCCCACCGCTGACCGGCTGGCGACCAAGCGCCACCCGCCCGCGACAGAGCGCCGGTTCCGCGTGCGCCTTCCATCGGACCGCCGCGCATTCTGTGTGGCCGCGGACGAACGATCTGGGTGCTCTCGATCTGAGCACGCGTTCTGGCGCGGATCGCGTATACGACGCCGGCGCGGATCAGTGGCAGATATGGGCTGTCAAGCGATTGGAAGTTGGGTCTCCATGGCTCACAGCACGAGCGTGAGAACAACGATGATCGCGAAGACGCTCTGAAGCGAGTGCACAAGGATCCCCATCCACGCGCTTTGGTAACGCCGGGACGGATATGCCTCAAGAAAGATGCCCTCGACCAGAGTGTTCGGAATGCTCCATGGCTGGTGGAGGTGATAGACCGCGAACAGGGCGCCGTTGGCGATCCAGTCACGTTTTCCGAAGACGCCGTTCATGCGCGGCAACAGAACCCCGCGAAAGAGGAGTTCCTCCCCGAGCGCGGTGTTGAAAATGGACAACACCACGATGACCGCGAACCAGCCCCAGGCTCCCTCAAAGAACGCCTCACCACGGTCGGAGTCCAGAAAGTCGGCGAAGTCCCTGACCGAGGGACCGGGGATTTCGGGCACGAGTGCCCAGATGGCACCGAGGGCGACGAAGAGGACCGCCCACCACCACACTTTCCCGCCCACGCGGCCGGTCTTCGGATCCCGGGGTGGCAGCAACCAGAGCGCATCGCGCAAACGCGACCACTGGAGCGTCCCCAACTCGCGCCACATGAGGATCAGCACCAGTGCGAATTGCCAGACGAGCCCCACGGTCAAGGAGATGAGCAGCGCCTGAGCTAGGGGCTCATCACCCCCGAGCTGGTCGCGGAGCACAGGCGCGACCACCCACGCGAGAACGGCCATGGGAATGGCGGCCGCCGCCCACACCCCCAGGATCTGAGCGAGTGAGTATTGCCTGACAGCCGAATACCGTTGGTCGAGAGTGTCCTCCGCCGGCGCGGCATTCTGGCGAGCGACCGGCGAGTCAGGGATCCGCGAAGAACCGTCGTCGGCGTCCACCACAATCGCCCCCCTCGCGAAGCCGAAAGGATTCGGCTTCCCGAGGTGAGGATAGATCCGGAGGGGTACGCGGGACTAGAGCTGACGCGCACCGAATGCCCCCCGGCTCTGGAGTGATCTCGCGGGCCAGAGCGGGCAATCGGCGTCAGCGGCTGGCGCCGGCAAGGAATGTCGCGACGATGTAGGTGGCGTGCCGGTCGAGGGAGACCCTGGCCCGGTCGTAGCGCATGGTGGTGCGGGGATCGGCGTGGCTGGCGGCCTCTTGGACGTCGCGGAGGGGAACGCCGGCGTCGAGTGCGGCGGTGATGAACGCGTGACGCAAGGTGTGGGGTCCGACCCGCTTGGCGATCCCCGCCCGTCGGGCGATGCGGCGCACGATCCGTCCGGCGGCGTGGCGGTCAATACGCCTGCCGTCGGTTCCGACGAAGATCGGTCCGTCGCAGCGTTCGCCGACTGCGAGGTCGATGGCTCTGGCCGTTCGTGGTGCGAGAGGTACGGTCACGACCTTGCCGCCTTTGCGCAGGATGGTGAGTGTGCGGTGGCCGCGTTCGAGGCCGAGGTCCTCGATGTCGGCGCCGATGGCTTCGGAGACTCGCAGCCCGTTGAGGGCCAGCAGGCTGATCAGCGCGTGATCCCGGCCACCGGCCAGCCCGGCGGCGACCAGCATGGCGCCGACCTCGTTGCGGTCCAGGCCGGTGGCATGGGACTCGTAGTCCAGGCGAGGTCGACGCACATGTGCGGCCGGCGAGACCGAGATGAGATCCTCTTGTTCGGCGTAGCGGTAGAAGCAAGCCACGGTGCAGAGCCGGCGCGCGATGGTGGCCTGGGCCCGGCCCAGGGACTCGAGGTGGCGGGCGAAGCACTCGATGTCGGCGCGACGCGCCCCGAACACCGCCACCCGATGTTCGGTGCACCAGGCGACGTACTGGCGTAGGTCGAGCGTGTAGGCGTCACGGGTCAGGCCGCTGTAGCCGGCCAGGAACCCGGCCAACGCCAGCTGCTCGTTGGCGCTGAACAGCTCGTCTCGCGTGGCGAGCAGGGTGCTGGTCGAGAGGGGAACATCCACAGTGAAACCTCCAAGCGTCGAGCCGAGGCTCCAGTGGCCGGGGACCGGTCAAGCAGCCCCAGCAACCATCAGAGGCCGCCGACGGTACGTCTGGCCCGCGAGATCGCTCCAGAGCGGGCAGTCGGTGGCGCCTCGCGCCACCTACCCGGCGTCAGGGGCACTTCGTCAGCAAGGACGGGTCACAGAATCTCATCGGATGACCCTCGGCGGGCAGGATTACCCTGCACCGCGATGGAGGCGGGGCAGACCGGCTACGCCCGTACCAGCGATGGGATCCACATTGCGTATCGCACGTGGGGCGAGAAGAGCCCGGTCCATGTGTTCCTGTCTGATTTTGGGGCAACGGTGGATACGCGTGACATGCACCCGAGCTTCCTCCGCCTCTGGCGTCAGCTCTCGGGGATCAGCAAGGTCGTTTCCTTAGACCGTCGAGGAATCGGAACATCCGACGTGGCGTGTCCCCAACGATTCGATCTGGACGACTACGTGCTCGACATCCTTGCGGTTGTGGACGCAATCGGTGCGAAGGAAGTGGTGTTGACCGGCGAAGGCTCCGCCGGGGCGGGAGCGGTTGCGTTCACCGTCGCTCATTCGGATCGTGTCACTCGCTTGGCGATCGTGAATGGTTTCGCGTCGCAGGTGCAGCGTGAGGACTATGACATCGCGCTGTTCTCTCGTGACGACGTCATCGCCATGATTGACAACTTCCTGCCGGTCTGGGGGCAGGGCGAATTCATTCAGACGTTTGCTCCGAAGTTGGCCTTCGACCCGTCCTTCGTCGAGGTGTGCGGTCGGATCGAACGGTTCGTCTGCGGTCCAAATACGGCGGCCGCCTGGGGCCGCGCGGTGGCCGAGCTGGACATCCGGGATCTTGCCGCACGGGTTGACGTTCCAACGCTCGTGTACTTCACCGGCGACCTGCTGCATGTGGCTGTTGAGCAGTGCCGTGACTTGGCTGATCGCATTCCTAACGCTTCGCTCGTGGAAGCGCCTGGCCGGCTCTTCTACCAGCCAGACCAGAGCCCACAACTCGACGAGTTCGCGGAGTTCATCGGCGGGCGGATCGACCCAGACCCGACAGTTGAGGCCACCGTCCTGTTCGTGGATGTCGTCGGATCAACCGCTCACGCCGCAGCGATGGGCGACGCCAGTTGGCTAGAGGTGCTCAATGACCTCGACGCCTTCGTTCAACAACAGGTGTCCTCCCGCGGCGGACGCGTCGTCAAGCAGACGGGAGACGGGCACCTCGCGATGTTTGACGATCCATCCGACGGGCTGTCCGCGGCCATGATGATCACCAAGGGCGTCAACGCCCTTGGGATCGAGGCTCGAGGAGGCGTGCACCTCGGGGTCGTCAGCCTCAGGTCGAACGGCGATGTTGGAGGCATGGCAATCCATTTCGCTGCGCGACTCATGAACGCCGCCGGTGCTCGCCAGGTCTACGTGTCAGAAGCCTTGGCCGAACGTGTCGGATCCCGCTCGGTGAGATTCGAGGATCGCGGAGAGCACGAGTTCAAGGGTGTACCCGGTCGACACGTCGTGCTCGAAGCTCTCGGCAACTGACACTCATAAGCGCGACGTCCGGAACCGGTGGCGACCGGGGCATAGGTGCCGATCGGGGACGGAACATTGCGCCGTATCTGCCAGTGATCTCGCGCGCTCTCTGAATGCGCGGAACGCGCCAGAACGTGAGCACAGATCATCTGCGTCAGAACGTCGAGCCGTCGCACCGCGGTGATGGCGCCAGATCGGCGCATCGGCGTGAGCCGACCGTCAGTCGCTATCCGTACAGATCGACCGATCACGCGCAGTGCGAGGCCCGGTTCTTTCGGGCTGGTGTGCACGGACCGTGACGGCGTGGCTGGCAGCGCGGCTACTTCGTTGCTGACTGTGGGCAGATCGCGCTGGCCGCCAACACTAGAGAGGCTCCCGGACGTGAGAAGACGCTAGTGAGCGTCGACGATCCGGCTCACTCCCGATCGACCCGCGCGTCCCACGAAAAACCCGTGGGTACCCGCGGACAGGCCACACGAGGCGGCACCACCCGACCCTCCACACCCCCGTGACCTGCGGCTTTGTGATTGGGCGCACCGCTACGAGGCCTCGGGATCGCCCCTACAAGGCAGCGTGCGCGCATCCGGCGGGAACGGCCGGTCCAGCCATGGATACCGTTCGAGGATCGCTATGACCGTGGATCGGGGTCTCGTCGTCCGTCCGTTGCTGTTCGACCTGGGCCTGGTCGTCGTCCTGTTGACCCTCGGTCTGCTGGAGGAGTATCTCGTCTCCGTCGACCGGAGTGGATCGTTTCCCAGAGGCGGTGACCTGTGGGGCGGGGTGTCTGTCGTCGCCATCGTGGTCCCTCTCATCTGGCGGCGTCGCTTTCCGATCTCGGTGATGGCGGTCGCCGGGGTCGCCTACTTCGTCCGGGTGTTTGTCGGGTACGAGCCTGTTGGCACCGCGGACGCGGCGCAGCTCATCGCCGTGTACAGCGTCGGGGTCTACGCCGCCCGACCGGTCGCCGACTTCGCCCGATGGGTCGGCGGGTTCGTCATCGCGGCGGGTTTCCTGTGGGCGTACCGGCTCGAGCGGTTCCCGCTGACGGAGGTCTCGTTCATGTTCGTGACCTGGGTCGGCGTCGCGGTCTTCGGAGAGACCGTGTACGTGCGGCGCCGCTACCAGGAGGCGCTCGAGGAGCGGGCTCGGCGGCTCGAGAGCGAACGCGACGAGCGAGCGCTCGTGGCGCTCGGCAGGCTCGCCGCCGGTCTCGCCCACGAGCTCAACAATCCCGCGTCGGCGGCGACGCGTGCGGTCGACGCACTGCGGGAGACGTGCGACACGCTGCTCGCGTCGCTGATGGGACTCGCCGAAGGGTCGTTGTCGTCGGAACACTTCGTGGCGCTCGATGCGCTGCGTCGTGAGATCGACTCGTCGTCGGCGAGGGCCGAGCCTCTCGCGGTCGCGGACCGCGAGGAAGCGCTCATCGACTGGCTCGACGCCCACGACGTCCCTCGCTCGTGGGAGCTCGCGCCGCCCCTCGCGTTGGCCGGGGTCGACGTCGCGTGGTGCGAGCAGGTCGCGCAACTGCTCGATCCCGCATCGCTTGGGACCGGCCTGGAGTGGGTGGCGAGCACGCTCTCGACGACGACGCTGCTGTCCGAGATCAAGGAGTCGACAGGGCGCGTGTCCGATCTCGTGTCGACGATGAAGTCGTACTCGCAACTCGACCGTGCCCCGCTCCAAGACATCGACGTCACCGAGGGCATCGACAGCACCCTCGTGATCCTCGGCGAGAAGCTCCAAGACGGCATCACAGTCGTCCGCGACTACGCCGACGACGTGCCACGCATCGAAGCGATTCCCGGCGAACTCAACCAGGTCTGGACGAACCTGATCGACAACGCCATCGACGCCATGGAGGGCCACGGCACGCTTCGGGCATCGACGCGCACCGACGGCATGCACGTCATCGTCGAGGTCGCCGACACCGGATCCGGGATGCCGCCCGACGTGCAGGCGCGGGCGTTCGAGCCGTTCTTCACGACGAAGGACGTGGGCAAAGGCACCGGTCTCGGGCTCGACATCTCACGCCGGATCGTGGTGGAACGCCACCACGGCGAGATCCTGATCGCCTCGCAGCCGGGCGAAACGGTGGTGACTGTCAAGCTACCGAGCCGTCGCACGTAGAGCGTCTCGGAGGGGACGTCAACCCCTACACCGTTGCGGGCACGGACTGGAGTAAGCGGTCGGCCGTTCCCGTCGCGCCCCCGGCTGATCGCGCGTCCATCGCGCAGTCGAGGAGCACCGACGCCGGTCGCACTGGGCCGGTTTGGCCTGGCGAGCGGCCGTACACGTGCGGTGCTGGCCGCCATGAAGCAGCAGGGCAGTGCTTACAAGGCAGATGCGCCCGGCATCTGCACGGGCGTAGCAAAGCCCCCCGGCCAGCTCCTTGTGGACGAGCTCGGCGACGTCGTGCACCGCTTGTTCTCGCCGAACGGTGAACGGCCGGGTCAGGTCGGGCGGGCGGCCGGGCACCTTGGTGTAGACCCGGACCACGCCGAGGTGCTGGAACAGGAACGCCCCGATCTGGTCGAGGCCATGCCCGCTGACGACCGAGACGACCACGGCCGGGTACCCCCAACCGGTCAAGTCCCGGAAGGCGGCAAGCTCGTTGTCCACCCCGGGGATCTGGTCGGCGTTGGTGACCACCACCAGCGTCGGCGGGCGCAACGCGAGGGGATCCTCGTCGTCGTCGAGGACTGCGTCCCAGGAGCCGACAAGCGTCACCCGTCGGGCGGCCAGCAGCTCGTGCAGCTCGGCGGTCTGCTCGACGCAGCCGGGTTCGCCGAGGTCGACCACCAGGAAACAGCCAGAGGGGCGGGCTGCAGAGCGTTGGCCAGCCAGGGCACGGGGTGCTGCGCCGAGACCGGAGGCAGGTCGATCAACTGGAAGGCGATGTCCTCGAAGCACAGCATGCCCGGCTGGGGGGCTGGGTGGTGAACGGGTATGGCTCCACATCGGCGTGCGAGCCGGTGAGCCGGGCGTGCAGGGCCGACTTCCCGGAATTCGGGGGACCGAGCAGCGCCACCTGGCCGGCACCCTCCCGGCGCACCACGGTAGGTGGCCCCGTCCTGGCACCGCCCTTGCGGGGCGCGGCGAGCTCCTGGGTGAGGTCCTTGATGCGGGTCTTGATGTCGCCCCGGAGATGCTCGGTCCCCTTGTGCTTGGGGATCGTGCGGAGCATCTCCCGCAACCAGCTGAGCCGGTCCTCGAGAGCGCGGGCCTGGCGGAACTCGGCCTCCGCGGCCTTGTACTCGGGCGTGAGATTGGCCGGCATCTCCCCCACCACGGTAGGCCCTGCCACGCCAGACGGAGCGGCGATGCTCGGGCCGGGACAACGGGCGGCGCCGACCACCAGCTGAGCGCTGGTGAGCGGCCCTGCGCGGCGGCGGTTACGCCACGTCGCGGCGGAGGGTGAGGCGGGTGGCGGCGGCCACGCTGGCGGCGCAGTAGCCGGTGAGCACCAGGGCCGCAGCCCACAGCGGGAGGGCGTGGACTCCGGATGCGGCGAGGGCGCTGGCCACCCCGCCGGGCAGCCAGCGGGCAACGCCGGGTCCGAGGATCAAAGCGAGGACGGCTTCGCCGATGGCCACCCACGCCGCCACCGCCACGACGGCGGCGATCTGGCTGCGCAGCAGTGCCCCGAGGCTCGTGCCGGCGATGCCGAACAGTGCGCCGGCCAGCAGCGTGCCAAGCGCAGTGCGGCTGACCTGGGCGTTCACCAGGTGGATGTTCCCGCCCTGGGCCCACAGGTGGGGAAGTGCGGCGAGGAGCGCGGTTGTCATCATGGCGGTTGCCGTGACGACGCCGGCGGTGGCGATGGCGGCCAGCTTGGCGGCGACGACTCGGCCCCGGACCGGGACGCTGAGGAAGGTCTGGGTGATGGTGCGGTGCTGGTACTCGCCGGCCATGGCGAGCACACCGAGGATCAACATGAAGAATCCCGGCATTGCGGATACCCCGACGATGTTGGCGATGCTCCCGGCGCTGCCCGGCGCGGCGCTGGCCTGCTCTCCGGTGGTGGTGGCGGTGGCGGTGCCCAGGAGCGCGGCGATGGCCAGCCCGCCGAACACGAGCAGGCGGGTGGTGCGGGTGGAGACCAGCTTGAGCAGCTCGGCATGGATCAGGGCGTTCATCGGGTGATCTCCTCGGGTGTCGTGAGTCGCAGGAACGCGTCCTCTAGGGAGCCGCCGGCGAGGCTCATCTCGTACACGACGACACCGGCGGCGGCGACGGCCCGGCCGACGGCTTCGGGGGTGGCGCCCAGCGCCACGATGCGGTCTGGGCCGTTGTTGTTGACCGCGATGCCGGCGGCGGTGAGCGCGGCCCGCAGGCGCGCGGTGTCGGGGGTCCGCACGACGACGCCGGGCTGCGCCGACGTGGCCAGTTCGGCGAGCGGGGCCGCGGTCACGAGCCGTCCCCGGTCGATGATGACGACGTGGTCGACGGGCGTGACTACACCGACGTCGCGCCGCTGTCCGGGTCCTACAGCGCCGACCGCGCCGCCGGCGAACTGTCCGTGCGCAAGCGGCTGATCGCGCAGCACAACTGACGCCCGCGGTCACGTCGCCCAGACCCGGCCGATCGCTGTGCCGAAATCTCACGGCGTTTTCGCGGGAGGGGGACGATCGAGCGCGGACGCCGCCAGGGTGCCGCCGATCACGTCGCCGGCGACGTCCACGAGCCG
>DASSDH010000131.1:0-2777 GCA_035697245.1 Jiangellaceae bacterium
CTGGGCCTCACCTTCGTCTGGTTCGGGGCCCTCAAGCTCGCCGGGCAGCCGACCCTGCCGGCATCGCTGATCGCCGCGATCACGCCGGGGGTGGATCCCGACCTGTCGGTGCCGCTGGTGGGCGCGTTCGAGGTCGCCCTCGGCGCCGGGCTCCTGATCGGCCGCTGGCTGCCGCTCTGGCTGGCCGCGGCCGCGCTGCAGCTCTCGGGGACGTTCCTGGTGCTGGTGCTGCGGCCCGACGTGGCGTTCGTGGACGGCAACCCCCTGCTGCTGAGCGTGGAGGGCGAGTTCGTCGTCAAGAACCTGGTGCTGCTGGCCGCGACCGCGTCGTTGGCCCTGCACTCGCTCGGCACCCGGCCGGTTGCAGCAACCGGGCACGGTGTCCCAGACGCTCGCGACTCCGACGGCGAGACCCCAACCCGGGACGCAGCATGAACGTCGGACCTGGCGGACGCTTCGCACCGATCACCGGTGCGGCCGACCGGGACGACCGGCGTGCCCACGCCAGCCCAACGTCCTCGCCCGACGCCGGCGCGAGCTCGAGCAGGCCGGGGTCGTGCGGCGCCGCAAGCTCGGCCCATCGGCAGGCTCCCGGGTCTACGAGCTGACCAACTGGGGGCGTCACCTCGAGCCACACATCCTCCAGGAGGGTGTCCGCCAAGGCGAGCCGGTGCGGGACACGGGCACCGGCTTGGTCGCCCTGGCCGGCCCAGCGACGACGTCGAGGTTCCTGAGGCTGTGGCAGTGTAGGGGTGGTCTGCGCCAAGGCAGGGAGGTATCGGAGCATGCGCCGGTGACGCAACCGCCCTTTGACGTCGACGCCTTCCTCGCCCAGCCACTCACCGCGCGGGTGGCGGCCAGCGGGCCGACGGTCCGGCCGACCTGGTACCTGTGGGAAGACGAGGCGTTCTGGATCCTCACCGGACCCTGGGCCACGCTGCCCGCCCGCGTTCGGACCGATCCGGCGATCGCGATCGTGGTCGACGTCTGCGACCTTGCCACCGGCCTGGTCAGACAGGTCATCGCGCGGGGCCGGGCGGAGATCCTGCCCTTTGACGTCGCCCGAGGCCGGCGCAAGCTCAGCCGCTATCTGGGCGAGGATGAGACACGGTGGGACCGCCGCTTCCGGCACTACCTGCTCGACGATCCCGCCGAGAAGGGAACCGTGTGGCTGCGGTTGCGTCCCGATTCCCTCGTCGCGAGCGACCTGAGCTACTCGGTCTGACCGAGTGTGCTACACCGCGGCGGCGCAGACGGTTCCAACGGCGCCGACAACCGTCCACAGGCTCGGCGGTCCTCTTGCACTGCTCGAACACACGTTCTAGTGTGCCCAGGTGCAGACCTTCACCGACCTGCGGGGCCAGCGCCGGCCGGCCACCGACCTGCCCCTGTTCGACGCGCCCGCCACGGTGCGCACCTTCGACGCGCCCGAGTTCCGCGGCATCACCTTCTACGAGGTCGAGGCCAAGTCCATCCTCAACCACGTCCCCGCCGCCAGCCGCATGCCGTTCGAGTGGACCATCAATGTGTACCGCGGATGTTCCCATTCCTGCTCGTACTGCTGCTCTGGGGATACACCGATCCTGATGGCCGATGGACGCACAAAGCCCCTCGCTGATGTGCGGGTTGGAGACGCAATTTATGGAACTCTATTCGACGGCAAGTACCGGAGGTACGTGACCACGCAAGTGCTCGACCACTGGTCGACCCTCAAACCCGCCTACCGGATCACACTGGCGGACGGGACTGAGCTGGTGACCAGTGGGGACCACCGGTTCCTGACCGATCGCGGCTGGAAGCACGTGACCGGCTCCGAGCAAGGTCGCCACCGGCGGCCATTCCTGACGCTGAACAACAAGCTGCTGGGCACGGGGAGGTGCGCGGCACCACCGGAAGGTGGGCCGGAGTACCGACGCGGCTACCTCTGCGGGATGATCCGCGGTGACGGGCTGCTTAGCACCCGTCCATACCTCAGCGCTTCGGGTCGAGCCTGGAACACCTACCAGTTCCGTCTGGCACTGGTCGATCTCGAGGCACTTCGACGCACCCGCACGTACCTGGCTGAATTCGACGTCGCGACCATCGGGTACACCTTCCAGAAGGCAGTTGGCGCCAGGAAGCAGGTCGATGCGATCCGCAACTTCACGCGCCTCGGCGTTGCCGCCGTCGAGGAGCTCGTCGTCTGGCCGCATGCCTCATCGGCCGAGTGGTGCAAGGGGTTTCTTGCTGGCATCTTCGACGCTGAAGGCAGCTATAGCCAGAGCGCACTGCGCATCTGCAACACTGACCGCACCATTGTCGACCAGATCACGGCCTGCCTACGACGGTTCGGGTTCTCCTTCGTCATCGAGACGCAGGGCCTCAACAGGGCGAAGCCCGTCACGGTCGTGCGGCTGCTCGGTGGACTGCGGGAGCACCTACGTTTCTTCCACACCGTGGACCCGGCGATCACGCGCAAGCGAACGATCGAGGGTCGGGCGGTCAAGAACAACACTCCCCTTCGCGTCGTGTCCATCGAGCCGCTGGGCGTGGACCTTCCGCTGTACGACATGACGACCGGCACGGGTGACTACATCGCCAACGGCACTGTCAATCACAACTGCTTTGCCCGTCCCAGCCATGCCTACCTGAACTTCGACGCGGGGCGGGACTTCGAGACCCGGATCGTGGTCAAGGTCAACGCGGTCGAGGTGCTGCGGCGGGAGCTGCGGAAGAGGAGCTGGACCGGCGCGCACGTCGCGATGGGCACCAACACCGACCCCTACCAGCGGTGCGAG
>DASSDH010000132.1:0-6915 GCA_035697245.1 Jiangellaceae bacterium
CGACGATGGCGACGAGTCCCGCCACCCGGGTCACCGGCTCCGAGTCCGGTTGGCGGACCGGTCGCTGCGCCAGACCAACCCGCTGCTCGCCATCGTGGCGGCATTGCTGGAGCTTGCGGATGCCCGGGTGACCGCGAGCCAAGTGCTCGACCTCGCGGCATCGACGCCTGTCCGCCGCCGGTTCCGGTTCTCCGACGACGACCTGGAACGCCTCCGCGGCTGGGTGGCGTCGTCGGGAATCCGATGGGGGCTGGACGGCGAGCACCGCGCGCCGTTCGGCCTGAGCTCGATCCCGCAGAACACCTGGCGGACCGGCCTGGACCGCATCCTGCTCGGAGCCGCGATGGCGGAGGACGGACTGCGCTGGATCGACAAAGCGCTGCCATTGGACGACGTCGACAGCAGCGATATCGACCTCGCCGGCCGGCTGGCCGAGCTCGTCACCCGGCTGGCAATCACGCTGGACGACCTCACCGGTGAGCACCCACTTGCCCACTGGCTCGACACCCTCAGCACCGGGATGGCCCGGCTCGCCGACGTCACCGAGACCGACGCTTGGCAGCAGGGCCAGGCTCAGCGTGAGCTGGCGCAGGTCGCCCACGACGCCGGCGATCGGGTGCACACGATCAAGCTGACTCTCGCCGACATCCGGGCCTTGCTCGCCGACCGGTTACGCGGCCGTCCCACCCGAGCCAACTTCCGCACCGGCGAGCTGACCATGTGCTCGATGGTGCCGATGCGCTCGGTGCCGCATCGGGTCGTCTGCCTGCTCGGGTTGGACGACGGCCGGTTCCCGCGCACAGCAAGCGTCGACGGCGACGACGTCCTCGCCCGTGATCCGCGAGTCGGCGAGCGCGACCCGCGCAGCGAGGACCGCCAGCTCCTGCTCGACGCGATCCTGGCTGCCAAGGATCACCTGGTCGTGCTCTACACCGGCGCCGACCCTCGGACGAACGCGCCGCGGCCGCCCGCCGTCCCCATCGGTGAGATCCTCGACGCCGCCGACGCGCTGGTCCGTACCTCGGACGGGCGCCGCGCACGAGCGCACGTGGTCGTCCACCATCCACTGCAGCCGTTCGACACCCGCAACTTCGAGCCTGGAGAGCTCGGCACGGGCGCTCGCCCGTTCAGCTTCGACCGGCAGTCGGTCGCCGGAGCTGTCCGGGCCGGGCAGTCCCGCGTTGCGCACGGACCGTTCCTGCACCCGCCACTCGCACCGCCCGACGAGCCCGACGAGCTCGCTCTCGACGACCTGATTGCGTTCCTCGAGCATCCGGCCAAAGCGTTCCTACGGCAGCGGCTCGGTGTCACGCTGGTCGGCGACGACGAGGATTTGGACGACACGCTCGCCGTCGAGCTCCACCCGCTGAGCCGCTGGGCGGTCGGCGACCGGCTGCTGCGGGCGCGGCTGGCTGGTGCCGACGCCCTGGCGTGTGTCCAGGCAGAGTGGCGACGACAGACCCTGCCGCCCGGCGAGCTCGGCCGCCGGGTCGTCGACGGCGTCATGGCCGAGGTCGAGCTGCTCATGATTGCGAGCGAGGAACTGCGCACAGGCCCAGCCCGGACGGTCGACGTCGCCGTCGACGTCGGCGGCCGTCAAGTGGTCGGTACCGTCGGCGGCGTCCAGGACGGGACCGCGGTGCGGGTCGAGTACTCCCGGCTCTCTCCCAAGCACCGGCTCCGGGCATGGGCGCAGCTGCTCGCGCTGTCCGTCGCGCATCCGGACACGAGCTGGACGGCTGTGACGGTCGGCAGGGACAGGAGGGAGGGCATCGCGACGTCGCGCCTCGGACCCGTCAACGAGGACACCGCCCGCCGGCATCTGACCGAGCTGGTCGAGCTACGGACGCAAGGCCTGCGCGCGCCTCTTCCGCTCGCCGTCAAGACGTCCGCCGAGTACGCGGCCAGGCGCGTGAACACGACCGCGGCCAACGCGCAAGCCCTCGCGGAAAAGGAGTGGGCGAGCGATCGGTACGAGGCCGAGCAGGCCGACCCCGCGCACCGGATGGTGTGGGGGGACCCGGCGCCGTTCGACGTACTGCTCGCCGAAAAGGCCACGGACGACGAGCAGCCGGTCGGCTGGCTGGCCGACGAGCCGCACCGGTTCGGCGCGCTGGCCCGGCGGCTGTGGGAGCCGCTGCGGGCGGCCGAGAAGCTGGAGTCGGCATGACGTCGGTCATCGACGTCGCGCCGTTCGACATCTGCGGCCCGCTGCCGACTGGCACCACTGTGCTGGAGGCGAGCGCCGGCACCGGCAAGACGTACACGATCGCTGCGCTGGCGACCCGGTACGTCGCCGAGGGCGTCGCCGAGCTGCCGGAGCTGATGCTCGTCACGTTCAGCCGGGCGGCGACCCAGGAGTTGCGCGAGCGGGTCCGGGAGCGGCTGGTGACCGCCGAACGGGGGCTGGCCGACCCGCGCCGCGCCCTTCTCGATGGCGACGAGCTGTTGGCTCTGCTCGCCGACGCGCCGGATGCCGAGGTCATGCAACGCCGGCACCGGCTCATCCGCGCATTGGCCGCATTCGACGCCGCGACCATCGCGACCACGCACGGGTTCTGCCTGCAGATGCTGGCCGGGCTGGGCATGGCCGGCGACCTGGAGCCGGACGCTACGTTCGTCGAGGACGTCGACGACCTGGTTGTCGAGGTGGTCGGCGACCTGTACGTGCGCCGGTTCGCCGGCGAGAGCGGAGAACCGGCCGTCGATCCGCGGACCGCCCTCACCGTCGCCCGGTCGGCGGTCGGCGATCCACAGGCAAAGCTCGTCCAGACCGACGCGCCGGACGGCTCGTCGGCACAACTCCGTTACGTCTTGGCGGCCGACACAGAGAAAGAGGTGTATCGGCGCAAGCGGATGCGCCGCCTGATCGATTACGACGACCTGGTCAGTCGGCTCGACGACGCGCTCCGCGACCCGGTGCGCGGCGCGGCCGCCGTCGAGCGGGTCCGATCGCGGTACAAAGTCGTCCTCGTCGACGAGTTCCAGGACACCGACCCGCTGCAATGGCGGATCCTGGAGACTGCGTTCCACGGCGCGACGACGCTGGTTCTGATCGGCGATCCGAAGCAGGCTATCTACGCCTTCCGCGGCGCCGACCTCGTCACCTACCTGGAGGCGACCGGTGCGGCGACTTTGCATTGCACACTCGGACGCAATAGGCGTAGCGACGAGCCGCTGCTCACCGCGCTCGGAGCGCTGTTCCGCGGCGCGGCGCTGGGCGACGAGCGAATACGGGTATGGGACGTGGTTGCGTCCCACCGGGCACCTCGGCTCGACGGCGCCGGACCCCCGCTGCGGTTGCGCGTTGTTCGTCGATCGCTTGCGGACGTTTCCGACCGCGCGAAGATCACAGCGAAGGTGGCGCGCCGGATCGTCGCCGAAGACGTCGCGGCCGACATCGTCGGGCTGCTCGACGGATCCGGCCGGCTGAACTTGGACGGTGAGGCGCAGCCAGTCTCCCCAGGCGACATCGCCGTGCTGGTGCGGACGAACGACCAGGCGGCAATGGTCCGCGACACGCTTGCCACGGCGGGTGTCCCCGCGGTACTCACTGGCAGCCGCAGCGTGTTCCTCGCCCCGACCGGGCGCGACTGGCTGTGTCTGCTGCGGGCGCTGGAGCAGCCGCACCGGGCCGGGCTGGTGCGCGCCGCAGCGCTGACCCCGTTCGTCGGCTGGACTCCTCGCCAGCTCGCCGACTCGGGCGACGCGGGCACCGACGAGCTGGGCCTGCTGTTGCGGTCGTGGCGGGACGTGCTCGCCGAGCGCGGCGTCGCGGCACTCCTGGAGGTGATGACGTCGAAGGGGCTGGTCGAGCGGCTGCTCGGCACCGACGGCGGCGAGCGCCGGCTCACCGATGTCCGGCACATCGGGCAGGCGCTGCACGCTGCGGCGGTGACCGGGCGGCTGGGCCTGGCGGCGACCGTCGAGTGGCTGCAGCGGCGGATCAACGAGGCGGCCGAAGACGCGGCCGAGGAACGCAGCCGCAGGCTGGAGTCCGACGCCGACGCGGTGCAGGTGGTGACCATCCACGGCGCCAAGGGCCTACAGTTCCCGGTCGTCTACGTGCCGTACGGGTGGGACAGGTACGTACCGGAGAATCCCGACCCGCTGCGCCTGCACGATGCGGACGGCGCACGCCTTCTAGACGTCGGCGGCCGCGACGCGCCGGGATATCTGGATCGGCGGGACCTGCACCTCGCCGAGGAGCTGGGCGAGGACTTGCGCTTGCTCTACGTCGCGATGACCCGGGCCCGCTGCCAGGTCGTCGCCTGGTGGGTGCCGGCGACGACCGCCGAGCACGCGCCACTGAGCCGGTTGCTGTTCAGCGACTTCGACCCCGCGGAGCAGCCGCCTACTCGAGTCCGGCTGATGCGCGATGTAGACGTGCGCGGGCGGCTGGTTGATCTGTTCGCGTTCGCCGGCGGGGCCGTTGCTGTCGAGGACGTCGGCGACGACCGGACTGCGCGCTGGCGCGTGGTTCGTGTGTCGTCACCGGCGCTGGCGGCGGCGACGTTCGACCGTCCGCTGGACGAAGGCTGGCGGCGCACCTCGTATACCGGGCTCACCAGGTTCCTGCACGACCACGTGGCGCCGGACCCGGGCGTCGGCAGCGAGCCGGAGCTGGAGGTCGAGGAGCGGCAGGACGAGCCCGCGGTTCTCTCCTCAGCCGTGGCTGCCGAACCTGCGGATCTGTTGGAAGAGGTACTGCGCACCGTCCCGTCGCCGCTGGCCGACTTCCCGTCCGGCGCGGCGTTCGGAACGCTCGTGCACACGGTGCTCGAGTACGTCGACCCTGCCGCCGACGACCTCGCCACCGAGCTACGCGAGCGATGCACCGAGGCTGTCGGGCGCCGGTTTGGCACGTCCGTCGACCCGGTTGCACTGGCCGACGGCCTGCTACCGACGTTGGAGACACCACTCGGGCCAGTTGCTGATGGTCGCCGGCTGCGGGATTTTGCACTCACCGACCGACTGGCCGAGCTGGACTTCGAGCTGCCATTGGCCGGCGGCGACCACCCACGCCTCGCCGATGCGACTGTCGCGGCCATCGCCGACCTGCTGCGCCGGCACCTGCCAGGTGACGATCCGCTCGCCGGCTACGCGGATGCACTCGAGGTGCCCGGGCTTCGCGGTCAGCGGCTGCGCGGGTACCTCTCGGGGAGTCTCGACGCAGTCCTCCGGGTGCGATCACCCGGCGGCGAAGCCCGCTACGTCGTCGTCGACTACAAGACCAACTGGCTCGGCGGCTTCGCTCCGGCTGGTGCCGAGCCGCTGACCGCGTGGGACTACCGACCCGAGGCGATGGCTGCCGAGATGATCCGCGCCCACTACCCGCTCCAGGCGCTGCTGTACTCGGTGGCACTGCACCGTTTCCTCCGCTGGCGCCAGCCTGTTTACGACCCGACAACCCACCTCGGGGGGGTTCTCTACCTGTTCCTCCGCGGCATGTGCGGCCCCGAGACGCCGGTTGTCGATGGCTCGCCATGCGGTGTGTTCTCCTGGCTGCCGCCCGCAGGGTTGATCCAGGACGTGTCAGACCTGCTCGACCGAGGTGCGCCATGACAGTGCTCCTGGAAAAACATCACAACGATCTTCACGACGTCCGTCTGGCCATTCGTGCGCGCGGCCTACTCGCCGACTTCAACACCGCAGGGGTTCTCAACGCCGCCGACGTCCACGTCGCGACGACCCTGGGCCGCCTCTGCGGAGAGGCAAACGATGACGTGCTGCTGGCCGCGGCCCTCACTGTTCGCGCCGTCCGCGAAGGCTCGGTGTGCGTCGACCTCTCCGGGGCACATCGGGGGGCAGGCGACGTCGATGACCCGGCCGACTTGGCGGCACTGCCCTGGCCGGAACCCACGGCCTGGCTGGCGGCATGTGCAGGGAGCCCTCTCATCGCAGTCGGGATCCACGGGCCAGCCGGCCGACCGTTGCGCCTCATCGACGACCTGCTCTACCTCGACCGCTACTGGCACGAGGAGCAGCTCGTCCAGGCGGAGCTCGATGCCCGCACGTCCCGCACCCCGCCCGACGTCGACACTGAGCGGCTTCGTGCTGCGCTGGACCGCTTCTTCCCCGACCCGCCGCCCGACCTGCAGCGGCTCGCGGTCGCCGCATGCGTGACCGGCTGGGTGACCGTTATCGCCGGCGGCCCAGGCACCGGCAAGACGACAACGGTTGCCCGCCTGCTCGCCGTGCTCAGCACGACGCTGGACACACCGCCCCGCCTGGCCCTGGCCGCACCAACCGGCAAAGCCGCAGCTCGCATGCAAGAAGCGGTGTCCGAAGAGTTCGCCCGGCTCGCCGGGGAGGGCGTCGAAGTGCCGACCGCGCCCCTGGCTTCGACCCTGCACCGGCTGCTCGGCTGGCGACCCGACTCGCACAGCCGCTTCCGCTTCAACCGGCACAACCACCTGCCCTACGACCTCGTGGTCATCGACGAAACCTCGATGGTCTCGCTGACGCTCATGTCCCGACTGTTCGAAGCGTTGCGTCCGGATACCCAGCTGGTCCTGGTTGGCGACCCCGACCAGCTCGCCTCTGTCGAAGCCGGAGCAGTGCTCGGCGACCTGGTCCGCCGTCGATCGCGGCCCGCCGTGGATGATCGGTCCGATCGGCTGATCGACCTGCTGCCTGCCGATGTCCAGCCTGCGGACGAGGTCGAATCCGAGCTCCGCAAGGACGTGGTGCGACTTCGCACCGTCCACCGTTACGGCGGTGCGATCGCCGAGTTGGCTGAAGCCATCCGTCGCGGCCGCGCCGACGATGCGGTGGAAGTACTGCGCCGCGGTTCTCCAGAGGTCGAGTTCGTCGAGACCGATCTGGACACCCGCCGGCCCGCCGGCGTGGAAGGCCTCCGGGCGGATGTCGTTGACTCTGGCCGCGCCCTCATCGAAGCAGCGCTCGCCGGCG
>DASSDH010000133.1:0-68306 GCA_035697245.1 Jiangellaceae bacterium
GAGGTAACCGGGATGGTCCGCAGGGTTCGGCAGCGGTACGTCCCCATCACCTCCCAGGTCCAGACCGATCTCCTCCGGCTCGCGCGTGACCAACTGCGACCAGCGCCGTCGCAGCCCATTCCGCCACCCGGTGCGGCCCAGAGCCGGCGGAAGCTCCAGGAAGCGATCCTTCACAGACCGCAGCCGCGCGGTGACCCTCCGCGACTCGGTTAGATATCCTCCAACTCGATCCGCCGCCTGGGAGCCAAGGCCTCGAGGATCTCGGCCGTGACAGGGTTCACCTCCTCGTTTGGCTCGATGTAGTGCTGCCTGGTGATCTCCGACGATGTGTGCCCGAGCATCTCGGCGGCCAGGTCAGCGCCCCCGGCGCGGTCGATGACCGTGGCGACCGTGCGCCGGAACGAGTGCGGAGTGACGCCCTGGATGCCGGCCTCGGCAAGGGCCATTCGCAAGCGGCGACGGACGTTGTTGGTGAGCAGTGGCGTGTGGTTACGGCTGAAGAAGATCAGATGCTCGGGGTCCTCGGAGGCCATGACCACGAGCCGCTCACGCAGTACCTCTGCGGTGAAGCTCGGCACCGAGACCGTGCGGGTCGACTTCGATGTCTTCGGATGGCCCTGCCGGTGCGTCGGCTTCCCGGCTGGCGACACGATCGTGCCGCAGATGCGAACCGTGGCCGGGGTTCGTGTGACATCAACGTCGCACTTACGGATGGCGAGGACCTCACCGATTCGAGCGGAGGTGCCAAGCATGACCTCGACGATCTGCTCCAGCTGCCCGTCTGGCTTCGGACCCGACAGCCCCTGCCCACGTCGCCACGTGCGGACGGCTCGGCGGATCGCCTCGACCTGCTCCACGGTGAGTGCCAGGGCCTGCGACGGCGGCTTGCTCAACCGCGCGGTGTGCCGGACCGGGTTCTCCCTGAGCGCGTCGTAGCGAACCGCTAACCCGAACGCGAGGCTGAGGACCGTCCGCGCCTGCTTGGCCATGGAGTAGCTCTTCGTGGCGGCCAGCGTCTTGATGAACTGGTCGACCTTGCGAACTGTGATCTCGCGCAGCGTGTAGTGCTCGAACGCTGGCATGACGGGCTGTCGCATGTTGCGTTCGTAGAGGGCGCGCGTGCTGGGCGCGAGCTTGCCCTGTAGGTCCAGGTCATCAAGCCAGACTTTCACCAGCGTGGTGAACGAACTGTCCGCCGAGAGCGCGCCGTAGCCACTGGCGTAGCTCGCACGCTGGCTGAGCTTCGCCTTGAGGGCCCGCTCGGCCGACTTCCGGGAGTCGCCGGTCGCCTGCACGAGTCGTAGCTGTCCGTCGTCGTCGCGATAGCGGACCCGGGCCTTCACCTTGCCGTTCGGGGCCGAGACGAAGGTGAAGCCACCGAAGGTCCCGATCGCGGTCCTGGGCCGTCCGTGCCCCATCTCAGGTCACCGCCCATCGGGATGCTGCCCGGGCCGGGATTCGCGCTGCTCGTCGATCCACGCCAGGACGTCGCGGACGGTGAACTTCACATGGCGCCCGACGCGGACGCCGCACGGCCCCTTGCCGTCCACGCGCCAGTCGTAGATCGTCGTGATCGGGACGCCGAGATAGTCGGCGAGTTCCTCGATGCTCAACAGCGGATCCAGTCCGATGGTCGGTGTCGTCGCGGTCTTCATGCCATGTAGGTGCGCATGACGTCCCGAGTCGCTCCATGACGTCCGTGGACGTTCCATGCTCGCCCCGCGGATGCGCCGTCGGGCGGTGCTCGGCTCTTGCTAAGTGATGACTTTGTGATTACCGGATCAAGTCTGGAACGCTTTCAGGCTCGGATCCCAAGGGGACCCGAGCCTGAAGTTGGTAGCGGGGGCAGGATTTGAACCTGCGACCTCTGGGTTATGAGCCCAGCGAGCTACCGAACTGCTCCACCCCGCGTCGCGTTTGCGAGTCTACGGGACCGCTCATCGCCCCGCCAAATCACGCCGATTCGACAAGCAGACCTACGGCGTCGACGTCGGCGTCGGCTCAGTGGCGGGCGATTCCCCGGACAATGTCGCAGCCCGGGCCAACGCCTCCTCCAGCCGGTCCAAAGCGGCGCCGTACGCGGCCCAGTCGCCCTCGCGTTGGGCCGCCTGGGCATCGTCGTATGCCTGCTGCGCGTCCTCGATCGCAGCCTGCAGATCACCGGCACCCTCGCCGGCCGGTGGTGCCGTCGGCGCTGGTGTCGGAGCGCCCGTGGGCGGCGCGGTCGGCGTCCCGGTCCCCGGCTCCTCGCCTGTCTCGGCCCCCGACTCGCCCTGGAAGATCTGGTCCAGCGCCTCCTGCAGCGTGTCGGCGTATCCGATCTGGGAGCCGAACGACACAAGCACCTTCTGAAGGAGCGGGAACGCCGCCTCACCGCTGGCGCGCTGCACATACACCGGCTGGACATACAGCAGGCCACCACCGACGGGCAGGGTGAGCAGGTTGCCGGTTACCGTGTCCGCGTCACCCTGCCGCAGCAGGGACAACTCCTGAGCCACCGCCGGATTGGCCTCGAAATTGTTGGCGACCTGCGCGGGACCGTCGATCTGGGTCTCCGATTGCAATTGCAGAATCGTCAGCTGGCCATAGTCGTCGCTGCGTGCGTCTGCGTTGACGGCCATGAACGCCGCCAGGTTCTGCCGACCCTTGGGGACGTAGGTGGTGGTCAGGGAGAAGTTCGCCGTGTCCGTCTCGGGAAGCTTGATCGTCTGGTAGTACGGCGGCTGGAACACTGCCTGGCTGACGGTCGGGTCGTTGGGAACGTTCCATGCTTGCTGACCGCCGTAGAAGGTCGTCGGCTTCGTGACGTGATATTCCGCCAGCAGCCCGCGCTGAAGCTTGAACAAGTCCTCGGGGTAGCGCAGGTGTGCCATCAGGTCTTCAGATATTTCCGACCTTGGCTCAACAGTGTCCGGGAACGCCTCCTGCCAGGCTTCGAGGACTGGGTCGGTCTCGTCCCAGGCATACAACGTGACCGAGCCGTCGTAGGCGTCGACGACAGCCTTGACGGAGTTGCGAACGTAGTTCAGGTGGTCCTGTGGCTGGGCGGCAACCGCCTGCAGCGCGGTCCGCGAGTCGCGCGTCGCCTCGCCCAACGACACGCGTTGGGAGTAGGGATAAGAATCGATGGTGGTGTAGCCATCAAGAATCCATACCAAGTTGCCGTCGACTATTGCGGGATACGGATTGCTGTCGACGGTGAGCCACGGCGCCACCTTCTCGACCCGATTGCGCGGATGGCGATCATAAAGAATCCGGGAGGAGGAGTTCACTCGGTCCGAGAGCAGGATGTTGCCCTGCTGGAACTTCGTCGCGTAGAGAATCTTGTTGATGAACGATCCGATCGGCACTCCGCCGTCGCCGGTGTAGGTGTAGTTCCGCTGTTCACCGCCGGCGTCGGGGTCTTCGGGAATGTCGAACTCGACCGGATTCCGTCCTTCCGGTGCACCGACGATCGAGTACTCGGGCGAGAACTCACCGAAATAGACCCGCGGTCGATACTCGCCCAATTCGCCGACCGGCGGGATGTCCTCCTCGGCCCAGACCGGGGAGCCGTCAGAGTTGCGGGTGTTTCCGTACGCCGCCACGAAACCGAATCCGTGGGTATAGACAGTGTGTTCATTGATCCAGTTCTGCTGGGCGTCCGGAATTCCGGCGACCTCGATCTCCCGTACGGCGACGACGACATCCCGGTTCTCGTCGTCGATCTCGTACCGGTCGACGTCGAGCGGGTTCGGGAACGTGTAGAAGCCACGCACTTGCTGGAGCTGCTGGAAGGCCGGCGGTACGACATTCGGATCGAGCAGCCGGATGCCGGGAACCGTCGCGGAGTCCTCTGCTAACTGCCCGGCGCTGACCGTGGTGGTGGCGGCGTACTGGTTGACCTGCACACCTTCGACGTCATAAGCCTCGCGCGTCGCCTCGATGTTCCGCGCGATGTACGGCTCTTCCCGGTCGGCCTCACTGGGCTTGACCTGGAACTGCTGGACGATCAGCGGCCAGACTCCCCCAAGCAGCACGGCACACAGGACCAGCAGGCCGAGTCCGATCGCCGGGAGGGTCCACGAACGGCGCCAGACGTTGACGAAGAACAACAGCGCACAGATGAGCGCGACGAAGACGAGGATGGTCTTGGCCGGCAGCATGGCGTTGATGTCCGTGTACGACCCACCAGTGAGCAGCGCGCCGTCCTCGAGCACGAGAGCGTACCGGTCCAACCAGTAAGCGACGGCCTTGAGCAGCACGAACAGCCCGATGAGCACGGACAGGTGCGCCTGGGCTGCGCGCGACACCCGCTCACCTGCGGTCTGCAGCCGGATGCCGCCATAGACGTAGTGCGTAACGGCTGCGGTGATCAGTCCGAGGATCACAGCAGCGAACCCGAAGCTCAGGACGTACCGCCACCATGGGTAGTCGAACGCGAACCACCCGATGTCCAGGCCGAACTCCTCGTCGGCTGTGCCGAACCCGCGTCCGTTCCGCCAGAGCAGGAACGTCTCCCACTGGCCGGCCGCACTTCCACCCGCCATGAGCCCCAGCAGAATCGAGGCCACGATGACGACCCAGCGCCGGATCGGGTCGATCGCATCGCGGTAGCGGTCCAGGCTCTGCTGCTCCGCGCTCATCGGCCGGTAGCGCGGACGGAGCCGGTGAGCGACGATCGCGTTGACGGAGATAGCGGCCGCCATCAACACGGCGAAGACGACGAACAACAGGGCCTCGGTGACGAGTTTGGTGGTGAACACGCTGACGAAGTCGACCGAGCTGAACCACAACCGCTCGGTCCACAGTGCGGTCGCGATGCCGTAGATCACGGCGAGGACCGCAAGGACGATCAGCGTCGGAACCAGTGCTCGCGAGCGCTTGCGCGTTCCGCTGCGGTTCCGGAACGGCTGGGCGGGTCGTGGGAGGTCCTGGCTCACCCTTGCGAAGCTATCTCACCGTCACCACAGGTCAGGTAGCGCCCGTGCAACGATTCGGACATGCCCGACGCTCCGACCTCGCCGCTCGCCCGCGCTGTCGCCGAGATCGAGCGGCACGTTGCCGGCGACGGATGGGACCAGGCGCCGCGGTTGTTCGCACTCGCCCCTACGGCCGATCTGCTCTCGCGCGAGCCGGCGCTGGTCGATCGACTACGGGTTGGCGGCCAGGAACCGTCGGCGGACCAGCTCACTCCTATCGAGCAGGAGTTGCCCAACCAGCACCTGGAGGACGCGCTGTTCACCATCGCCTGGCCTTCGACCGTCGTCGGCTGCGCTGTGGCGCTCGAGCGAATCGTCCTTCCGCCCGCTGCCGAGAGTGGCATGCCCGCCGCTCCTGCTGAGGCCGCCGCCTGGGCTGCCCGTCATCCTGATCGGGCCGACGTCCGGATCGTCGTCGCAGTGTTGCGCGACGGTGCGCGTTCGTCGGTCCTACGGGTGCGCGGTCACGACGACGACAGTGACCTGCTCCGCGAGACTGACTTGGCTCCCGACCTCACCGACGCACTGGCCGCCACCTTCGCCGATTGAGACCGGCTGGCGGGCCATCACCAGGCGAGTGGGTACAACGTGGTCATTCCGATCGCACGGGGAGGTGTCGCTCAGGCGCTGCAGGAAGGCAGGGACTCCATGTCGCCTGCGGCGGCGGACTCGGCGGCGGCGATGGCGTCGTCGAGGGTCTCTATCCGCACGATCCGCATTTGGCCGGGGTCGGAGACGGCCGCCTCGTCGCAGTTGCCGGCCGGCGCGAGGAACAGCGTCGCCCCGTCGTCGGATGCCGCGGCGATCTTCTGCCGGATCCCTCCAATCGGGCCGACCTCACCGTCCGGACCGATGATGCCGGTGCCAGCGACGTGCATACCGTCGAGAAGAGCACCCGGCGTCAGCGTGTCGTATATCGCCAGCGCGAACACCATTCCGGCGGACGGTCCGCCGATCCGGTCGTCGATGTTGACATCGATCTGCACCGGATATTCGTAGCCCACCGACGGGCTGAAACCGACGATCGTCCGGCCGTCGTCCTCAGCGGCCTGACTGCCTACCGTCTCGGTGCGTTCCGCGCCGTCACGCTCGACGACGAACTCGATGCGGTCTCCGGGCTCGTGCGCAGTGACCACCTCGACGACGTCCTGAGGCGTCTTGATCGGCGTTCCATCCACAGAAATGACGACGTCGCCCGGCACCAGGACTCCGTCGGCCGGCGCCCCGTTGACAACAGTGTCGACGACGACGATCTCGGGGACCTCCAGGCCCAGTTCACGCAATGCAGCGACTTTCGCGGTCTCTTGGGACCGCTCGAGCAACTGGGCGTTTTCCTCGCGCGCCTCGTCGGCCGTCACGTCCTGCGGATAGACCAGCTCGCGGGGAAGGACCGTCCGGTCCGGATCCAGCCACGCCTGCAGCGCGCCGAGCAGGCCCAGCTTGCGATCGGCCGGCGTGACGCCGACGGTGGTGAGGTCGAGCACGCCTTCGGTCGGGTACGTCTCGGCTCCGCTGATCTCGATCACCGGTTCGCCGTCCCACACGCCGAGGGTGTCCTCCACCGGTCCGGGTGAATAGACGACATACGGAACCGGGAACAGCGAGGCTGCGGCGACAAGCACGACAAGGAGCGCGCCAGAGACGGCAAGCGTCGCGGTGCGACGGGACATTTCGGCGGCCCGGTCCTCACTGATTGGTTCGACAAGTATCGACGAGCCTATGGCTGGTAGCTGAGAGCAAGCTGAGGCGCGACCTCTACGGTGAGCCGACCCACTCCGCGTCGCCGTCGTCGAACAGCTGGCGCTTCCAGATCGGGACCCGTGCCTTGAGCTCGTCGATGAGCCGTCGGCACGCGGCGAAGGCCTCCGCCCGGTGCGGTGCGGCCGCCGCCACTACGACCGCGATGTCACCGACCTTCAACTCGCCCACACGATGCACGGCAGCCAGAGCGTTTACCGGGGACGTCGACGCGATCTCGTCGGTCACGTCATGGAGGACGTCAGAAACCGACGGATGTGCGGTGTACTCGAGCTCCGTCACGCTCTTGCCACGGTCGACATCACGCACCGTCCCCACGAACAGGCAGATGCCGCCGGTTGATGGGTCGCTGACGGCCGCGAGCACCTCGTCGACGGATAGCTGCTCGTCGCGCACATCCAGCAGGCGCACGATCCCCACGCCGCGAACCTAGTGCACTTAAGGCCGACTACGCCAAGATCAACTGGCCTCAAAACGGCCAGCGGCACGCGCGCGTGTCGTGTCATGTGCGATCAGTCGGTCGACCGGGGGCGGCCTCCGCGTTGCGCCGAACGCGAACCACCTGTGGGCACGGATCTACGTCGGCGGATCGGCCGACTACCGTGGACGGCATGAGGCGCTTCAAAGTGCTGCCGCTCGAGTTCGAGGCTCGACCATGAGCGACGTGCCGTTCGGCTTCCGGTCCGGCGACGATCCGGACCAGCCCGACGACGAGACCGAGGGCGTGCCAGCGCAGCGACCCGGTGGCGACGAGGCAAGCGGCCCGCAGGATCCGCTCTCGCAGTTGTTGGGATCGCTCGGCACGGGTGGCCCGGGAGCTCCTGACATCGGCGCCATGCTCCAGCAGCTCGGCCGGATGCTCTCGTGGACCGGGGGGCCGGTGAACTGGGACCTCGCGAACCAGTCCGCTCGCCAGGTCGTCGCCGCGGCGGGCGACAAGTCGGTCAGCGCGGTCGAGCGCCGGACGGTGGAAGATGCCTTTCGGCTGGCCGACACCTGGCTCGACCAAGCCACCGCCTTCCCGGCCACCGGCGGCTCGCCACGTACGTGGAGCCGGGCCGAGTGGGTGGAGGGAACCCAAGCAGCGTGGCGTGAGCTCGTCGAACCGGTCGCCGCCAAGGTGTCGACGGCGATGGGCAACGCGCTGCCGCCGGAGATGGCCCAGGCCGCCGGCCCGTTGGTCGGCATGATGCAACAGGTCGGCGTGTCGATGTGGGGCGCCCAGGTCGGCCAGGGGATCGGAAAGCTTGCCGGCGAAGTCGTCGGGTCCGCGGACATCGGCCTGCCGCTCGCCGAGGGGCACCCGACGCTGCTACCCGCCAACGTGCGGGCATTCGGGGAAGGGCTCGGCCTCGAAGAACGCGACGTGACGCTCTACCTCGCGCTACGCGAGAGCGCGCACCTGCGCCTGTTCGCCCACGCGCCCTGGTTGCGTCCGCACCTGATCGCACTGGTCGAGGAATACGCCCGGAACATCTCAGTCGACACCGACCGGATCGAGTCGTCGTTGCGCGAGATCGACCCGCAGCGGCCCGAGACCATCCAGGAGGCCCTCGAGGGCGGCTTGTTCGACCTGCCGACGACATCGGAGCAGAAGGCCGCCCTGGAGCGCCTCGAGCTGGCCCTGGCGCTGGTCGAGGGATGGGTCGACGACGTGGTTACACAGGCGACGGACGGACGTCTGCCGTCGGCGCCGGCGCTCCGTGAAATGGTGCGGCGCCGCCGGGCGACGGGCGGGCCGGCTGAGCAGACGTTCGCCACCTTGGTAGGGCTCGAGTTGCGGCCGCGGCGGCTGCGTGAGGCATCAGCGTTCTGGAGCGCCGTCCGCGACGCTCGCGGTCTCGACGGCCGGGACGGGGTGTGGGGGCATCCGGACCTGCTGCCCACGGCCGACGACCTCGTCGATCCGGCGGCCTACCTGGGTCGTGCCGAACTCGACGTGTCCGCGCTCGACGCGTCGGCACCTACGGAGACGCCGGAGACGCCGGACGACGACGACGACGACTCACGTCCAGTCGACTAGTTCTCCTCCATGTTCCCGCCGGCAGCGTGGGATAGACCGTCGAGAAAGCCGCGAGCCCGTTCCGAGCGGGGGTATCGCTGCACAAGGTCCCAGAACTCGGGCCGGTGGTCGATGATCATCAGATGCGCGAGCTCGTGGACGAGCACGTAATCGAGCACCCATTGAGGCACGCCCCTGAGCCGGTCGGAAATCCGGATCGACCGGTCGGTCGGTGTACACGAACCCCACCGGCTCTGCTGGATCGCCGACCAGCGCACGCTCAGCGGCTGTGCTTGACCGTCGAGATATCGCCGCGACAGTTCCCGCGCACGGACGAGCAGCTGCTCGTCGCTCGGCCGCCGGCGGCCCTCCTTGGTCGCAAGCCGGCGCAGCATGGTGTCGACCCACTGCTGTTCTTCGGCCTTGCTGAACCGCGCCGGCACACAGACCACGACGTGGCCGTTCTCGCGGAAGGCGGTCACCGTGCGACGACGGCGCGCGGAGCGCCGAACCTCGACGACCGGCTCGTCCATGCGCGAACCGTACCGGGCAACCTGGTCGAAAACTTGTCATCCACACCCGGTGGAAAGCGTCGACGCTGGCCAGCACGTGCATCGGCACATGAGAACGCACGTTTTCAACAGCCTTGCCCACCGCTGTTCCACAGTGGTGCACGGCGTGTCGCACAGGTCGTCCACAGAGTTTTCCACAGGACGTGGACGGAACTCGGCTGACTGCGTTGACCGCCTACCGGTCCACCTTTACGGTCATCCAAGGACGGGCCCCTCGTCACCGGCCGGTCGCACGCACGGGGAAGGCGTGCAGGCCGCGACGACCGGGCTGGGGGAACCCGCCGCAATGCCGGCCGTACGGTCGTCTCGGTACCCTGCAGCTGAGACCACCGCACGGTCGGCTGTACGTCTTAGGCACGGGTCGAATGCAGGTGCGCGGGCGCTGCCCGCTTCCACCATGATCGACGAACCGTAGCGGGGTCCGAAGCCCAGCAAAGGCGTGTGATCAGGGTAATGGGCCGAATGTTGGCCGGATTTGACGGTGTTTGCCCAGGTTTACACCATCGCCGATGACGAGAACAACGAGTGGCTGCCGTATGGTGTGACGCCGACCGAGAACGAAGACAGGAGGTCATCGTGACCGAGATTGGCACCGAGACATACTCGGGCGAGTTCTACTGCGTGAAGTGCAAAGCCAAGCGCGAGGCAAGTGGCAACGTGGTTGTCAACGACAAGGGCACCCGGATGGCGAAGGCCACCTGCCCGGTCTGTTCGACGAACCTCAACCGGATCCTCGGGAAGGCCTGAGCACCTCCACAGCCGGTGAGGGGCGGCGTCCACAACCGGATGCCGCCCCTCACCGCGACAACGTCACACAGTGCTGCGTACTGGTGGGCTGTGGACGACGAAGCCCGGCGCGGAGCCGGAGCGGGCATGATTCCGCCGTGCCCGGTCCGCTCGGAAAGCGTCGTGGAGGTCCGCCGTGCGCCCCCTCGTTCATCCCGCGCTGGCCAGGGTCTGGCGGGACTCGACCACCGTTCAGATCGGCCTCGATCCGGCCCGGGCTGTGGTGTTGGCGGGGCTCGGCCCGACTGAGGTCGCCGTACTCCGGTCTATGGACGGAGTCCGGGACATCGCCGCGCTCCGAGCGGCGGCCGAGCGCGTCGGCGGCAGCGCCGCAGCCGCAGATCGGTTGGTGGAGATTCTCGACGGTGCAGGCGTACTGATCGACGGTGATCGCGTCCGCCTCAGTGATTCCGGCGATGCCCTTGCTCCGGACCGGGTCAGCCGCGGCCTGCTCGGGGCGGCGGTCGGCTCGGAAGAAGCGGGCCTGCCAGTGGAAGCCCACGACCCGCTGGCAACCCGGCGGCAGGCGCACGTCGAGGTGCGGGGTGCCGGCCGGATCGGTGCGACGATCGCGCGGCTGCTCTCGGCAGCGGGCGTCGGTCAGGTCAGCGTGGAGGACTTCGGGCGGACGACGGCCCACGACGTCATGCCCGGCGGATTGAGCCCGGACGACGCCGGCCTGCCTCGAGGACTAGCGGTCTCGGCCACGCTGCCCGACGGGCCGGACCGCCCCGACCGCGGCCCCGACCTGGTCGTGCTGGCGCCGACGGCAACTCTGGCCCGCGATGACGCCGCTGCCCTGCTCCGCATCGGCATCCCGCACCTGACAGCTAGCGTGATCGAGACCACCGGCGTCGTCGGGCCTCTGGTACTGCCTGGCGCGTCGTCCTGCCTGCGCTGCCACGACTTGCACCGCACGGACCGCGACCCAGCCTGGCCGCGGATCATTGCCCAGGCCGATCGTCGTCTTACGGGCGTCGCGGCCTGCGACGTCACCCTCGCGGCCCTGGTGGCCGCCCTTGCCGCCCAGCAGGTCCTGGCTCATCTCGACGGATTCGTCCCGGCCACCGTTGACGGCACCGTGGAGACCTCGCTGCCGTTCGGGATGCCGCGTCGCCGCAGCTGGCAACCACATCCGGCCTGCGGCTGCACCTGGGCCGCCTGAGGCGTCGCTGCAGCCTGACCGTATGGGGGTAGCCCCGCGCTCGCCGTCTTGGCGCGTCAGCGAAGTTTCGGCAAGGTCTGCTCGCCGACCAGCACGGGGCGAAACAGGTCGCCACGCTCGGCCAGCCGGTCGAACACGTTCCGGACCGTGACAGCATCCGGTCGGAGCGAAGGATCCTCGAGCTCGTCCCAGGACACCGGAGCGGACACCGGCGCTCCGGGGGCGGCCCGCGGGCTGTAAGGAGCGATCAGCGTCTTGTTGATGGCGTTCTGGGTGTAGTCGAGCCGAGCCTGGCCGCCGCGGTCTCGTACCTCCCACTTCCAGCTCACCAGTTCCGGCACCACCGCGGAGACAGTACGTGACAGCTGCTCGACCCAGGCTCGGGTTTCGGCGAACGTCGGCCCGCGGGTGATGGGAATCCAGATCTGGATGCCGCGCCGGCCGGTGAGCTTCGGCTGGCCCCGGACGCCGAGATGTTCCAAGGCGGTGCGATGGAGCCGAGCCAGAGTCAGCACGTCGTCCCAGCTGGTGGCCTCGCCGGGGTCGAGGTCGATCAGCGCGTACGTCGGGCGATGCGGCGCGTCGGTCCGCGAGGTCCAGGCGTGCCATTCCAATGCGCCGAAGTTCGCCACCCAGACCAGCGCGGCAGGCTCGTTGACCACGAGGTACGTGGTCGTCTCGCCTGGATCGGCTCCTGGGTCCTCCCAGCGGGAGAGCCACTCGGGAGCGTGTTGAGGAACCTGTTTGTGCCAGAAGCCTTTCGACCCCGCGCCGTTCGGGTAGCGGTGCATGTTCAACGGCCGGCCGGCGAGGTAGGGCAGAACGACGGGCGCGATCTGTGCTGCGTATCGAACGAACACGCGCTTGGTTGTCGCCGACTCGCGGCGACGTGCGGGGAACAGCACCTTGTCAAGGTTCGTCAGCCGCAGCGTACGGCCGAACACCTCCCACTTCCCGCTCGCGCCCAGCGCGTCCAGCGCCGCGAGCTCGTCCGCGCTCGGCCCGGGCACGCCCGTGGGGCGGAGCGCGATCGATGCCTCGGCGGCGGGCAGGTCCGAGCGCCACATCCGATCCGGATCGGCCTTGACCTCGTCGTTGGTGCGACCGCTGAGCACGGATCGGGGATGGTCCTCGGCGTCCCAGCCGTCGACGGCGTGCTCGTCGCGCTTGTGGACGAGGAGCCACTGCTCCCTGCCAGTACGCGCCCCCGAGCCGTCCCGGTCGCGACGCACCAGCACCAGCCGGCCGCGCAGCTTGTGGCCGTACATGTCGGCGTGCAGCTCGCCCGCGGCCACCGCCGTGGCCGGGTTGTCGGTGCCGCGCGGCTCCCATGTGCCGATGTCCCACACGACCACGTCGCCGCCGCCGTACTCGCCCTTGGGGATCACGCCCTCGAAGTCGAGATATTCGATCGGATGGTCCTCGACGTGTACAGCCGTCCGCTTCGCCCGGGGATCCAGTGTCGGACCTCTCGGTACTGCCCAGCTGGCCAGGACACCGTCGATCTCGAGCCGCAGGTCGTAATGCAAGCGCCTGGCGCGGTGTCGTTGGACGACGAATCGGCGTCCAGTGGCCGATTCCAGCGGCGTGGACGCTCCGGCTGGCTCGGGTGTGCGGTCGAAGTCCCGCTTCTCGCGGTAGCGAGCGAGCTTCTTCGAAGCCTTCGGCGAGCGCTTCGTCGCAGACATGGATCCCCTCGACCGCAGGATGTCACTCGATCATGACCGAGCCCGCGCTCGAATGGCGAGGGACAAGGGAGAATGCGGACGTGACCGACCTGCCGCGCAAGGCTGTGACCCGCACCGCGAAGCTCGCCGCGTTGCCACTCGGCATCGCCGGCCGGGCGACGCTCGGGCTGGGCAAGCGCATCGGCGGCCGGCCGGCTGAGCTGGTCGCGGCGGAGATCCAGCAGCGCACCGCAGACCAGGTGTTCAAGGTCCTGGGCGAGCTCAAGGGCGGCGCGATGAAGTTCGGCCAGGCGATGTCGATCTTCGAGGCGGCACTGCCGGAGCAGCTCGTCGCGCCATATCGGGCGTCGCTCACCAAGCTGCAGGACGCTGCACCGCCGATGCCCGCAAAGGTCGTGCACGGCGTGCTTCGAGAGGAGCTCGGATCGCACTGGCGGCGCAAGTTCCGCGAGTTCGACGATGTTCCCGCCGCAGCGGCGTCGATCGGCCAAGTGCACCGGGCGGTCTGGCGGGACGGCCGGGACGTTGCGGTCAAATTGCAATATCCCGGCGCGGCAGAGGCGTTGCGGTCTGACCTGAACCAGGTATCCAGGCTCGGCCGGGTGATCGGTTCCGTGGTGCCCGGCCTGGACGTGCGGCCCCTGCTCGACGAGCTCAAGGACCGGGTCATCGAAGAGCTGGACTACCGGATGGAGGCCGACGCACAGGACGGATTCGCCTTTGCTTACGTCGACGACCCCGACTTCGTGGTCCCGAGCCTCGTCCATGGCACCGAGCGCGTGCTGGTCTCGGACTGGGTGGACGGGCGCCCGCTCTCCGACATCATCCTGGCCGGCTCGAAGCAGGAGCGTGATCACGCCGGCCTGCTCTACGTCCGTTTTCTGTTCTCAGGCCCCGAGCGCGCCGGCTTGCTGCATGCAGACCCGCACCCCGGCAACTACCGGATCACTCCGGACGGCCGGCTCGGCGTCCTGGACTACGGGGCGGTGGCCCGGCTACCGGAAGGGCTTCCCCGCTCGATCGGCGAGCTGATGAAGCGGGCGCTGGCCGGCAAGGCGGACGAGATGCTGGACGGGCTTCGCGACGAGGGGTTCATCAAACCGCATATCCGACTCGAGCCGGAAGAGGTCTACGACTACCTGGCACCGTTCCTGGAGCCGGCCGCGGTCGAGACGTTCCACTTCGACCGAACGTGGATGCGGGAACAGTTCTCTCGCATCAACGACCCGCGCCGGCCGGGATACACGGTTGGGCTCAAGCTCAACCTGCCCCCCTCGTACCTACTCATCCACCGGGTCTGGATCGGCGGGCTGGGCGTTCTTTCTCAACTCGATTGTGAGGCGCCCTTCCGGGCCGAGCTCGACCGGTGGCTGCCCGGATTCGCGTAGCCCGACGACGGCGACGCGTTCGCCACCACCACACCGGATCGAGCCGCGTCGCATCTCGTATTCATGACCAACTCTCCCCGAGATAGATGAATCCAGGACCTTCGTCACGGAACGGCACCCCGGCAGTGCGGAGGGCGCCGTCCCAACCACCGCGACAACCCGGGTCGGCCCCCTCGAACCCATGGTCGGCGGTGAGGATGACGATCACCTCATCCGTCGCGCCAACCCGGTCGAGATGATCGAGAAAGGCGCCGAGCCGGTGGTCGGCATCTCGCAAGGAGTCACGCGCGATCTCCGATCGCGGTCCACCGGCGTGGTGACCTGCGTCGGTCACCGAACTCGACCACCACGTCAGCAGGGGCGCATCGGCCGGGCGGTTCCACAGCGACAGCACCTGGTCCAGGCCGGCGTCATCAACCTGCGTTGCCCACGCGTAGTACCCGTTCGCCACGTGGGCGCGGTTGTGCAGATGAATCGAGCCGGCGGGGTCGGGCAGAGTACTGGCCAGGCTGGTGGCGCCGTCAGCCGCGCCGGTGTTGCGGATGATCTGCATGGTCGAGTACTCGGCTCCGCGGTCCACCGGCTCGTTGACACACGCGGTCAGCGCCTCCGGGTTTGCTCCACGGACCAGTTCGAACACAGTGGCGACGCCCGGCCGCAGCCATTCGGCGGTTCGGTGCCATGTCGTCGCGTCGTTCGTGTTGACCGAACGACGCGCGTGGCGGTCGTAGAAGACATTGCCGAGAACGCCATGCCGGCCGGGTCCGACGCCGGTAAGGATCGACGTGTGGTTGGTCAGTGTCACGCTGGGGAACTCCGCGATCGCACCACCACGCAGTGCGCAGCCACGATCGAGGAGCCGAGCAATCGCCGGGAGTTCGCCCTCGGCGGCCAAGTGCAACAAGTCGCCGCAGTGGGCTCCGTCCCAGAGCACACCGACGACCCATTGCGCGTCGCGGCCCACGAGATTTCCGAAAACGATGCCGTCGAGCGGCATACCTGCGGCGTCGACCAAGCGGCCCGCCTGGTCGTTCGGTTCGACTCCGCACAACCACGCGAGCGTCGGCCCGACGTCTGGTAGCCGGACGTGTCCCTCGACGAGCCCCGATGCGTTGACACCGGCACCGGACAGCAGCAGCGGAGCCCGTGATTGCACGACATCGAGACTGCCGTGCTCGCCCGGATGCCCACCTGCCTCGGGGAAGTAGTGCGGCGGGGTATGGATGATCGCGAGATCGGGCGCCCGGCCGGTGTCGGCGAAGAACGACAGCAGCCGTTCTGCTGCGTATGGGTACGCATTACGCACGTTCGGCGGCGACGGGTCCGCAAGCTCTCTCTCGTATGGCAGGAAGGCCATCGGATTCTGGTCGGCGACGGGATTCACGCCGTCGACAACGTCGGCCGGCTCGTCTGGACGAAGCCGCGCTGTGCCGGCCGAGTTGGCCACCATGACACCGCCGTCGCGGTCGGGCCAGGCCACCAGATCCACGATGTCGGCCAACTCGGGCGCAGTCAGCGCCCCAACCGCTCGAGCAAGCTCTCCCACGCCACCAAGTCTCGCTGGCTACCCGACGCCTCGCGCCGGCTACCAACGCCTCGCGCTGGCTACCCGACCTGTCGAGCATCCGACTTGGGTCCGATTCCGACCCCCCAACACCGACTTCAGTCGTCGGTTCATCGGAACTCCCGGTGGTCTCAGGCAGCCAGTTCGGTCTTACGTGGTCGACCGCGCGGACGCTTCCGCGCGACGACGACACCCGAGACGAACAGCTCTCCGCCCCAGACGCCCCAAGGCTCATGCCTCTCATGCGCCCCGGCCAGGCATTGCAGTCGGACCGGACACTCGTGGCACAGCGATTTGGCGAGTTCGACGTCAGCAGGCGACTCGGCGAACCAGAGCTCGGGGTCGGAACGGCATGGGATCGCCGACTCGATCTCGACCGCGCGGTCGAGGACGCTCGCCAGCATCACGGTGGTCACCTCCCTTCGTGTCTCGGTCCGGAAATTGGACTGCGGCACAAAACGGCCGCGGATCCCATCTCGGGTCCGCGGCCTGGAAGGCGTCGGTGTGATGGAGCTACACCGGAGAACTCCAGGAACGAACCCTCTCAGGGTCCCGGATGTCGGCGGTCGGCGTCATGGCGGTCATGGCGCGGGCACCTGCCTGCGGACGCACTTCACCCGTCGACGCGGCGAAGACGACCCCGACACTGCGCTCCCGAACAGCCGCCCGGCGACCAGCGGAGGTCGCCGATGTGGCCATGCCGTGGCCGTCGTACACCAAGCTCATGGCGCTGCGATTCATCGGTACCCTCCCCTCCCCGGTCGTGCGGACGCGCGTATTCGCGCGCAGCCGGTGCGTCACGAGAACCCTAAACCCGGTGCTGATAGGGAGCAACCGATTTATTGGTTGATACTCCGGCACAGCTGCAATACGTCGCCGCCGTAACGGTCGAGTTTCGTCCGGCCGACGCCGGGAATCGCCGCGAGCGCTTTCTCGTCGCCGGGTCTGGATTCGGCGATCGCCGTCAACGTCGCGTCGGTGAACACGACGTATGCCGGGACCTTCTGTTCCTGCGCCCGTTCCAGCCGCCACGCGCGAAGCCGCTCGAAAAGGTTCTCGTCCACCGACGAGGGACATCCGCTGCAGCGCCCGATCTTGCGATCGGCGGGAGCCGACAACGGCGTGCCACAGACGCGACACCGGGACACACCGCGGATACGTCGCTGTCGTTCTCGAGGAGCGCCCGGTTGGAAGAGAGCCCCACCTAGGGGTCGAACCCCGTCGAGAAAACGGCTGGGGCGACGGGCTCCTCGTCCGCCGGGTGCACGAGCAAGCGACCACGACAGTCGCAGCCACTTCCGCGCGCGGGTAACTCCGACGTAGAGCAACCGACGTTCCTCGGCGAGCTGTGCCGGTGTCTCGGCGTAGGCGAGCGGCAATGTTCCCTCGTGACAGCCGACGAGGAAAACGGCGTCCCATTCGAGGCCCTTCGCGGCGTGCAGCGAAGCGAGCGTCACGCCGTCGGCGACGGGAACGTGCTGCGCTGCCGCACGCCGTTCGAACTCGGAGAGCACGTCGTGCAGTCGGGCTGCAGGCTCGACGGCGACCACCTCCTCGGCGAGTGCGACCACCGCCGCCAGAGACTCCCAACGCTCCCGTGCCGCTCCGGCACCGGACGGAGGTCGGGCCGACCAACCGGCCGCCGCAAGCACTGCCGTCGTCGCCGCAACCGCATCGGGGGCGTCGGCCGAGCCAGCGTCAGCAGATCGGACGGCTGCCCGCAGCAACATGGCTGCTTCGCGCACCTCCGGACGATCGAAGAACCGCTCGGCTCCGCGCACGACGTAGGGAACGCCCAGGTCCGCCAATGCTTGTTCATACGCCTCCGACTGCGCGTTCACTCGGTACAGGATCGCGATCTCACGCGCTGGTGCGCCGGCAGCGATCAGTTCGGCGATCTGGCCGGCGACCCAGGACGCCTCGGCGACCTCGTCGGGATGCTCGACGAAGGTCGCCTCCGGGCCAGCCGGGCGCTGCGCCTTCAGCTGCACTCCAGACCGGGTCGTCACATCACCGCCGCGAGCAAGAATGCCGTTGGCGACGTGGACCACCTGCGGCGTGGACCGGTAGTCCCGCACCAGCCGGACGATCTGAGCCCCCGGATACCGTTGGGGGAAGCCGACGAGGTAGTCAGGTCGCCCTCCGGCGAACGAGTAGATCGTCTGCGCTGGGTCGCCGACGACGCATACGTCGTCGCGGCCGCCGAGCCAGAGATCGAGCAGAGTCTGCTGAATCGGCGAGACGTCCTGGTACTCGTCGACGACCACGTGGTGGTACTGCGCGCGGACCGCCTCCGCGACACCGGGCCGGCCGGCCAGCAGGCCGACCGCCGCCAGCAGGATGTCTTCCAGATCGAACAGGCCGCGATCGGTCTTGACATCTTCGTACGCGGCGTACACCCGGCCGACCGTTTCTGGATCGACCCCCGCAACCTCGCGACGTGCACCCTCCGCTGCCTGGGGATAGGCGTCCGGGGCCGCGTTGGTCACCTTGGCCCATTCGAATTCGGCGGCGAGGTCTCGCAGCGTCGTCCGGTCAGTGCCCACGCGGCAGCGGCTTGCGGCTGCGCCGACCAGGGGCAGCTTGCTCGAGGTGATCTCGGGGAACTCCCGGTTCATCACCTGTGGCCAGAAGTAGCGGGCCTGCCGCAGTGCCGCCGAGTGGAACGTCCGCGCTTGGACGCCGTCGACCCCCAGCGCACGAAGCCGCGCCCGCATCTCCCCCGCGGCTCGGGTGGTGAACGTGACAGCCAGTACCCGTCGAGGCTCGAAAGCTCCGGCAAGCACGCCGTGCGCGATGCGATGGGTGATAGCCCGGGTCTTGCCGGTGCCGGCGCCTGCGATGACGCATACCGGGCCATGGAGTGCGGTCGCGACAGTCCGCTGCTCTGGGTCGAGAGCGTCGAGGACGTCGGCCGCAGAAGACACGGCGTTCATCCTGGCAGCCCGCCCCGACGATGGCCTCAGGGTGTCACGCCCCGTATCACCGTGGAGGGTCGGGACGCGAGCCACGCGAGGTCAGCGAGGCTGTGACTCGAGCTCGGCGCCGTACCAGCCTTCGATCAGCCGCCGCGAAATCGACACGCTCGGCGAGAGCCGGATCTCACCAGATTGCAGCGCGGTGTCGAGATCGGCGCGCGAGTACCAGTTCGCTTCGCTGAGCTCAACGCCGTCCGGCCGCGGCTCTGCACCGTCGGCACGTGCGTAGTAACCGAGCATCAAGCTCGACGGGAACGGCCAGGGCTGGCTGCCCGCATATGAACAAGCCGTGACGACGACGCCAGTCTCCTCTGCCACCTCGCGCACGACCGCCTGCTCCGGTGACTCCCCTGGTTCGACAAACCCGGCAAGGGTCGAGAACCAGCCGGTGGGCCACTCGTCCTGCCGGCCGAG
Source organism: Jiangellaceae bacterium (assembly GCA_035697245.1). Taxonomy (GTDB): domain Bacteria; phylum Actinomycetota; class Actinomycetes; order Jiangellales; family Jiangellaceae; genus JACVRX01. The sequence continues at coordinate 19,277 of DASSDH010000133.1, forward strand.
CAGGCAGCGATCGTCGTCGTCGGTGACCAAGACGATCACCGCTGGGTCGGTGCGCGGGAAGTGCTCCGACCCGTCGACTGCGCAGCGCCGCACATGGCCCGCATACGTCACGGTGGTGAGCGCACCGCAGCGCGAACAGTGCCGGTGCGCCTGGTGCCAGTTCGCCAGTGCAACGGCATGCACCATCAGCCCGCCGTCCCTGTCGTCGAGCACGGGTGCCGCTTGGCGCAGACCGGCGGCGCGTGAGTCGGGGTGTGGACCGTCCACGTGGACCGCGAAGAAGGCGAGCTGCTCGTTGTCCACACCGAGGAAGAATCGTTCGCCATCGGGCATCTCGTCCGGCCGATCGAGCACCAGCCGGCCATCGTCCACCGCGACCTTGCCGTCGGCGACGACGAACGATCGCGATCGCGGATCGCTCCACGCGCGGTCGAGCCACTCCTCGTCGGAGCGCAGGTGCCCGGCCCGGTCGACGCCCGCCCGAGCCAACGGCAGCTGACCGCGCAGGGAGTAGCTCGTAGCGCCGTCGTCCACGTCCACCGACCCTACGGCGGGCTGTGGTTGTGGCGTCCGCGCCCTGGCCGCTTGGCCGGCCAGGCCTCCGGGCCTTGTTTACTCCGGTTACCGTCGTCCCCCGTGAGCATTCACATCGGGGCCGCACCGGGCGATGTCGCCGAGACTGTTCTCCTTCCCGGCGACCCGCTGCGTGCGGAATGGATCGCGCAGAGCTATCTGGATGACGTCACCTGCTACACCCGCACCCGGAACATGCTCGGGTTCACCGGTTCGTACCGGGGCCGACGGATCTCCGTGCAGGGCACCGGCATGGGCCAGCCGTCGCTGGGGATCTACGTACACGAGCTGGTCACCGGGTTCGGCGCCCAGACGCTGATTCGGGTGGGGTCGTGCGGCGCGCTCGTACCCAAGGTCGCAATCCGCGACGTAGTGATCGCGATGAGCGCGTGCACCGACTCGTCGATGAACCAACTGCGCTTCGAGGGCGTCGACTTCGCACCGACGGCCGACTTTGGCCTCCTGCGAGCATGCGTCGAACAGGCCGAGCGGGCAGGCATCTCGTTCCATGTCGGCCCGATCGCTGCGTGGGATTCTTTCTACAGCGACCGGCCCGAGCTGCTCAAACGCCTGAGCGAGTACGGGGTTCTTGCCGTCGAGATGGAGACCGCGGAGCTGTACACGCTGGCGGCAAAACACGGCGTGCGGGCACTGACCGTCTGCACTGCGAGCGACAGCCTGGTAACGGGCGAGAAGACATCAGCGGAGGAACGGGAGCGAACGTTCTCTGCGATGGTCGAGCTCGCCTTGGCGACATCGGCGCAGGTGTAGCACGTCGTTCGGCCGGGACGGCTCGGTACGAAAACACGTGCAAGGAGCGCTCTTCCGGGTAAGGACGGGTCCGTCAGCGCCTTGCCTCGTAGCGTGTCGGCCATGGCTCGGCTTCGGCTCGGCACGTTCAACCTGCTGCACGGCCTTTCGATCCGGACGGGCACAGCCGACGAGGCAGACCTGCGATCAGCGGCGGCTGCTCTTGACGCCGACGTGCTCGGGCTTCAGGAGGTCGACCGCGGTCAACCGCGCAGCGGCAAGACCGACCAGGCCGCGGTTGTCGCCGATGAGCTCCGTGCGACCTGGTGGCGGTTCGCGCCGGCACTGAGCGGCACACCGCTGAACTGGACCCCGGCCGATCCCGGCGACGCCTCCATCGGATCCGGCTACGGCATCGCCCTGGTCTCGCGTTTGCGGGTGCTGCACTGGGACCTCCGGGCCTTCCCGGCAGCCCCGATCAGCCTGCCGTTGGCAGTCGCCGGCCGTCGCGGGCTGACCCTCGTTCCTGACCAGCCGCGAGTCGCCTTGGCGGCGGTCGTTGTCGGCCCTGATGGGCCGTTCACCGTTGCCACTGCACATCTGTCCTTCGTCCCGGGTTGGAACGCGCGGCAGCTGCGGGCAGTCGGCCGGTGGCTGGCCACCATGCCGCCCCCTCGGGTGCTGGCCGGCGATCTCAACCTGCCTGGCCGCGTGCCCGCCGCGTTGACCGGCTGGGTCGACCTGGCCAGAGCGCCGACCTACCCGTCGTGGCGGCCACGGGTGCAGTGGGACCACATCCTCTCGAGAGGCGTGGGCACCAACGACGTGCGCGAAGCGACCGCCATCCGGCTGCCTGTGTCCGACCACAACGCTCTTGTCGTAGACGTCGTGCTCTGACTAGGCGCAGCACGGCGGCCTAGGCTGGGTCAACTGGAGTAGAGCCGGTCCAAATCGACGAGTCGCACGTTGTCGGTCGAGGACTGCAGCCGGCGCTCGAATCCGCCGCCACCGTACAGCGCCAGAACGGTCTCCCGGACGTCAAAGCCACGCACCGCGAGCACGTCCCTGGCACGTCGCAGCCGAGCGAGATGCAGTTCTCCCAGCCGTTCTCCCCACTTGGCCTCGCCGAGGGCGATGATCCGTTGCGGCTCGCCAGGAACTGCCGGAGCGAACACGACGACATCCAGGTCCAATCGCGACCGGTTGACCGGATCGACGGCGACACCAGCAGCAACAGCACCGGGGGTGCTGCCGAACACATCTGCGCCGTCCAACAGGGCGTGCTGCCGGCAGAGCGTCTCGAAATGGGGTCCGACGACCTGTGCAGCGAAACGTGCTCGCGAGTCCGCCCAGACTGCGAACGCCTGGCCAAGCTCCAGGCGATGCCACGCCGGGCGCATCACCGCCTGATAGAACGTGATCAGCGGCTCCGTGATTCGGTACGTGACGCGTCCACTTCGAAAAGCATCTGGCTCTCGAAGGACCAGCCCCGCGTCCTCGAGGACCGTCAGCGGATGCGAAATATCGGTAGACCTGCGGCCGATGTAGTTGGCGATGCGACCGCGAGTGGAATTTCCCTCCGCGATCGCCGCCAAGACCGAGTGGTAGAGCGCCGTGTCTCGGATGTCCGCCTCTTCGGCAAGGAGATAACGTGCTTCTCGAAAGAGCGGCATATGCGAGCTGAGTACGGTACGTCGGACCCAGGGGTCGAAGTCGCGCAGGCTCGTCGGGACGTCATCGCGAACGAACTCACGACGGTACGCCGGAGTGCCGCCGACCACGGCATGCAGCATCGCGGCAAGGCGAGGATCGTCTGCGCCCCAGAACTGCGCGGCTTCGCGGTACCTCAACGGCTGGATGACGAGTTCCAAGCTGGCTCGACCACGCAATGGAGCATTCCCGGACAGGAGCCTGCCCATGACTGACATCGCTGAGCCGCACAGCAACAAGCGGGCCCGGTTGTCCGGTGTCCGGCCCGACGCAGACCGATCAAGATGTCTGCGGAGGAGAGATGGCAAGACCGGGCTTGCCCTGCTCAGATACGAGAACTCGTCGAGGACCACCAGGGACACGCGGTCACGGCCGAGCCCGAACAGCGTCTCGAGAGCCACATCCCAGTCGGCAAAGGCAAACGACGTTGGAGCGCGCAGATGGCGGGCAACCGCTTCGCCGAGCATCCGCAGCGACTCGGCCTCCGTGGCCTCGACCGCCTGGAAATAGAACCCGCCGAGTGCTTCGGTCAGTGCGCTGAGCAAGTAGGTCTTGCCCTGCCGACGCCGCCCCGTTACGACGCCCAGCAGCGGCTGCGGTCTGCGGTCACTGGCGAAGTCGACCAGCACACCCCACTCGGTGTATCGGTCGAACACGTGTTGAGGCTTGTCGGTCACTTCTGCATGATAGTGAAGTACAGTTTATATGACTATACTTCTATGAAGTGTGGACCTCCATATGGTCTTCTGGCCCTGGGACACTGGGCACTGAGCGAACCAGTGCTTCCAATTGCGCTTCGTCGAGCAGGTCAGCCGGGCGGAGCGTGAAACTGTCGCGGACGTAGTGGAACGCGGCGCCGACGCGTTCGAGGTCGAGTTTGTGGAAACGAGCGAAGGCCAGCCGGTAGGCCGCGAGTTGGACCGAGCGCGCCGAGGCTTCAGGATCTCCGCCCGGCGGATTGCCGGTCTTCCAGTCCACGACGTCCAGGCCGCCGTCGGCGGTGGCGAAGACTGCGTCGACGCGTCCTCGGACCAGGATGCCGGCAACCAGCAGCTCGAACGGCGCCTCGACCTCCACTGGGGATCGATCGGCCCACGGTGAGGCCAGGAACGCCGCCTGCAGTGCGGCGAGTTCCTGGTCGTGGGCGGCATCGGCATCGGCCGAGCCGGGCAGCTCGTCGACGTCGAGCAGCCTGGGTGATCCCCAGCGTGACTCGAGCCAGGCGTGGAAGAGCGTGCCGCGTCGGGCGAGTGGAGCCGGCGGACGTGGCACCGGCCGGCGGATCGCGCGGGCGAGGGCGTCCGGGTCCTGCCGAAGCAGCACCAGCCGCGACACCGACAGATGCGCGGGTAGTGGCACGTCGACCGCGGCATTTGCTACCGAGCGCGAGCGCTCCTCGATCAGCCGGTCCACTTCGAGCTCCCATTCGGCAGCCGCGGTCGACACTTGGGCATCCGCGAGCAATTCACCGATGTCGCCGCCGGCCTGGGCGGCGCGGACCATGGCCGCACCCTCCTCGAGCAGCGCCCGCCGGCCACCGAGCGGGTCATACGGCCAGTGATATTCGGCCACCACATCGTCCAGTGGATTGACCGGGCCGGGGTCGTCCACCCAGACTCCGACCTCGCCCGCGCCGTCGAGACAAGCGGCACGCATCTCGACGAGAAACTCCGACGGACGCCGCGGCAGTTTGGTGTCACCCCAGCGATAGCCCGTGCACACCAGCAGCCGTCTGGCCCGCGTCGTCGCGACGTAGGCCAGCCGGCGCTCCTCGAGCCGTCCGGCTCGGCCACACTCGGCCGCGAACTGCACCAGTGCATCGCGAGCGCCCTGCTGGTCGTGCGCGGCTGACAACCGCAGCCGGGGCAGGGTCTCGGCGTCTCCGCGGAGCGGATACGGCAGCTCGCCCGGCTTGCCGAGCCAGGCTCGGTCGTTCGCGTGCCCAGCGGGGAAGACACCGTCGGCCAGACCGACGACGAAGACGGCGTCCCATTCCAGTCCTTTGGCGCCGTGCACGGTCAGCAGCTGGACGACATCACCGACCACCTCGACCTCGCCGGGCCGCAGGCCCCGTTCCGCGGTCTCCGCTGCGTCGAGATAGGCGAGGAACGCGGACAGCGTCGGGCTCTCGCCCGCCATTGCGAACTCCGCTGCCACGTCGATGAACCGGTCCAGATTCGCCCGGCCGGTCGGTCCACGTCGCGCTGCTGTCTCGACGTCGAGGCCCAATGTGCGCTCCACGTCGAGCACCAGATCGGGCAGCGACTGCCCGGCCCGCTGGCGCAAGCCGCGCAATTCGGCGGACAACGCACGCAGCCGGCGATCACCCTCGGCCGAAAACCAGCCGTCTCGCGGCAGCGAGTCCAGTGCGTCGACGATGCTGTGGTCGTCGACGTCGTCTGAATCCATCTCCTGGCCGCCGGCCGCAGCGGCGAGCCGACGCGACCACCGAGCCAGCGCGTCCAGGTCGCGCGGACCGATCCGCCACCGGGCACCAGTGAGCAGGCGCATGAGCGCATCACCACGGGACGGGTCGGCGATCACGCGCAGTGTCGCCACGACGTCGCCCACCTCTGGTGTCGTGAGCAAGCCGCCGACTCCGACCACGTCGACGGGCAGGTCGACTGCCCTCAGCGCGGCCTCGAGACGTGGAATCTGTGAGCGGGCGCGGACCAGCACGGCTACCGTTCGGCCTTCGACCGAATGATCCCAGAACGCGCGAGCCCGACGCGCGATATCCCCGGCCTCGTCGTCCGCAGTGAGGTGCAACGACACCACGACACGGTCGTCGGCACTGCCCTCGGACGGGTACAGGACCGGCACGTCGAGACCTTCTGCTCGCAACGGCAACGCCAGCCGGTTCGCCACCGCGAGGATCCGGGCGCCGTTGCGGAAGCTCGTCGTCAGGGATGCCTGCACCGCGTCGGTACCAGAGGCGTCGCGGAACTCCCGCCTGAACGTCGTGAGCGTGCCGGCATTCGCCCCGCGCCAGCCGTAGATCGACTGGCACGGGTCACCGACCGCGGTCACCGGATGACCGCCACCGAACAACGCTCGCAACAACACCAGCTGGGCGTGGTTGGTGTCCTGGTACTCGTCGAGCAGCACCACGGCGAACCGGGCTCGCTCGGCTACGCCGACCACGGGGAACCGTTCGGCGAGCCGGGCGGCCAGCTCGGCCAGGTCGCCGAAGTCCACGGCCTCGTTGGCGCGCTTGAGCTCGCGGAACTCCTCGACCAGCGGAATGAGCTGCGCCCTGGCATCCTGCACCGCCAGCGCCTTGGCAACCTCGGAGTAATGGCGGCTCCTGGTCCGGCTCGAGGAGGGCAGCCTTTCGACCTCGGCCCGCAACTCGCGAGCGAACTCGGCAAGCCGGCCGGGCTCGACCAGGTGGCCGGTGAGCTCACCGTGCAGGGCCAGCACCTGGTCGACGACCGTCGTCGGGGCATGGACCACGTGGTCCATGTCGCCTTCGTGGCCTTCGACCACGCGGGTCGCGTACTGCCAGGCAACGGCCTCGGTGATGAGTCGGGCGCCCGGCTCCCGGCCCAGCCGAAGCGCATGTTCGGCGACAATGCGAGAAGCAAACGCGTCGTAGGTGATGACCGTCGGCTCCCCGTCGAGCAGCGTCGGATCTGCATCGAGTGCATAGTCGAGGACCCCACGGGCAGCGAGCTGGGTCAGCCGGCGCCGCATCCGTGACCCCAGCTCGCGGGCTGCTTTGCGGGTGAACGTCAGCCCCAACACCTGCTCCGGCCGTACCAGGCCGTTCGCCACCAACCACACGACCCGGCCGGCCATCGTCTCGGTCTTGCCGGATCCGGCACCGGCCACCACGACGCCGGGTGCGAACGGCGCGGTCATCGCTGCCATCTGCTCGGCCGTGGGCGGCGGTAGGCCCAACCGGGCGGCGAGGTGCTGAGGAGTGAGCTTCACCGCGTCACCTGCTCGCCATCGGGATGGGCTGGGCAGGAGGGCCGGGCCGGGCAGAAACCACACCAGCTGGTCCGCTCCGCCGTGAAGACCGCTCCGGCCATGCGGTCAGCTGCCTGCGCCACCATGGTCGCCGCCCAGGCCGGGTCGTCGGCGTCCGCTAGCGGCTGTTGAGCCTGCTCGCGGACTCCGTTGTTGTAGGCGCGCAGTTGCAGCAGGCGGGCGCCGCCCGAACGGCGTTCCCCCTCGGTAATGCCGTCGAAGGCGCCGAGCTCGACCGCTAGCTGGTACGCAGCGAGCTGCGGATGGCTCGTGAGGTCGGCGTCCGGCACCGCCGTCGTCCCGGTCTTGAGGTCGACGACGACGAGCCGGCCATGGTCGTCGGATTCGAGCCGGTCGACTCGTCCAACCAGCCGGGCCCGGCCGATGTCGACGTCGAACGGCACCTCGACGGCGACCACCTGGCGTGGGTGTTCGGCCAGCCACCGGCCCAGCCGCTCGACCATGTGCCGGGTCCTGTCGTACTCCTTTCGCCCGATCCAGCCGGTGCCCAGCGCCAGGCTCGGCCAGCGGCGGTCGAACTCTGCCAACAACTGTTCCTCGGTCCATTCCGACCGCACCGCGTGCTCGGCGAGTTCGTGTACCAGGGAGCCGACGGCCGTACGGCTGCTGCCCGGCTCGACCGCACCACACGACTTGAGCAGCCAGCGCAGCTCGCATCGGTCGAACTCGACCAGCTTCGAGGGCGACATTCGGACCAGCTCGTCCGGTGCGCGAACAGGGGCATCGTCAGATACCGGCAACAGCCCGTACCAACTGGCTGGGTCCGCATTCGGCACGCCGGACGCGGACAGCCGGGCCAGCTGGCGGGCAGCACCCCGACGCCGGGACATCGGTTGCGCCGGGTCGCAGCAAACCTGCCGGAGCTCGGCGACGACAGACGGCAGGTCGAGGCCGCGCCGAACTCGTTCGACCGGGCGATCCTCCACGGTCCGCGAGGCGATCGGGTCGAGATCGTCGAGGAATCGCGACGGTTGGGTGTCCTCGGCGGCGACCGCAGTGACCAGCAGCCGGCTCCGTGCCCGTGAGACGGCAACGTAGAAGAGCCGGCGCTCCTCGGCCAGCCGGGCACTCTGCCGGATGACGGCGGAGTCGTCGCGACCCGCGATGACGTCGACCAGGGCCTCCGTGCCGAGCAGGTCGCCCCGAACTCGCAGGTCCGGCCAGACTCCCTCCTGCACGCCCGCGACGGCGACGACGTCCCACTCCAACCCCTTGGCGGCGTGTGCGGTCATCAGCTGAACAGCCGGACCCGACTGCCCTGCAGGCGTCATCGGGTCGGCCGGGATCTGCTGGCCATGCAGGTGCTCGAGGAAACCCGCTGGGCCCTCTCCCGGGAGTCGGTCGACGAATCGGGCGACTGACTCGAACAAGGCGACCACCGCGTCCAGGTCACGCTCGGCCGCAGCCGCCGCGGGGCCGCTGGTCAGTGCCGTATGTGCCCACCGCCGCGCGAGACCGCTGTGGTTCCACGCCGCCCACAACACGTCCTCGGCGGTCGCGCCCTTCGTGCCGGCAGCCGCACGAGCAACGTCGAGCAGGTCGGCAAGCCTGGTGGCTGCGCGTGCCGCTTGTGGGTGCACGGAAGCGAGCACGGTCGGCCGATGCAGCGCTTCGACGAGCAGCTCAGCGGACGCCCGCCCGCCGCCGGTCGCGAGCTCACCCGCCCGCAGCTCCTGTCGCAGCCGCCGCAGCTCGATCGAGTCGGCTCCACCGAGGGGTCCGGTCAGCAGGGTCACCGCCAGCTCGGCGTCAACCGGACGCTGGTCGGTGGCGACCGCCAGGACGTCGACCAGCGCCTTGACCGGCGGCTGGTCCGCCAGCCTTACCTCCTCCAGGCGAACCAGGACCGGAACGCCGGCGCCGCTGAGAGCACGCCGCAGCAGTGGCAGCGCGGACGTCGAGCGCACCAGAACCGCCATCGACTCCCACGCGACTCCGTGCAGCAGGTGTTGCTCGCGCAGCCGGCCAGCGACGAACGCCGCCTCCTGGCTGGGGCTGGCGAGGACGTGCACGGAGACCTCGCCGGGGGCGGTCGGATCCGCGGCATTGAGTCGACGATGCACCGGTGGGCCGCCGAGCCGGGCCGCCACCCGTCGAGTCGCCCCGAGCAAGGTCGGTCCACACCTACGCGACACGTCCAGCCGGGCCACCGCGGCGGGCGTGCCGTCCGCGGCCCGGAACCGATCCGGGAAACGCCGAATGACGTCGACCTCTGCGCCACGGAAGCCATAGATGGACTGATCAGGATCCCCGACGACCACCAAGTCGCGCCCGCCGCCGGCCAGAAGCGACAGCAGCTCCTCCTGCGCCGGGTCGGAATCCTGGTACTCGTCGACCACCACGAACAGTCGATCTGCACGTTCCCGCTCGAGCAGGGCAGGCTCCGTACGCAGGAGGTCGACGGCCGCCCCGACCAGCTCCGCCGAGTCGTACGCCGGCGGGCGGCGCAGTGCGGTGACCGCGGAGTACTGCTGGGCGAAATCAGCCGTGGCGCACCAGTCGGCGCGACCGAGCCGTCGACCGAGCGCCGCCAGCTCCGCAGGAGCAACTCCGCGTTCGACCGCGCGCATCAGCAGATCCCGAAGTTCCTCGGCGAACCCACGCGTGGTCAACGCCGGGCGCAGATGCTCCGGCCATGACCGTGCAGCGAACTCGTCGACGTCGCCGCGGAGCAGCTCGCGGATCAGCAGGTCCTGCTCGGCAGCGGTGAGCAACCGCGGCGCCGGTTCACCGCGCAGCATGGCCTCGCGGCGGAGGAGGCCAAAGGCGTAGGAGTGAAAGGTGCGCGCCAACGGCTCCCGGACGGTCCGGCCGAGCCGTGCTGCGATCCGTTGCCTGAGCTCGCCAGCGGCCCGCCGGCTGAAGGTCAGGACCAGCACCTGCTCGGGATCCATCCCGTCGCGCTCGACCCGGTCCACCACTGCCTCGACCAGCATCGTGGTCTTACCGGTCCCTGGCCCGGCGAGGACGAGCAGCGGGCCGCCCCGGTGCTCGACGACCCGGCGCTGCGCGAGGTCGAGAACCGGGACGGCGACGGCAGCATGCTCCGCACGCACCAGTCGAACCTGTGGCCGACGCACTCGCCCTCCCCTCGGACGTCGGCCATCACACCACCCGGTGCTGACATGCCAGGGGATGTCGCGACAGCCTGTCGCGCGCGCCGACCCACCACCAGGCGATTTCGTACATCACCAGGCTCGCAAGCCTCGTGATGTACCGGCAGGGGTGGTGAACGTGGTCATTCCGGCGACGCGGAGAGGGACGCGCGCGGCGGCGGGCGGCGGCGTCGTCAGCCGGGGTGCCAGGCCGCCCGCGACAGGTCGACGCGGGAGCCGTCGGCGACCAGCAGGCAGCCCTCGGCGACGAGCTCGCGTAGTGCGGCGACCTCGTGCCCGCGAGGAAGTCGCCCGGCCGCAGTGACCACCCGCCACCACGGCACGGCACCGCCGTAGGCGGACATGACCGCACCGACCGTTCGCGGCCCACCGCGGCCTAGGCGCTCGGCAACCACGTCGGCGACGGCGCCGTACGCCATGGCCCGGCCGGCCGGGATTCGCTCCACCAGGCTCAGGACCGCCTCGACGTATTCGTCGTCCACCGGCCTATCGTGCCGTCAGGACGGTCCGCCACGCCGAATCCCGACGGGCCGCCAACGAGTGCGAGCCTGGCCAGCCGTGGAAGCATCGGAACCGATGGCGGATACCGGAGTGGAAGACACGCGGATTCCGGTCCGGGACATCCCGGTCGAGGAGCCGCCGCTGCCGCGACGCACTCGCAGGCCGCAGGACATCTTCCGGCTGGTGCTGACGGCAATCGGTGTCATCGCAGCGGTCGGGTTGGCGATCGTCGCCGAGCGAACCCTCGACGGGCTGACACTGGACCTGCGCGACCTCGGTCACCGGCTACCGCCCGGACCAATCGAGTTGCTGTCGATCGCCGCCCAGCTGGTCGGGCTGGTCCTGCCCCCGATGGTCGTCGTGCTGCTCATGATCCGGGGCCGGCTCCGCACCACCGGCGAAGTGCTCGTGGCCGGTGTCCTCGCAGCGGTGATCGCCGCGCTGGCGACAGGCTGGCTGGCCGGAAGCGCGCCGGAGGAGATGGCCGACGCTTTCGACCCGATTGCTCCCACCGAAGTTTCTGAACTGGTTCCTGCCTACCCCGCCTTGCTGGTCGCAGTCATCACGGTCACGGCGTGGCTGGACCTGCGCCGGGTGCGGCAGGCCGCGCTGTTCGCGATCAGTGCGACCCTGGCCGTCGGACTGCTGGCCGGCACCGCAACTATCCCCGGCACCATCCTGGCCTTGGGCATCGGCCGCATCGTCGGCCTCGGTGTCCGGCTGGTCAGCGGGCGGCCGTCGACCGCCCCCGACGGACGCGCGATCGCGGCGCTGCTCTTGGCCGAGGGATACGACGTCCAGAGCGTCAGAGCCGACCAGGTCGACCAATACCGCCGCTACGTCGTCAAGACATCCAACGGCCCGTTGGGCGTGCTGGTCCTCGACCGGGAGACCGAAGGGGCCGGCATGCTCGCGCGGTTGGTCGCGCGGGTTCGCACCCGTGAGGAGGTCTTGCCGCGCGAGTCGCTGAACATGCGGACTGCCCTCGACCAAGCTGCTCTGCTCTCCATGGCGGTCAGCCGCTCGGGTGCCCGGACTCCCCGCCTGCGCCAAGCCCTCAACATCGGCGACGACGCGGTCGTGCTCGTGTTCGACCACGTTCCAGGCCGGCCGCTCGGGGACCTCGAGGCCGACGAGATCACCGACGGGATGCTGCACGACTTGTGGGGGCAGCTGAAGCGACTACATCTGAACCAGGTCGCGCACCGTCGGTTGTCCGGCCGCACCATTCTGATCGGCGACGACGGGCACATCTGGCTGTTGAACCCATCCGGCGGCGAGATCGCGGCACCCGAGTTGGCCCTGCGGGTCGACCTGGCGCAGGCGCTGGTCGCCGTTGCTCTCGTCGTCGGCGCTGATCGCGCCGTCGATACGGCATTCAACGTGCTTGGGCCCGATCGGGTGGCCTCTGCCTTGCCGCTGATGCAGCCGATCGCGCTGGCCCGGACGACCCGGCACGGCCTGAAAGCTAGACGAGGACTCCTCCGCGAACTACGCGACGCAGTGGTGGCGCGCGCGGACGTCCCGGCGCCCGAGCCGATCCGGGTCGAGCGGCTGCGCCCCCTGTCACTGCTGACCGGGTTGGGCGTCGTCGTCGCGCTGTACCTCGTCGGCACGCAGCTCGCCGACGTGCCGTTGGGCTCGCTGTTCGCGCAAGTCCAGTGGGCCTGGGTGGCCGCAGCCATCATGTCGATGGCGGTGAGCTTCGTCGGCGCCTCGTACGCGCTGCTCGGCTTCGTTCCGGAACGGGTTCCGTTCTGGCGCACCTTCGGTGCGCAGGTGAGCCTCGGGTTCGTCCGGTTGATCGCCCCGGCGACAGTCGGGACGGCCGCGATCAACATCCGCCTGCTCACCCGGGCCGGCGTCGGTGGTCCGCTCGCGGCGGCGAGCGTGGCCGCCAACCAGGTCGGCAACGTCGCGATCACCATCCCGTTGATCATCGTCCTGGGCTTGATCACCGGATCCTCCGCCACGGCGAGCCTGGAGCCGTCGCCAACGACGATCGCGATCATCGCCGGGGTGCTGTTGCTGGCCGGCCTACTCCTGCTCACTCCGCCGGTCCGCAGCCGAGCCCGGGACATGTGGAACGATTTCGCGGCTCGCGGGCTACCCCGGCTGCTGGACGTGCTCGGTAGTCCGCGCAAACTCGCCGAGGCCGTCGGCGGGACGGTTCTCCAGGTCGTCGCGCTGGTCTTCTGCTTCTTCGCGTGCATCAAGGCGCTGGGTGCCGACGTGAACATCGCAGCGCTGGCGGTCGTGCAGCTTGTCGGCAACACCGTCGGCACGGCGGTGCCTACGCCGGGCGGCCTGGGGGCGGTCGAGGCCGCCCTCACGGCCGGCCTCAGCGCGCTGGGCTTGAGTGCCGGGCTTGCCGTGTCAGCCGTGCTGTTGTTCCGAATCGTGTCGTTCTGGCTGCCGATCCTGCCCGGCTGGATCCTCTGGACCCAGATGCAGAAGCGCGGCCTGCTGTGAGATTGGGATGTGACGATGGGCCGCAAGCTGATCCTGGATGTCGACACTGGCACCGACGATGCCGTCGCCATCATGTTCGCCGTATTGCACCCCGATCTCGATCTGATCGGCGTGACCACCGTGACCGGAAACCTGCCGATCGAGAACACCACTGACAACACCCTGCGCGTACTCGACTGGATCGGCCGGCCAGACGTTCCCGTCTATCGCGGTCTGTCTCAACCGATTGCTCGGCGCGGCCGGTTGGCCGAGATCCACGCCGCTCGTGACTCGCCGCAAGACGGGCACGGCAACTCGCTGCCGATACCGCCCACGGAACTGGCGCAGCAGCAGGTCGGGGCCGTCGAGTACCTCGTCGAAACCCTCCGGTCGACCACCGAACAGCTCACCCTCGTGGCCGTCGGCCCGCTCAGCAACATCGCCACGGCGTTGGCGATCGTCCCCTCGCTGGTCGAAGCCGTCGAGGAACTCGTCGTCATGGGCGGAAGTCACGCGATCGGGAACGTCACGGCATCGGCAGAGTTCAACATCTGGGTCGATCCCGAAGCAGCCAACGTCGTCCTGTCGGCGGGTTTCGAGCACCTCACCCTGGTGCCGCTGGATGCGACCTACCAGGCGTTGTTCACCCGCGGGAACTGTGCGGAGTTCGAACGTCTCGGGACACCGGCGGGTGTCGCGGCCGCGCGGTTCATCGGGCGCCGCCTGGACGCCGAGGCCAGGACAACCACAGCCACGGCCACCCCTGTCCACGACGTGATGTGCCCCGCGTACCTCGTCCGGCCGGAGGTGATCATCACTCGACATCTGCACGTCGTGGTGGACACGGCTAGCCCGTTGACGGTGGGTCGCACAGTCATGGATCTGCGGCCGCACACGACGGTGGTGCCGAACGCCCACGTTGCCCTGCAAGCCGACGGGGCAGCGCTGATCGACCTGCTCATGGAGACATTCGCCCGGGAAGCTATCTGATGACGTGCCGGATGGTTCGCATCAGCCAGCCGCGCGGCCGGTGAGCCGTGCCGGCGCTCAGTACGCCGGCTGGCTGGGGTCGATCTGCCGCACCCAGGCGCCAACCCCGCCACCGACGTGCACCGCGTCGGCGTATCCCGCGCCCTTGACGATGGCCAGCGCCTCGGCCGAGCGAGGCCCGGCCTTGCAGTGCAGCACCACCTGCTTGTCCGAGGGAAGCTTCGGCAGCGCCTCGCCGGTGAGGAACTCTCCCTTCGGAATCAGCACCGAACCAGGAATCCGGTTGATCGCGTACTCGACCGGCTCCCGAACGTCGACGAGCACGAAGTCGCGCTCCCCCCGCTCCCGGGCCGACAGCCAATCGGCCAGCGTGTGCACCGAAATCGTCGAGTCGACCGCGGCCTCCGCCGCCTCGGCGCTGATAGCCCCGCAGAACGCCTCGTAGTCGACCAACTCGGTGACGGTCGGGTTCACGCCGCAGATCGCGCACTCGGGGTCCTTGCGGACCGTTACCGTCCGGTACGACGTCTCCAGCGCGTCGTAGACCATCAGCCGACCGAGCAGCGGCTCGCCGATGCCGGTCAGCAGCTTGATCGCCTCGGTGACCTGCACGGAACCGACTGAGGCACACAAGACGCCGAGGACTCCGCCCTCCGCGCAGGACGGCACCATTCCGGGCGGGGGTGGCTCTGGATAGAGGCATCGATAGCAGGGTCCGTGCGCGGCCCAGAACACTGCCGCCTGGCCGTCGAATCGGTAGATCGACCCCCACACGTACGGCTTGCCGAGCAGCACGCAGGCGTCGTTGACCAGGTACCGGGTGGCGAAGTTGTCAGTGCCGTCGACGATCAGGTCGTAATCGGCGAAGATCCGCATGACGTTGTCGTTGTCCAGGCGCTCCTCGTGCACGACGACGGTGACGTACGGGTTGATCTCCGCCACGCTGGCCTTGGCTGACAGCGCCTTCGGCGTGCCGATGTCGGACTGGCCGTGGATGACCTGGCGCTGCAGGTTCGACTCGTCGACGACGTCGAAGTCGACGACGCCGAGCGTGCCGACGCCGGCCGCCGCCAAGTACATCAACGCCGGAGAGCCAAGCCCGCCGGCACCGATCACCAGGACTCGGGCGTTCTTCAGCCGCTTCTGCCCAGCCATACCGACGTCGGGGATGATCAAGTGCCGGGAGTACCGGCGTACCTCGTCGACGCTGAGCTCCGCGGCTGGCTCGACCAGAGGTGGCAACGACACGTTCTTCTCCTGCCCGGGACCGGTGTTCGTCCACGCCAACGGTGCCACTCCACGCGTCATTCCCTGCCACAGGGTCCGGCGGTCGAGATGGATGGCCTGGTGCCTACGTCGAGGTCCTGACATGTTCGCGGACCATCGACGCCACCAGGCCGGGCCGCTCCATCATGGCCACGTGCCCGGTGGTGGGCAGGTGCACGACGCGGGCCGTCGGCAGGATCTTCCGCCATCGGGCGGCGGTCGAGGTGTGCACCAGGGCGTCCCGACCACCGACGATTATCAGCGTCGGGCAGGACACCAGCCGGGCGGACGCCCAGGCCGAGCGCCATCGGGGCACCGCGTATTGCCGCACGATCGACCGCAACGACTGGAGCAGGACGGCATCTGCGTGTTCCTGCCCCAGCCACCGCTCCCGCTCCTGTGCAGCGACAGCCAGCTGACCAGGCTCGATGGCGTCGGGTTCGCCATAGAGGATGTCGGCAAGCTGGCGGACCTGGTGCTGGACCGGCACAGCGTTGGATCGCGCGAGCAGCCGCTCCCCCAGTCGCGGGACCGCCACCAGCGCCATCCCCCGTGCGGCGTACGGCTGGCGCAGGTTCGGCATGGCCGGCGAGATCAACGTCAACGTCGACACGAGATCTGGCCGTCGAGCGGCAACCAGAACCGACACCAGGCCGCCCATTGAGTTGCCGAGCAGGTGAACCGAGTGCCCGAACCGATCAAGGAAGGAGGTGAGGACACCGGCGAACGCATTGACGCTGTGCCGGCGGCCGGGCGGCGACTCCCCGTGGCCCGGCAGGTCGATCGCCCACTGGTCAAGCTGAGCGCGCAACTCGCCCATCAGCCCGGTCCAGTTGGTCGACGACCCGCCGAGCCCGTGCACCATGACCGCGGCCGGCAACCCGGGCCCGATCGGCTCGGCATGGCGCACGAACAACGAGCCGCCCGCTTGCTCTATCACCTGGCCTGGCCACCGCGCGACTGGACCGCTGCTCACGGATGGAAATCGTAGGCCGCGCCGGCACAGTAGGCTCGGTGGCTCGCAACCGGAGGAGGGCGGCAATGTCCGAGAGCGATGTCCGCACCAGCGAGGCAGAGCGCGGCTGGGCGTCGTCCCGCGAGGACCCGAGCGGGGCCGATCTCGAGACACCGGAAGCCGATGCCGTCGAACAACAGCAGGACGTCGTCGACACCCCCCCGGACGAGACTCCGCACGTGCCCTACGACGTGGATCCGGCAGACGCCGCTGAGCAAAGCCGTTCGGTCGGATACGACGAGGACGACTACCGCTGACGCCGATCGGCGAGTCGGACGGCCGGCAGGGGTTACGATCCGGCCAGCCGAGCCTTACCAGGAGCGCCGTGCCGAGCGAGCCCGACCTTTCCGCTCGCGGCCTGCGATTGCCGCGGGTGGCCAGACGCGCCCAACTACTGCAGGCCGCCCACGACGTCTTCGTCGCGAACGGATATCACGCGGCGGCCATGGACGAGATCGCCGACCGGGCCGGGGTCAGCAAGCCGGTGCTCTACCAGCACTTTCCGGGCAAGCTCGACCTGTACCTCGCGTTGCTCGACCACAGTGGCGAGGTGTTGCTGCGCCGGCTGCACGAAGCGCTGAGTTCCACGGAGGACAACAAGGAACGTGTCACCGCCACCATGAACGCCTACTTCGAGTTCGTGGACGATCCCGCAGAGACCTACCGCCTGCTGTTCGAGTCCGACCTCACCAACGAAAGCGCCGTACGGGATCGGCTCGACCGCCTCAACTCCGCGTGTGCCGATGAAATCGCCAAGATCATCGCCGAGGACACGGGGCTACCCGTCGAGGAGTCGACGCTGCTCGCAATCGGTCTGGTGGGGGTCGCGCAGGTGTCGGCGCGGTACTGGCTGGACTCGCGTGGCTCGATCCCACGCAACGCCGCCGCGGATCTGGTGGCGACCTTGAGCTGGCGTGGTATCGGCGGGTTCCCCAAGCGCGGCGACAGCTGACGTTCGCCGACGGCGCAGCCGGCCAAGCGGTGGGGTCTCCGGGCCTGGACTAGCCTGGCAATCGCAGAAACGGGCGCGTGATCGTGCCCGCCCGAGCACCGGAGGGAAGGCCCCGTGGAGGTCAAGATCGGCGTTCACAACGCCACGCGCGAGCTCGTCCTGGAGAGCGCGCAGACGCCCAAGGAGGTCGAGAAGGCGGTGTTAGACGCGCTGGGCGGCAAGAGCGGCGTCCTTGACCTGACCGACGAACGCGGCCGGCGCGTCATCGTCGTCACCGCACAACTGACCTATGTCGAGATCGGCGAGCCGGTAGAACGCCGGGTGGGCTTCGGCGCCCTGTAGCCGACACGCGGTATCACCTCGGCCCGATCGGTTGCCGCCGCCAGGTAACACGCGCAATGATCGAGCCGCGAGCAGCCGTACCGGCGGCGCAGCGTCTGAGGGGAGCAAACCGTGGAGATCATCGGTCTGATCATCGCCGGGATCATTATCGGCGCACTCGGCCGGCTGTTCCTTCCTGGCCAGCAGGACGTGCCGTGGTGGCTGCACATCATCGTCGGCGTGGTGGCCGTCCAGATCGGTTACTGGATCGCCGCAGCACTCGGCGTCGAGGAAACCAGAGGAATCGACTGGCTGCGTTGGATCATCAGCATCATCGTCGCGGTGATCGCAGTGTATTTCGTCGCTCGGCTGCGCACAGGCCGGACCACCACCTAAGGCGCTCCCCGCGGCGCTCGTCCGGCCGCCGGGGAATGACCACGTTCACCACCCCTGCCCGTACATCACCAGGCCTGCAAGCCTGTTGATGTACGGGTTCGCCTGGTGATGGCGAGCGGATAGCGCGGGGCTACGACGACAGGCCGAGCGCAGCCATCCGCTTGGCATGGTTCTCCGTCAGCCGCGCGAACACGTGACCGATAGCCGCAAGATCCATCCCGGGACGGTCGACGCCGCCGGCAATGAGCGCCGACAACGAATCTCGATCGGCCGCGACCCGCTGCGCCTGTGACAGCGCCTCGCCGACCAACCGACGCCCCCACAGCGCCAGTCGGCCAGCGACCCGCGGGTCGGCCCTGATAGCGGCCCGCACCCGATCGACCGCAAAGTCGGCGTGACCGGTGTCTTCCAGTACCTCCAGCACCAGCGACCGGGTGTCCTGGTCGAGGTACGCCGCCACCTCGCGGTAGAAGTCCGCGGCGATGCCGTCACCGACGTAGGCCTTGACCAGCCCTTCCAGCCAGTCCGCCGGCGTCGTGTGCTCGTGGAAGGCGTCCAGCGGCTCGCGAAACGGCGCCATCGCATCGTCCGGGTCGGCCCCCAGCTCGGCGAGCCGCGTCCGCAGCCGCTCGAAGTGGTGGAACTCCGCAACCGCCATCGCGGCGAGGGCCGCCTTGTCGCCGATCGTCGGCGCCATCTCGGCGTCGGTGGCCAGCCGCTCGAACGCGGTCAGCTCGCCCAGCCCCAACACCCCGAGCAAGTCGACCACCGCAGCCCGGTAGTTCGCGTCATCCAGCAGCACAGATGCGGGCGGCCCGGACTCGCTCATGGCGCGCACCTTATCCCGTGCTGCGGCTGGTCCAGGGACGGCAGCGGAGCCGGTATAGTTGGCCGACGAACAACCAGGTGCCTGAGTGCAGGCACCGCCTCGGACCGGTTCCGACGTACGCAGCCTCGCGGCGAGGCCCCTGCCCTACTCGGTCATCCGAGCCGCCCGTGGCGCGACGGTAGCCAATGTTCGGGGACCCGACGACTGAAGAGGCGAGCCGCCTGAGCACCACGTTCCGAGACCTCGGAGTACTTCCCCCTATTGCCGACGCCCTCGAGCGGGTCGGCATCACCGAACCCTTCCCGATCCAGGAGATGACCCTGCCGGTCGCGCTCATGGGCAGCGACGTCATCGGCCAGGCTCGCACCGGCACGGGCAAGACCTTCGCGTTCGGGCTTCCGCTCCTGCAGCGAATCGTGGCGCCGGCCGACCGCGACTACGAACCGGCCGCCGCGCCGGGTAAACCGCAGGCTCTGGTGGTCGTCCCGACTCGTGAGCTCGCCGTTCAGGTCACCGCTGACCTGCGGACGGCCTCGACCGTCCGGAAGGTACGGCTGCTGACGGTCTACGGCGGTCGTGCGTACGAGCCGCAGGTGGAAATGCTCCGCACGGGGGTCGACGTCGTCGTCGGCACGCCTGGACGCTTGCTCGACCTGGCCGACCAGGGTCATCTCGATCTCGGGCACGTCAAGGTGCTCGTGCTCGACGAGGCCGACAAGATGCTCGATCTCGGCTTTCTTCCTGACGTGGAGAAGATCGTCGGGCTGACACCCGAGCTTCGCCAGACGATGCTGTTCTCCGCAACGATGCCGGCCGGGGTCGTCGGTCTGGCTCGGCAATACATGCGGCATCCGCTGAACGTGCGGGCCGAGTCGGCGGAAGAGAACCAAACGGTGCCGGCGACCGCGCAGTTCGTCTACCGCGCGCACGCGCTGGACAAGGACGAGATCATTGCGCGCCTGCTGCAGGCCGAGGGTCGTGGGCTGACCATGATCTTCTGCCGAACCAAGCGGCAGGCGCAGCGCGTCGCCGACGAGCTGCTCGAGCGAGGATTCGCCGCTGCGGCCGTCCACGGCGATCTCGGCCAGGCAGCCCGGGAGCAGGCGTTGCGGGCGTTCCGCAACGGGAAGGTCGACGTCCTGGTGGCCACCGATGTGGCGGCGCGCGGAATCGACGTCGAAGGCGTGACCCACGTCGTCAACGTGGCCTGTCCGGAGGACGAGAAGACCTACCTGCATCGGATTGGACGCACCGGCCGCGCCGGCGCCTCCGGAATCGCCGTCACGCTGGTCGACTGGGAGGACGTCGCACGCTGGAAGATGATCAACAAGGTTCTCGATCTGCCGTACGACGAGCCCGTCGAGACCTACTCCTCCAGTGAGCACCTGTTCCACGACCTCGGCATCCCGCCCGGCACAACCGGTCGGCTGCCGGCGCAGGCGCGTACGCGTGCCGGGCTCTCGGCCGAGGCGGTGGAAGACCTCGGGGAGACCGGTCGCCGCCGGAACGGGCCGAGACGCGGTGCGGACAAGGGCCGTGCCCGCAGCGGTGATGACCGACGGGAACGGCGGGCCCGGACGGAGCACGGAGAGAGCGACGCGGACACCAACCGCGAGAACGCGACGTCGCGCCGTCCGCGGCGAAGCCGCACCCGGCAGCGCAGCCGGGCCGGGGTTCCGGTGTCGAGGACAACGACCAGTGACCCGTCGGCGTCGGGCTCGCCGTCGTCAACGTAGAACGACCACCGAAGTCCCCACCGGCGCGAACTCCCACAGCGCCGCGGCATCGGCGACGTTCTGACGAATACAGCCGTCTGACAGCGGCGTGCCCAGCTCCGCCAGCGTCTGTACCTCGACGCCGGTCGAGGTGTCGACCGGTATGTCGTGGAAGCCGATGTTGGCGCGAGCGCCGCGGTGGAACCGGACCATGAACTCCATCGAGGAGCCGCCGCACCAGCTTGAGCCCGGACCAGGTGTCGTCCACAGCGCACACCTTCACGTCCACCACCGCCGCGCCTGTCCGCTCGGCCGCTCGCCTACCCGTCAACGGCACCCGAACCGCTGAGGGCCGCGTGTACGACGCCGGCGGCCGCGTCCAGCTCCGGGACGGACGGGAACGGGCCGATCAGACCCGCGACCCGGGCGGCCGACCAGGCACCCTGCTCGGCATCCACCCCGCCGTCGAGCACGGTCCGGGCCTGTTCGGCGAGGAAGTTGAGCCAGATCGCCAGCCCGGTCGCGAACAGCGTGCCACCCGCGGGCGCGACGAAGTCGTTGCTCCGAGCAATGGGTCCGCCGGCGTCCCGGTACGTGGCCGCCAGGCCGGACAGGGCTACCGGTTCAGCCGCGTGCTCGACGAGCAGCGCGCCCAGCTCGCGCCACGGCTCCAGCGGGCCGTAGTTGTCCCAGTCGACCAGCCAGCGCGCACCGGCCGGGTCGAGCACCACGTTGTCGCCGTTCAGGTCGCGGTGGCAGCGCACCATCGCGCCGACCGGTCCGGCGTTGACCAGCGCGGTCAGCTCGCACAGCCGCCGTACCGCCGCGTCGAGCTGCTCGGCCCACGACACCCCGGCCCGGCGGGCGTCGACCGCCAGCCCCGGCCAGTCGGCGTCGACCCGGTAGTACCAGAGCCGGTCCGCGGCCGGCGGGCCCGCGTCGTACCCGCCGGGTGCGTCGACCGCGTGGATCCGGGCCATCTGCCGGGTCATCCAGGACGCGATCGCGGGATCGGTGCGGTCCGGCACACCGCCGTCGATCCACTCGTACAGCCGCCACCAGCGCCCGTCGGCGGGCAGCACGTACCGGCCGGACGGCGTGGCCACCGCGCGCTGGCTCCGGACGCCCGCCGTCCGGCACCGTTCGACGTACGCCACCTCGGCCGCGACCGCGTCCTGGCCCGGGTCGAACCAGAACAGCTCCTTGGCGGCGTACGACGCCGGGCCGGTCACGGCCAGCCGCCAGACCGCGCCCATAGCCCCCCGCGCGACCCGGTGCAACCCGGTCGGTGTCCCGAGCCCGAACCCGTCCGCCAGCACACCAGCGAGCTCGTCCGGACGCATCCGGACATCATGCCGGGAGCCGTCGGAAGGCGGCGACATCGGCTCGGCGCTGAGCGGTCGGATCGGGTCGCAGCGACATCGCGGGATCACCTCAGGTCGGCGGCTCGGGCTGTAGCTGCTCGCGCAGCATGGCGGCTGCCGCTCGCATCGCGGGTCGGTCGTGATCGGGCAGTGAGGCTCGGCGCTCACACTCGCGCAGTGCCCGACGCATCCACACGTGCCGCACGGTCGGGTTGCGCATGGCGAGCACGAACGCGGCCGCGACGGCAGGATCGGCGAGCGGGTTCCCGGCGGCTCGGTCCCGTGACTCTCACGCGTAACGTCACGTGACGCGTGACGCGTAACGGCGTGCTGGGCGCACTGCTCGCCGGGACCGTCCACGGTCCGCGTGCACGGCGTGCCCGCATGGGTGATCGCCGGGCAGACAAACCCGAGCCGTCGCCGGAACTCGGCGGGCAGTCGGCCAGTGCGCTCGTGTGCGGGCACGTCGTCACTGCACCGGCTGTCCTCCGCTCCGGCGACCATGACCCACGGCCACTCGTCGCCGTCGAGATTGACGCCGACCATCGCTAGCAGTCCGTCGCCCAGGTCGGCACTGCGGGCAGGATCGGCCAGGTAGCCCGGTCCGATGTCAGTGCTCACGGGTGCTCACGCTCTCTCTCGCGATCATGGTCCCCAGTGGTGCGAGTCGGGCTCTCCGGGCACGCGCTGGGCATGTCGTCTGCGGCCCGCACGGTGCGAGCCGAGAACAGGCACTGACGGGACGGGTTGGCGTCATCACTGCGCACCTGCCGACGTTCGGCGTGCTGCCCGGGTGACCGGGGTAACGGGTTCGCTGTAAGTACTGGGGTGCGGGACGTGCTCACCCTCTCGCGCGGGAAGAGGGTGAGCATTTTCGACCCCGAGGGTGCTTGTTTTGCTCACCCTCTCGGGGGCTCGGGAGCACTGCCCGGTACTGCGCCGTGTGCCCGTCGTACCCGTGAGACACCCCGTCGAGCACCCCGGCCGCGATGGCGGCGGCGACGTGATCTTTCACGGTCCGTGCGCTCATGTTCCGGCGCGCCATGATCGTCGTTTGCTTCACGCTCACGTATCCGTCCGCCCGCATGTGCTCGGCATACGTCAGCATCGTCAGAGCGACGGCCGGACTGACCCTCCGGGTCGCGAAGATCACGCGCCGCCAGCGATCCCGGAGCGGCGGTCGGCCGACCGTGACGCTTGCGCTCCGGCCGGTCACTAGCCGACCCGCTCGGGACGTTCCCGCCGAATGACAAGCTCAAGATCGCCGAGATCGGCCCGGAGCGCGCCAGCCTTGCGGCCGGTGGGCGCGGCACGCCAGACCGGCAAGGTGCCATTGCGAGCCCAGCGCCGGACCGTGGCGAGAGACACTCCGGCGTGTTCGGCGAACACGCTCAAGGGCACAAGCTGGCGGGCGCGGGGGGCGATTGCGGGTTGCGCGGGCATCGGCGCGCCTCCGGTCGAGAGGCACGCGGCCCGGAGTCCCTAAGTCCGGGCGGGCACCCTTCGGTGCCCCGGTCGTCCGCCGCGTGGCGGGCTGCTATCTGCCGTGTTGGCGCAGATTAGCACAGGTGATCGAACGGCAATCGGAGTGACAGCCGCAGCCGTGCCGGTGGCACGCTGGGGGCATTTCTGTGGTGATCTCGCATAACCGCAGGTCAGAGCGTTACGGACGCACCGTATGTACCTGTGTCCAGCTGGTCGTACCGGCTTCCGGACACCGGGTATGTCCTCACCACCGAATCGTCAGCCTCGACGAGCCACACCTGCTGGGCGGATATGTCGAAGACCACCCGCTTCCCCGCGCCGCTGTCATCGGGCAAGAGCTCCGCAGCCGATGGTCTCGCCTTGGCCGGTGGAGTGGTCTTTACGGTCGCCGGTGTCGTCGTTGGCGTAGCAGGCCGTGTCTCTCGAGTTGGCTGAGCCGGCGCATCGAACGACAAGGTGGTGACGCGGGCCGTCTCGGGATCGGCGTGAGCGGCACGCGCGTCGCCGTCCTCCGTTAGGGCGCCCAACGAGATTGGCCAGCGCAACGACGACGGTCCCCAGTGCCAGCGTCACCATCAAGCGACGCACCATGTACCGCCCGCGGGATACGAGCCGGCCGATCGGACGACGTTCGCCGTTGAGCACTGGTATCCGACGCTCGCTCATGATCGACAAGTAGCGTACGCGTTCGTCGGACACCCATCACGGTTAGTACCGTGGCGGGGTGAGCGCACCCCCTTTTCTCGACCTCCCCAACGGCGTGCGCAGTGCCCGAGTCCGTACCGATCGGGCCGAGTTCGCCGTGCTGGAGGCGGGCTCGTCGGGCCCCAGCGCAGTGTTCGTCCCGGGCTGGACCGGCAGCAAGGAGGACTTCGTCGCGATACTCGCCCCACTCGCGGATGCCGGTTACCGCGTGGTCGCACTCGACCAGAAGGGGCAGTACGAAACTGCGGGCACCGCACGCGCTGACGATTACACACTGCCGGCCTTCAGCACGGATCTGGTGCAGCTCATCCACGAGATCGGCGGGCCCGTTCACTTGGTCGGGCACTCGTTCGGCGGGATCGTCGCGCGCCGGGTCGCCATCGCCGAACCCGACGCTGTGGCGTCACTCACCTTGCTGGGCTCCGGTCCCGGCCCTGCGCGGGCCGATTCACACGATCTGCTGCGGGGAATGGCCCATGCCATCCCGGCGATCGGACTGCCGGCGACATGGGCAGCCAAGCGGGCCTACGAGCGATCACAGGGCATGGCCGAACCGCCCCCGGAGATCGAGCGGTTCATGCAGACCCGGTTTCTCGCCAACCATCCGCTGTCGATCCGCGCCATGACATTGCACCTCACGACTGCCGAGGACGTCGTGGATTCGCTTGCGGCGACTGGTGTGCCGGTCTTGGTCGCCTTCGGCGCCGACGACGACGGCTGGCCGATCGACGAGCAGCGCGGCATGGCGACCCGGCTGGGCGCGGCCGTCGCGGTCATCGAAGGTGCCGGCCACTCACCCGCCGCCGAGCAGCCGGAACAGACCGTCGCCGTCCTGTATCGGTTCTGGACCGGCGTGGACGCCGCGACCTCCCGCCTCCGCCCGGAATGACCACGTTCACTATGCCTGCCTATACATCACCAGGCATGCAGGCCTGGTGATGTACGCATTCGCCTGGTGGTGGCCGGACCGGACCATTCCCGCGTCCTACGACTCGACCAGCAGCTGGTGCGTCGCGAGCTCCCGGTACAGGGGAGACGACGCGAGCAGCTCGTCATGCGTGCCGACGGCAGTGATCCGGCCACCGTCGAGGACGACGATCCGGTCCGAGTCCGCGACCGTCGCGAGCCGGTGCGCGACGACAAGAACCGTTCGGTCGCGCGCCGTTGCGCGTAGAGCGTCTTGCAGAACCTGCTCGGTCCGCGAGTCGACACTCGACGTCGGCTCGTCCAGCAGGAGAAGGTCAGGGCTGGCAAGAAAGGCCCGCGCCCAGGCGAGCCGCTGACGCTGTCCGCCCGAGAGCAGGACGCCATCGTCGCCGACCAGCACATCCAGGCCGCGGTCGGTCCGCTCGACCAAGTCCGACAACCCGACCTCATCGAGTACGTCTATCAGCTCGTCGTCAGTTGCATCGGGGGCGGCCAGCCGGAGGTTGTCCGCGATCGAGCCGGCCAGCACCGGCGCCTCCTGCTCGACGTAGGCGATGCGCCGGCGCACGTCGTCACGCGGAAGCGTCGAGACGTCGACACCGTCGAGGCGGACCGTGCCGGACGATGGCTCGTAGAAGCGTTCGACCAGCGCGAGCGTCGTCGACTTGCCCGCTCCCGAGGGGCCGACGATCGCGGTGCGGGAGCCGCGCTCGACCGCGAAGCTGACCTGGTCGAGCACAGCCGGCCCACCGTCGTAGGCGAAGCTCACGTCGGCCAGCTCGAGCATGGCACCGGATCCAGGTGCGTTGATTGCCGAAGCTGGAGGCAGCGAAACCTCGTCGGCTTCCTCCGTCGGGATCCGCATGACCTCCTGCATCCGGTCGAGCGCACCGAGACCAGCCTGCAACGTCGTGAACGCGTGCACCGCCCGAGCGAGCGGCATCACCAGCATGAACAGGTAGAGCAGGAACGCCACCAGGTCCCGAGAGTCATCTCGCCGGTTGCCACCTGGTACCCGCCGTACCCCAGCACCAAGATGAACGCGCCTTGAATGCACAGCGACATGATCGGCTGGACCAGTGCGCTGAGCTTCGCCATGTCGACACCGGCGCGGTACGCCGATGCCGCGGCGTTTCCGACCAGGTCGGTCTCTCGCTGGGTCGCACCAGCCGCTCGGATTGTGCGGATCGCGCCCAGAGCACGCTCGACTGACGCCGTCATGTCGCCGACGCTGGACTGAGCCCGCTTACTGGCCCGGCGGATCGCACCTCCCAGGCCCATTACCGCGACCGCTCCCACCACGACGGCGGTCAAGGTAATGAGCAGTAGCGAGATGTCGACGTACGCCATCAGCGCGACCGCACCGACGAACATCAGGACGGAGGAGACGATGTCGAACAAGCCTGACGTGACGACGGCCCGCAACAGTGTGGTGTCTGAACCGACACGAGAGATCAGGTCGCCGATCCGGCGGCGGTCGTACTCGGCCACCGGCAAGCGGAGCAGATGAGCCACCAGGCTCCGCCGAGCACCGAGCACAACGCCTTCGGCCGTGCGTTGCAGCAGATACGACTGCAGAGCTGAGAAGAGGGCCTCACTCAACGTGACGACGACGAGCAGGGTGATCGCCGGGGTCAGCGGTCGCCCGCTGCCGACGTCGTCGATCACCCGTTGCAGGGTCAGCGGCTGGATCAGCGCCAGGGCCGTCGCCACCAGCGAGATCACCGCGATGGCACCGAGCACCCCGGTGTGGTCGCGGACGTAGGGCCACAACTCGGCGAGGCGCGCACGCTCCGGCGCGTCAGGACGAGCATTGTCTTCGCTCATCCCTCTATGGTCACTCGCGCGGACACCCGCGGCACTCAGCCCTCGACGAACGCCCGAACGGCCTCGGCGACGAGTTGGACTGCGATGGCGGCGAGCAACAGGCCCGCGATCCGTGACACGAGCAGGATCCCTGAG
Organism: Jiangellaceae bacterium; assembly: GCA_035697245.1. Classification (GTDB taxonomy): domain Bacteria; phylum Actinomycetota; class Actinomycetes; order Jiangellales; family Jiangellaceae; genus JACVRX01. The sequence continues at coordinate 46,301 of DASSDH010000133.1, forward strand.
TCCTTGAGCAGCCGTCGGATCACGACGCTGTACCGCATGAAGGCCCACATCACAAGATGCACGGCCACGATGGCAAGGCCGATGGCGAGGAAATCGGGCAGGTCGTCGGAGCCCTGCACGAACACCATCGTCGCGACGATAGCGCCCGGCCCGGCCAGCAAAGGGGTGCCGAGCGGGACCATCGCGATGTTGCCACCCTGGGAAGTCTGGGGATCGTCGAGCTTGCCCGTGAGCAGTTCCAGCGCGACCAGCAGGAGCAACAATCCACCGGCGCCCTGCAAGGCAGCCAGGCTGATGTTCAGGTAGTTGAGAATGGCCTGACCGAACAGAGCAAAGGCGACGATCACGGCGAACGACACCGCCACGGCCTGCCAGGCTGCCCGTCGGCGCTCGCCGGGACGGAGGTTGGCCGTCAACGCCAGGAAGAGCGGGATGGTGCCGGGCGGATCCATGATCACGAAGAGCGTCACGAAGCCCTCGACGAACAGCTGCCAGTTCATGCCACACCGATCTGCGGGACGTCCCGGCCGGCCACGGCAGCAGCAGCGTGAGCCAGATCCAGCAGCCGCTCGAACTCGACTGGGTCGGTGGTGTTGACGCCGAGGGTGTGCCCAACCTTGCCCGCGCCGTGGTAGTCGCTCGATCCGGTGACCACCAGGCCATGGGTGCGCGCGATCTGCCGCAGAGCGGCCCGATCCGCAAGATCGTGGTCCTCGTGGTCGACCTCGATCCCGGCCAGACCGTTCTCCGCCAGGGCGGCGATCGTCGGCGAATCGAGCACGCGTCGCGATCCGCGGCCCCACGGGTGGGCGAGCACCGTAACGCCCCCTGCATCCCGCACCAGCCGCACGGCCGCTTCGGTCGTCGGCGCGTACCTGGGGACGTAGGCCGGTCCGCCGTCGAAGAGTAGTCGGGTGAACGCCTCGGCTCGGTCGGCGACGTAACCCTTCGCCACCAGCGCGTCGGCGACGTGTGGCCGGCCTATCGACGACGCGGTGCCAGCCACCGCCAGCACGTCCGCCACATCGACGGGCATCCCCGCCTTGGTGAGCAGCAGGGTCATCTCCGTCAACCGGTTCGCGCGGCCTCCGCGCACCCGGGCGAGCTCGTCGGCAAGTGGCGGATAGGCCGGGTCGAGCAGATAGCCGAGGACGTGGACACCAGCCCCGCGCAGCCGCGTCGAAATCTCGACACCCGGCACGACGAGCACGTTCTCGGGCCCAGCTGCGCCTCGGGCCGCCGGCCAACCGTCGACGGTGTCATGGTCGGTGAGGGCCACGACGTCCAGCGCTGCGGCACCGGCACGGCGGACCAGCTCGTCCGGGCGATCGGTGCCGTCGGAGACGTTGCTGTGAGCGTGCAGGTCGATGCGCACGGACAGCGGCCCCCGAAGGTGGGTCGAAGACAGACGAGAGCGATCGTAGAGCGGACCCGACGGTCTATGCGGTCAGCCAGGGCGGCGGCGTCCCGTACGGCAGGAGATCTGCCTCGTGGCCGAGGGTGCGCAGGTCGGCCACCGGGAGGTCCTCGATCAGCAGTATGCCGGCGCTCTGGGGGCGCAGAATCACCCACAGCCAACGCCCACTCCACTGACCGACGTAGACGGCGCGGTCGGCGGGTGAGTCGACCCACCACAGCGGCACCGGCCGGCTCTCGAACTCGAGTCGTGCGTGCGGCTCCTGCTCCACGGCGTCGCCGGGATCGCCTCCCTCCACGCCCGCGAACCGCGCACCGAGTCCCACGCCCTGCTCCTCCGCGACGAGCAACAGGTCGGCTGCGCCGCCCATCGGGTTGGGCCCGCTGACGACGACGCCAGTCGCGTGAACTCCGGACATGTCATCACCGGCGTGGATGATTGCGCCGACGACCCATCCGCGTTGCATGGGCCACGGCAGCCAAAGCGGGACAGCCGACCGCTCTCCCAGCTGACGCGCGAGCCGCGCGCTCGGCACCGTTACCGGATGCAGCGGAAAGACCTCGCCGTGGATCGGGCACGTCCACCTGCTCGACCACAGCCCCGGCGAGCGAAGGGCACCGCCGCACCGGGGACAGGTGGGGTCCTCCTTCACACGGACGACGGTCCCGCGAAGATCACCAGCCCGTCAACCATCGCCACGCGTGGGAGTCTCTGGCAGGCGGACAACGGCGCGCAGCCCGGGTGCGTTGTCCTCCAGCGATACCTCTCCGCCTTGGGCGCGGACGAGCTCTCGAACGATGGCCAGGCCAAGCCCGGCGCCTCCGGCGTCGCGGCTGCGGGCGTGGTCGAGACGAGTGAAGCGCTCGAATACGTGCTCGCGCTGTTCCGCTGGGATGCCGGGGCCGTCGTCGGCCACGCTGACGACGGCGCCACCTCCGGCACCGTCACGGACGTCGACGGTGACGGTGGTCGCGGCGTACCGGACGGCGTTGTCGACGAGGTTTGTCACGACCCGCTGCACGGCGTCGACGTCCGCGTGCACGATGACCTCGTCGTCTCCCTCCCGGCGTAGTGACACAGCAGCGACGGTCCGCGCGACGATCTTGTCGGCCACGTGCGCCAGATCGACTGCTTCGACCGGCGGCCGCACTGCACCGTCCTCCAACTGGGCGAGCACCAGCAAGTCGTCGACCAGTCGGGAAAGTCGCTCCACATCGGCGAGGGCATCGGTCGACACCTGGGGCCAATCAGCCTGCTGAGGATGCGCGCGGGCGACTTCCAGCTGGGTCCGGATCGCGGTCAGCGGGCTGCGCAACTCGTGTGCCGCGTCGGCCACGAAGGAGCGCTGGCGGGCGCTCGAGCGCTCGAGCCGCTCCAGCATGTCGTTCAGAGTCAATGCGAGCCGACGCACTTCGTCGTCGGCGTCTGGCACGGGTAGCCGACCTGCCTGACGTGTCGTCGTGATGTCCTCGGCCCCTCGCCGTAAGGCAGCCACTGGTCGGAGGGCGGATCCGACGAGCAGCCAGCAGACCATGGCGAACCCGCCGACCAGAAGCGGAGCACCGACGATCATCGCCGTCCGCACGACCTGCAGACTGCCCTCGACCTCGGCGACCGACATCGCGACGAGTACGGTCTGCGGTTCTTCGGCGTCCGCAGGTTCGCCGATGACGCGAAGCTCGCCGGACAGCCCGAGCCGGGAGCCGCCAATCGTACGTACGGCGCCATCTCGCACTGCCGCCACGTCGTCGGGCAACAAGATCGGAACCAGCCGATCGCCACCCGCCGAGGCAGCGACCACGCGATCGTCGGCATCGACGACCTGCACCAGCGGCGTCCCGGCTGCGACCGGGATCGGGTCCGGCAGCTGTCCGCTGTCGACCAACGCCACGACGTCTCGGGCCCGCTGACGCGCAGTCTCGTCCAGCGCGGCGATCAACGACCGGTGCAGGGCGACCAGCAACAGCACCGTTCCGGCCAGCAAGGCCACGGCGACCAACAGCGTCGCGACGACGGTGAGCCTCGCGCGCAGGCTCACCGCCGGCCAGCGGCGGTTCGGGTCAGCCACCGTCGCCGGCCAGGCGGTAGCCGGCGCCGCGAACGGTCTGCAGGGCCCGGCGCCCGAACGGTGCGTCGATCTTGCGGCGCAGGTACCCGACGTATACCTCGACGACGTTCGGGTCGCCGTCGTAGTGGGCGTCCCATACGTGCTCGAGGATCTCCGTCTTCGACAGCACCTGGTCCGGATGCCGCATGAACAACTCGAGCAGGGCGAACTCGCGCGGCGTCAGTGCCACCTCCTCGCCGCCGCGCCGGGCGGTGTGCCCGGCCGGGTCGAGGGACAAGTCCCCTGCTTCGTACACCGCCGGCCGGGCCGGTGGGCTGCGCCGCAGCAAGGCCCGCAGCCGAGCGACCAGGACCACGTAGGAGAAGGGCTTGGTCAGGTAGTCGTCGGCGCCGACGTCCAAACCGTCGGCCTGGTCGTATTCGCCGTCCTTGGCCGAAAGCATGAGCACCGGCACCCAGTTCTGTTCCGCGCGGAGGGCCCGGCATACGCGGTATCCGGACAGCTTGGGCAACATGACGTCGAGGACGACCACGTCGTAGCTCGTTTCCCTGGCGCGATGGAGGCCGTCCGCACCGTCATGAGCGAGGTCCACCGCGAAGCCCTCGGCTCGCAGGCCACGTTGCAGCGCCTGCGCGAGCCGGACCTCGTCCTCGACGACGAGCACCCGCACGCCTCCAGTCTCCCCGAGGCTGTCGGCGGCCGCGCACCGGTCCGTCGCCCTCCGGTGATCATGTCGAATACGCACCCGTCGAGGTGGCAACGTCGACATGATCACTCTTCTCTCAGCGTTCTCACAGCGTCGATGGAACACAGTGGGAGGGCGAGGTACCTGGAAGGGGAATGACGATGGCGTCCATGCTGCGGTCCCGATGGGCCATACCGATTGCGACCGTCACCGCGGTGGCAGCCGCCATCGGCGTCGCTGCGGTTGCGGGCGCATCCGCGCCGGATCTGCCGGAGAAGACAGCCGCGGAACTGCTGGTGGACGTCACGGACTCCGACCAACCGTTCTCGGGCACCGTCGTTCAGACCGCACGCCTCGGCCTGCCGGAGCTGCCGTACTCCGCGGCAGCGGTGGCCGGTCCGGTGGCTTTGCTGACCGGATCGCACACCGCCCGGATCTGGTACTCGTCACCGGAGCTGACCCGCGTGGCCGTGATGGACGAGCTAGACGAGACCAATGTCATCCGCGACGGAGCGGAGGTCTGGGTCTGGTCGAGCAGGACGAACACCGCGCAACACGCCGTCCTACCACCGCATGAGGGCACGGGTCCCGGCACCGCAGGCGTGGGGATGAGTCCCGATGAGGCGGCCGAAGCGCTACTGGCCGCGATCGACCCGAGCACCGAGGTTGCCGTCGACGGGACTGCGGAAGTGGCCGGTCGGGCAGCCTACGAGCTCGTCGTGACGCCACGGGATGACCGATCGTTGATCGAGAACGTCCGCCTCGCCGTCGACGGCGAAACGTCGATGCCGCTTCGGGTCGAGGTCAACTCCACCGGTGCGGACGAGCCGGCATTCGAGGTCGGCTTCACGTCGGTGACCTTCGGTGAACCGGCTGCCGACGTCTACCGCTTCAACCCCCCGCCGGGCGCGACCCTCGACGAGTTGGATCTGACGGCGATGGAAGCGCACAAGGGCGACGAGCCCCCTGGCATCAACGCCGATAACGTCCGGCCGCGACCGACCGTTGTCGGCGACGGCTGGACGGCGGTGCTCGTAGTGCCTGAGGTGACGCTGCCGGCGCCGGACGAGGACGGCGTTCTCGAGGCTCTGTTGGGCGGGGCGTCGGCCGTCAGCGGTCCCTACGGATCGGGCCGGCTACTCGAGACCGAGCTGCTGTCGGTGCTGTTGCTTGACGACGGCCGCCTGCTCGTCGGGGCCGTCGAACCGGACGTTCTCACCGAAGTCGCCGCGGGCCTGGCGTCGTGACCGATGTCGACACCGTTCGGCGCACAACTCCGGACGGCGGCGGTACCCAGTCGACCAGAGCCGCGGCGATCAGGACCTACGGCCTCACCAAGCGTTTCGGCCGCCAGGCCGCTGTGGACTCACTCGACCTCGAAGTGCCGATGGACACTGTCTTCGGGTTCCTCGGCCCCAACGGGTCGGGCAAGACCACGACGATCCGGATGCTGCTCGGGCTGGTCGGCGCAACCGAAGGGACCATGGAGGTGCTCGGCCAGCCCATGCCGAAGGGAGCCGCCCTGACGCTCCCGCTGGTGGGTGCTCTGGTTGAAGGGCCTGCCTTCCATCCGTACCTGTCCGGACGCGACAACCTCTTGCGCCTTGATGCAGCGGATCGCACCGCCACTGCGTCGGGAACCCGGAGGAGGGTCGCGGACGCGCTCGACCGGGTTGGCCTCGCCGCTGCCGCGGGCAAGCGCTACCGCGCCTACTCGATGGGGATGCGGCAGCGGCTCGGTCTTGCGGCTGCGTTGCTGAAACCGCGTGAACTGCTGGTGCTGGACGAGCCGACTAACGGCCTCGATCCGCAGGGCACGCGCGAGGTGCGCGCGATCATCCGCGACGTCGGCGCCAGCGGCACGACCGTGTTCCTGTCCTCACACCTCCTCCCTGAGGTCGAGCAGGTGTGCAGCCACGTCGGCGTGATGAGCCACGGGCGGCTGGTGTTCTCCGGATCCCTTGGCGAGTTACGGGCGGCTTCCGCCAGCCGGGTGCGGGTCGACACCCCAGAACCCGCCGCTGCGGCCGATGTGCTTCGCCGTGCCGGGACGGGCGAGCCCGAGATCCTCGGCCACGGCGTCGTGGCCGACCTGGGAGCGACCGCCAGCGAAGACCTCACCGAGGCCCTGGTCAAGGCAGGCGTCCCCGTCCGTCAGATCGCCGTGGAGAAGCCGGACCTAGAGGAGATGTTCGTGGGGCTCACCGGAGAGGGCTTCGATGTCGACGAGTGACCTGGCCCTGCCCCTGCCTGCGTCGGCCTCCGCACGTCCGGCGCGACGGATCAGCACGCGGCTGCTGCGCTCGGAGTTGCGGCTGGTGTTCCGCCGTCGGCGCAACCTGGCGATGTTGGCCGTGCTGTCGACCGGACCAATCCTGTTGGGCTTGGCCATCAACGCAGCCGGGCCTTCGCCGGGCGAAGGTCCACCGTTCTTCGCGCAGGTCACCCAGAACGGGTTGTTCCTCGGCCTGGCGTCGGTGCTGGTGGCGCTTCCCCTGTTCCTGCCGCTGGCGGTGTCGGTGGTCTCCGGTGAAGCCGTCGCTGGTGAGGCCAGTACCGGCACGCTCCGAAACATCCTGGTCGTCCCCGCCGGCCGAACGCGGCTGCTCCTGGTCAAGTACGTCGGAGTCGTCGCGTTCGCGCTGGCCTGCGCGACGACCGTCGTCGGGGTCGGCATCCTGACCGGCCTCATTTTGTTCCCAGGCGGCGACGTGGTGCTGCTGTCCGGCACTACCGTCAGCTTCGGTGAGGCGTTGTCCCGAGCGGCGTTGTTCACCGTGTACATCGCGGCGATGCTTGCGACCGTCGGCGCAATCGGACTCTTTTTCTCCACGCTGACCGAAGTGCCGATGGGTGCCATGGCGGCCACGGCGACGCTGACAGTGATCGCCCAGATTGTCGACACGATTCCTCAGGTCCAGGTGATCCACGAGTACCTCTACACGCACTGGTGGCTCGCGGTCGGCGATCTCATGCGTGACCCGATGGCCTTCGACGACGTCAGCACCGGTCTGCTCACGCAGGCGGTCTACCTCGCCGTGTTCGGCACTCTCGCCTGGGCGCGCTTCACCACCAAGGACGTCACGTCCTGACCTCAGGCAAGGCGGTCGAGGATTTCCCTCACCAGGTCCATGGTCGTGTGCGGGTGCAGGAACGCGAACCGTCCGATGGTCTCGCCCTCCCAGGCCGATGGCGGGATGAAAGCCACCTGGTCGGCAAGCAGCTGGTCGGCCCACGCCATGTAGTCGGCGGTGTTCCAGCCCTTTCGCCGGAAGAGGATTACGCCGAGATCGGGTTCGCGGATCAGTTCGAGGTTGGGCCGGGACCGGATCTCGTCGGCGGTCTCGCGAGCCAACCGGATCGCGGTCTCGATCGCCTCTGTGTACGCCGCCACGCCGTTTACAGCCAGCGAGAACCACAACGGCATCCCACGTGCGCGCCTGGTCAAGTGGTAGGCATAATCGGTCGGGTTCCACTCGGTCGGCTTGTCGTGGATGACGTCGAGGTAGGACGCGTCCTGGGTGTGCACCGAGCGCGCGAGCGACGGATCGCGGTAGAGCAGAGCCGCACAGTCGAACGGCGCGAACAACCACTTGTGCGGGTCGAGGACGAACGAGTCGGCGTGCTCGATGCCGTCGTACTTGTGCCGGACGCTGGGGGCGAACAGCCCGGCGCCGCCGTAGGCGCCGTCAACGTGGAACCACAAACCGTGATCCCGTGCGACCGCGGCCGCCCCGGCGAGATCATCGACGATCCCCGCGTTCGTCGTGCCTGACGTCGCGACGACCGCGGCGAGCGACGAGGGATCTCCGTCGTCCTCGATGGCTTTCCGGAGCGCTTCACCGGTCAGCCGATGATCATCGGTTTCAACGGTCAGCGCGTCCATCTCGACGATACGCAGTGTGTTGACGATCGAGGAGTGGGCGTCAGACCCGACGGCCACGCGCCACCGTTGTGTGCCGCCGGGACTGTTCCTGCTCTTGGCCATCTCCCGCGCAACGACGAGCGCCGACAGGTTGCCAGCGGACCCACCGGAGACGAAGCATCCACCCGCCGAATCGGGCAGCCCCGCCCGGTCCGCGATCAGCCTGAGCACCTGGTTCTCGGCATGAATCGCGCCTGCGGCTTCCAGCCAGGAGATGCCCTGAATCGAGGCGCACGAGATGAGCATGTCGAACAGCAGCGACGCCTTGGTGGGCGCGGCCGGGATGAAGCCTAGGAACCGTGGGCTGTCTGCAGAGATCACCGCGGGAGCGAGCATCGAGGTGTAGACGCCGAGGACCTGGTCCGGATTGGTGCCGTTCTCGGAGAGCAAGCCCTCGGTGACGGCATCGAGGGCGGCTGGGTCGCGTGACCCCTCGTCCAGCGGTACCGGGTCCAGCCGCAGCCGGTTTTCGGCGTAGGCGAGGACGGAGCGGATCATCTGCTCGGTCGTAGCGTCCACGCTGTGCATGGGCGGCACCGTAGAGCCCATCGCAGGTCATGACAACAGGCCACGCGGTCCCGCTCCCCCACCCCGGCTGTCCATCGTGCACATCCGCTGTGCTGCGGCGAAAGTGGCACAGTACGACCATGGCGCGGTACGGCGGAATGTACGGACCGGATGTGACGTATCTCGGTGTCGAGCGTTGCGATCTCGAGGACGCGACCGGATTGCGCGACGCCGACGTTGTGGTGATCGGCGCGCCTTACGACGCAGGCACGTCCTACCGTCCGGGAGCCCGGTTCGGCCCACAGGCGATCAGGATTACCGATTACCTGCCGCACGACGCCTCCCGCCCCCACCTCGCCCTGCGGGTCGATCCGTTGAAGGACCTGACCGTTGTCGACGCCGGCGACGTCGAGATGCCTGGCGTAGAAGCGCGGCAGCCGCTGGATCAGCTCGAGACCGCCGTGCAGCGCGTCGCCGATGCCGGGGCAATCCCGGTGATCCTGGGCGGCGACCACACGATTACGTGGCCGGACATGACAGGTGTCGCCCGCGCCTTGGGATGGGGGCGGATCTCGCTGATCCATTTCGACGCCCACGCGGACACCGGAGATTTCCAGTTCGGGTCCCTCATCGGGCACGGCCTGCCGATGCGGCGGCTGATCGAGTCCGGCGCGTGCCGCGGAGATCGGTTCCTGCAGCTGGGGCTACGCGGGTACTGGCCGGAGCCCGAGACTCTCGACTGGATGGCCGAACAGCGCATGCGCTCGTTCGAGATGCACGAGATCGTCAAGCGCGGCCTTGGGGCCTGCCTGGAAGAGGCGTTCGCGATCGCGACCGACGACTGCGACGGGGTTTTCGTGTCGGTGGACATCGACGTCACCGACCCCGGATCGGCGCCCGGCACCGGCACCCCCGAGCCGGGCGGGTTCTCCCCACGTGAGCTGCTCGACACCGTTCGGCGTATAGCCGTGGAGCTGCCGGTGGTCGGTATGGACGTGGTCGAGGTGTCCCCGCCGTTCGACACATCGGATGTGACGGCATTCCTGGCCAACCGGGTGGTGCTGGAGATGCTGTCCGGCATCGCATTTCGACGACAGGGTGGGAGTTGGAACGACATCCCGCCGACCCTTCTCCACGGGCGGGCGACGTCCTAGGGTGATCACAAGAGCGGCTGCGACTCTGCGAGGTCCTCACGGAGATCGAGGCGCACGACCCGCACCACCAGATCGAGGCTGATCTTCAGGACAAGGGCCTCTCGCACAACGCGGTCGGCTTGCTCGGCGGAACCGTGCTGGGCATCTCCTCGGTTGCGCCTGCGTATGCGCTGACGGCGACCATCGGGATCCTGGTGGCCGAAGCGGGCGCGAAGATGCCGGTCGTCATCATCGCCGGGTTCTTGCCGATGTTCTTCGCGGCGTATGCCTACCGGGAGCTGAACAAGGTCGCGCCGGACTGCGGCACGTCGTTCACCTGGACGACGAAGGCCTTCGGCCCGCACATCGGCTGGCTCGGCGGCTGGGCGGCCGTGCTTGCCACAGTGATCGTGCTGTCGAACCTCACTGGCGTCGCCGTGCAGTTCTTCTACCAGTTCCTCGGCGAGGTCATGGGCAACGACGACGTCGGTGCGCTGTGGGAGACAAAGTGGATCAATGTGATCACCTGCCTGATTTTCCTGGCGATCGCGTGTTGGGTGTCCTACCGGGGGATCACCACCACCGAGCGCGTCCAGTACGTGCTGGTGGGCTTCCAGCTGGCCGTGCTCGCTGTGTTCGCGGTGTTGGCGCTGGTCAAGTCCGGCGATTCGGCAACCGGGGTGCCGTTCAGCTGGGACTGGTTCAGCCCGTCCGGGCTTACCCTGTCGGCGTTCATCGCCGGCCTGTCCGGTTCGATCTTCGCGTTCTGGGGGTGGGACACAGCCCTGACCGTCAACGAGGAGTCGAAGGAGGCGGAGAAGACTCCCGGTCGTGCGGCGCTGCTGTGTGTGTTGTCGATCTTGCTGACGTACTTGATCGTGGCAATTGCCACCGAGATGTACGCGGGTGTGGGAACCGAAGGACTCGGGCTGGGCAACGAGGAGATCTCCGACAACGTGTTCGGCGCGCTGGCCGAACCGGTCATGGGAAGTCCGCTGGACCTGTTCCTCTTCCTGGCAGTCTTGGCCTCGAGTGCCGCAAGTCTGACCACGACGTTCCTGCCGGCCTCGCGCACCATGCTGGCGATGGGGACCTACGGGGCATTCCCGAAGAAGTTCGCGACGGTGCATCCGGAGCACCGCACCCCGTCCTACGCAACGGTCGCGGCCGCGATCGGCTCGGGCCTGTTCTATGCGATTCTCACGTTCCTCAGCGAGAACGTCCTCACCGACACCATCTACTCGCTCGGCATCATGATCTGCTTCTACTACGGCCTGACCGCATTCGCCTGCATCTGGTATTTCCGCAATGAGCTGTTCCTCGACTTCCCGAGTGTCGTGTTCAAACTGCTGTTCCCGCTGCTCGGAGGCCTCGGGCTGCTGGCCGTGTTCGTGGTGACGCTGCGCGACAGCGCGTCGCCCGACTATGGCAGCGGCGCGAGCATTGGCGGCGTCGGGCTGGTGCTGATCCTCGGGCTCGGCCTGATCATTGCGGGCGTGGCGTTGATGTTCTGGCAGCAGGTCAGGGAACCGGCGTTCTTCCGCGGCGAGACACTTCGCAAAGACACCCCTGCCCTGGTTCTGGACGAGCCGCAGTGACCCTGTCACCGCGCGGTCGGAAGCCCTCGCCACCGGCTCCGGGTACCGTCGAGTAGCTGGATGGCGGTCCAAAGCTCCACCCGTACGGCAGCAACGTCCAGGTCCCGGCCCAGTAACTCGCAGACGCGGCGAATCCGATGCCGCAACGTATGACGGTGAACTCCGAGCGCCGCGGCCGCGGCATCCCACTGTCCGTTGTGATCGAGCCAGACGCCCAGCGACCTGACCAGATCGCCCCGCCCGGTGGAGTCGTGCTCAGTCAGCGGACGAAGCAGCGACGCGGCGAACGCCGCAGCCTGTGGCGTCGCCAGCAACTCCAGAATGGCCGAGGCCCCGATATCCGCGAACTGGGTATGGCGACGGTGGTGACGGATGCCGATGCGCAGCGCCTGTTCAGCCTCACGGTGCGCCCCAGCGAGTTCTGCCAGCCCCGCCTCCGTCGACTCGCCGACCGTGAGCGACTCCGAAGCACTGGCCGCTACAAGGACCTGCTCCCGTATCCGGGCAGCCGCCGGATAGACGGCCGCCACCCGGTCAGCGACCGTCGCGAAGAACAGTCGCTCCGTCGACGATGCGGCCGCGGCGTCCAGGACGTCGGTGAGGTCATCAAGGGCAGCGGCCGCTCCAGCGACAAGCGCGATCCGCACAGGCTCTGATGGCAGGCCGCCCCACATATCCGTGGCGAGCCGCTCGGCCCGGTTCAGGTCACCGTTGACCAGCAGATCGAAGATCGCCGTCCGGAGGTCGTCTTCCGCGGTCCTGAGGGCACCCGCCTGGGCGAGCACGAGCGTCAACAGCGACACGGCCGTGTTGAGCACATTGCGCTGCTCGGTGGTGGGACGCGACGGGATACCGATCGCGAGGAAGCCACGGGTGCGACGCTCAGGCCGGAGCGATTGGACGACGATCTGGTCGCCGTCAACGGACAGCGTCGTACTCACCGGCGTGGCGACATCACGAAGACGTTCCAGCTCCTGCGCCAGCCATGGCGCCTGCCCGGCGGCTCCAGCTGGGGAGGCGTGGACGACCGATCCGGCGGCATCGAGCAGCACTGCCCACCCGTCGAGCCGCTCGGCAAGACGTCGGACCACTCCGCCGGGGCCTGCTGCGATGGCGGCGCGAGTGAGCTCCTGCTGCGCCTGGAAAGTGTGCATCAACTCCGCGTTGTGGTCGGCCGCCATCGCCTCCCACACCACCCGACCGATGGCAATGAACGGTGTCGTCTTCGGCACCGAGAGAAGAGGGAGCTCGCGTGCCGAGGCCGCATCGATCAACGCTCCCGGCACCTCCGCATGGGTCAGCCCGACACCAAAGCCCAGCCCCGTGACTCCCGCTCGGACCAGGCGATCCACGTATGCCGCAACACTCGCCTGGCCGGCCTTCCGTACCCCCGAACCCGGACTGAGCCACATCCCGACGGAGAGCAGCAGCTCACCACCATCGAGATAGGGGGTGGGATCGAGCAGTTCGCTCGCGTGCACCCAGGAGATCTCACGGTCGAGCGCCTCGCGGTCAGTGAGAGCCGTCAGTCCAAGCGAAGGCTGACGAAGCAGGGCAGAAAGCGTGACAGGCATCATTCCTCGACACAGTGTCGAAGTCAGCTTGCCGAACTGTCCTACGGTGCCATGTTTCGAGCTCGCCGCACAGACCTAGAGTCCTTTGAGCACGGCCGTTCGAACCCGGCCGCCATGACGCGCTCGCCGCATTGTGCCCCGAGGAGGTCGACGTGAGCTCTGAACCGTCGGGTGGCCCCGCATTGCCGCAAGAGCGGCGACTGGTCACCAAGATCCCCGGACCACACTCGGCTGCGTTGTTGGCACGGCGCGCGAAAGCGGTGTCGCGGGCTGTCTCGACCATGTTGCCGGTCTTCATCGAGCGCGCCGGCGGCGGTGTCTTGGTCGACGTCGACGGCAACTCACTGATCGACTTCGGGTCCGGGATTGCTGTTGTCAGCGTCGGAAACGCCGCCGACGAGGTAGTTGGCGGAGTCCGCGATCAGGTCGGTCAGTTCACCCACACCTGTTTCATGATCACGCCATACGAGGGCTACGTAGAAGTCTGCGAGAAGCTCGCCAGCCTCACCCCCGGCGACCACGACAAGCGCTCCGCCTTGTTCAACTCCGGGGCAGAAGCCGTGGAGAACGCCGTGAAGATCGCCCGGTCGCACACCGGTCGGCCGGCCGTTGTGGCTTTCGACCACGCCTACCACGGCCGGACCAATCTGACCATGGCGCTGACGGCGAAGAGCATGCCGTACAAACACCGGTTCGGACCGTTTGCCCCCGAGGTCTACCGGATGCCGATGGCCTACCCGTACCGGTGGCCGACCGGCCCGGAGAACTGTGGGCCAGAGGCGGCCGTCGAGGTGACGACCATGATCGACAAGCAGGTCGGCGCCGAGAACGTCGCGTGCGTGCTCATCGAACCTATTCAGGGCGAGGGTGGGTTCGTGGTTCCGGGCGAGGGCTTCCTGCCCGCGCTCGCGGATTACTGTCGAGAGAACGGGATCGTCTTCGCGGCTGACGAGGTGCAAACCGGGTTCGCCCGCACCGGCGCATGGTTCGCCTGCGAGCACGAGGGAGTTACCCCTGACCTGATAGCGACCGCCAAAGGGATCGCGGGTGGCCTCCCACTCGCGGCCGTAACCGGCCGTGCCGAGATCATGGACAGCATCCACGTCGGTGGCCTCGGCGGCACCTACGGCGGCAACCCGGTCTCGTGTGCCGCGGCGCTGGGCGCGATCCGCACGATCGAGGAGCATGACCTGACCGCGGCAGCGCGGCGGATCGAATCGATCATGCTGCCGCGGCTCCGCGAGCTCCAGCAACGGTATCCCGCAATCGGCGACGTCAGGGGCCGCGGGGCAATGCTCGCCGTGGAGGTGGTCACGCCGGGTTCCACGACACCTGACCCAGCCACCACGCAGGCGGTGGCACAAGCCTGTCACCAGGCCGGTTTGGTGGTGCTGACGTGTGGAACCTTCGGCAACGTGCTGCGTTTCCTGCCGCCCCTGGTGATCCCCGAGCACCTGCTGAGGGAAGGGCTCGACCTCGTCGACGAGGCGTTCGGCACGGTCGCCGACCGGGCACCTGGTGACCACGCGGCGGCCAACTCCTAGGGAGCGCCGTGGATACCTGCGAACTGTCGGCAATCGAGCTCGGGGCCGCGCTCCGCCGCCGCGAGCTGTCGGCTGTGGAGGTGCTCGACGCGATGCTTCGGCGGGCTGACGAAATCGAGCCGACGGTCAACCCGTTCAGCGTGCGTCTGGACGAGAAGGCCCGGGAAGCGGCCCACGCGGCCGACGCCATGCTCGCTCGCCGGTCGAGACGATCGAAGGCCGGGCCGCTGTGCGGAATCCCCGTCACTACCAAGGACTCGCATTGGATGGCTGGTGTCGAGAGCACGGCAGGATCCCGGACCCGCAAGGGATTCGTGCCGACCGAGACCGTCGGCGCGATCCAGCGGCTGGAGGATGCTGGCGCGGTGATCTTCGCTCGGACGACGGTTCCAGAGTTCTGCTACTTCGGAATCACCGAGTCGGAGTTATTTGGCAGGACATCCAACCCGTGGCACCTCGACCGGACGGCGGGGGGTTCCTCCGGCGGGGCCGCCGCCGCAGTGGCCGCTGGCTGCGGACCGCTGTCGCTTGGTGGTGACGGGGGCGGATCCATCCGTATACCGGCAGCATTCTGCGGTGTCGTCGGGTTCAAACCGACCTTCGGGGTGGTCCCGCACGAGCCTTCGACTGCCGGCTGGAAGACGCTGGTCGCCCTCGGCCCACTGGCCCGCTCGGTTGCGGACGCTCGGCTGATGCTCACCGCTGTGGCAGGGTTCGACCGGCGCGACCGGCACAGCCTCCCGCAGGTGCGGCTGGACGCTCCTCCCGCGGAGCCGGCACAGGTTCGAGTCGTCGTTTCGGAAGACCTCGGGTTCGCTTCCCTCGACGACGACGTGCGTCAGGCATTCCGAGCCACAGTTGACCGGCTCGCCGACGCCGGCGTCCAGATCGTGGAGGACACGCCTGGCCTGCACACGTCTGTCGACATCTGGAGTGCCATCGCTTTGGCCGAAGCGTGCCACGCCGAACACGACGAGTTCGTCCACCACCGATCTGAGCTGGGCGAGGGCGCTGCAGGATTCATCGAAGCCGGCAGCGACGTCACGGCCGGGCAGTACATCAAGGCCCAGTTCGCTCGCGAGCGAATCCACCGCGCCTACGTCGACCTGTTCGAGCGGACTGGGACCACCGTTCTGCTCACTCCGACCCTGGGGTGCGAGGCGTTCCCGCATGGCAAGCGGCATCCGGACACGATCGGCAACGTCCCGGTCCTGCCTGACCTGGACTGGGCGCCACTTCTCTACGACGCCAACCTCGCCGGTTTACCCGCTTGTGCGTTGCCGATCGGGCTCGGCGACGACGGTCTGCCGGTCTCGCTGCAGGTGCTGGGCCGGCGCTGCGACGACTCGCACGTGCTCGCCGTGGCGGAGACCATCGAGACAGTGGTCGGGTTCGATCAGAAGCGGAGGCCATGACCGGCTCCCCTGGGCAGTCGGCCCGGCACTCATCGGGCGGGAGATGTTGCCGCTGGCGCCCCGAGCAATACCGTGTAGATCCCTTCATGCGCATGGTGTTTGGACGAACGTCACCAGCAACACGTCCTCCAACAGTTGTCGCAGCAACGGATAGGGTGCGCCACATGTCCCAAGACGCCCCGATGGAGGGCTTCCCGCCAGCGCGAGAGTCGCTGGTGAACCTGGAGAACTGGCAGGAGCCACCATTCAACAGGTGGTCCTTCCAGCACCTGCGTGAGGTGATCCCTACCCAGCGAATCGCGCGTGGCGTCATCCCATGGCCGCTCGACCACGCCGACCATCCGCTCGACCCCGACCAGGTCGCCGTCACTCGTCTCGAGTCGCGCCCGTCGACACTCGGTGCTGTGCTCGCGGACACCTGGACCGACGCCGTCCTCGTCATGCACGACGGCCGGGTTGTGCTCGAGCGTTACTTCGAGGGGATGCGGGAGGACATGCCGCATCTGTTGATGTCGATTTCGAAGTCCATCGTCGGTTGTGTCACTGGCGTCCTCGCCGAGCAGGAGCGGCTGGACACCGACGCACCGATCACCCGCTACGTGCCCGAGATCGGCGGTTCCGGGTACGACGGGGCCACCGTGCGGCACCTGCTCGACATGCGGACAGGGGTCGCGTTCAGCGAGGCTTACCAGAACCCCGACGCCGAGGTGCGGGTCATCGAACGGCACATGGGTTGGCGACCGGACGGTGACTCCGAGGACGTCGGCATGTATGCCTATCTCGCCTCGCTCGGCAGCGAAGGACCACACGGCGGCCCATTCGTCTACCGCTCGGCCGACACGGACATGCTCGGATGGGTCTGCGAGCGAGCGGCCGGAATCCGGATGGCCGATCTGATCTCGAGCATGATCTGGGGGCCTATGGGCGCAGAGTACGACGCCGACATCACCTGTGACAGTCTCGGGACGGCCGTGCATGACGGTGGCATCTCCGCGACTGCGCGCGATGTGGCGAGGCTCGGCCAGCTCCTGCTCGACGACGGGTGGGCGGGCGAGCAGGCAGTGATACCCGAGCAGTGGCTGCTGGAGGCGAGGCATCTCGACGCTGACATCCGGGGCGCGTTCGCGGCCTCCGACTCCGAGCCGGTCCTGCCCGGGGGTTGGTACCGGAACCAGTTCTGGTTCATACCCGGCCCGTCCGGTGACATCCAGCTGTGCCTGGGCATCCACGGCCAGATGGTGTTCGTCGACCGTGGCACCCGGACGGTCGCGGTGAAGCTGTCCTCATGGCCGACGGAGCAGGACCACGCATACCTGCTCGACACGATCCACGCGTTCACCGCCGCCGGCCGCTTCCTGGCCGAGCTGAGCCCTGCCGAAAGAGCCGACGAGATCCGGCCCACCGGGCCTGTCGGTGTCGTCGCAGGACGCGAACGGGGCCGTGGCTGAGAACGACCGGTCCCGGTCAGCCCTCGAACCCGTGGTACTGCATCACGTGCTTGATCCGCGTGTAGTCCTCGAACCCGTACATCGAAAGGTCCTTGCCGTAACCGGAGTGCTTGAAGCCCCCGTGCGGCATCTCCGCGACGAGCGGTATGTGGGTGTTGATCCATACGCAGCCGAAGTCCAGCCGGGCGGCCATCCGCGCGGCCGTGCCGACGTTGCTGGTCCACACCGACGAGGCAAGGCCGTACTCGCTGCTGTTGGCGAACTCGACCGCCTCATCCTCGTCTTGCGACCGCTGCGCGGTCACGACGGGTCCGAAGATCTCCTTCTCCACCAACTCATCGCCTGGTTCGAGGTCGGCGATCAGCGTTGGCTCGAAGAAGAATCCGGTCGAGCCCTGGCGGTGGCCTCCCGCCAGCAGGCGAGCGTGGGCAGGAGCGCGGTCGACCATACCGCCGACGTGTCCGAGCTGGTTCACGTTGTTGATCGGCCCGTAGAAGATGTCCTCGTCGTCGGGGTCGTAACCGGTCTTGGTGTTCTTCACCGCCTCGGCCAATGCGGCCAGGAACTCCTCGTAGATGCCACCTTGGGCGATGACTCTGGTCGCCGCAGTGCAGTCCTGGCCGCCATTGAAGTAGCCAGCGGCCCTGATCCCCTCGACCGCGGACTCGAGGTCGGCGTCGTCGAAGACCAGCACGGGCGCCTTGCCGCCGAGTTCGAGGTGGGCACGCTTGACATCCTTCGCAGCCGCCGTCGCGACCGCGATGCCGGCCTGGGTGGACCCGGTGATCGACACCAGCTGCGGAATCGGGTGGGCCGTCAACGCGGCACCCGTCTCACGGTCGCCGCAGACGAGGTTGCACACCCCACGCGGAAAGATGTCCTGCATCTTCTCGACCATCCAGTACGAAGAGGCGGGCGTTGTGTCGGACGGCTTGAGCACCACGGTGTTGCCCGCCGCCAGCGCGGGCGCAAATTTCCAGACCGACATCATCATCGGGTAGTTCCACGGTGCCACCTGCCCCACTGGGCCGACCGGCTCGCGGCGGATCGACGAGGTGAAGCCGCGCATGTATTCGCCCGTCGCCTTACCCTCCAGCACCCGGGCAGCGCCAGCGAAGAAGCGGATCTGGTCGACCATCGGAGGAATCTCCTCCGACATCGTCAGCGAGACGGGTTTGCCGGTGTTCTCGCTCTCGATGGCGACGAGCTCCTCGGCGTTCTCTTCGATCACGTCCGCCAACTTGAGCAGCGCCTGCTGCCGCTCGCTCGGCGTCGACCAACGCCACTTCTCGAAAGCCGCGCCTGCCGCCTGGAATGCCAGGTCCACGTCAACCGCCGACGAGTTCGGCGCTGTCGCGTATACCTCGCCCGTGGACGGATTGATGATGTCCATCAACTCACCGTCGGCGGCCTGCTGGACCTCGCCGTTGATGATGTTGTGGAACGCCTTCTTTTCCGACATCGCGTACTGCCCTCCACGCAAGCGAGGGTGCGCCTACTTGACGTACCCGATGGGGATGACCGTCGGTGTCTCCGGCGGCGATTCGCTCGTGTACTGCGAGCGGATGCCGGTGATGTATTGCCGGCAGCGCTCGGTGAGACCGTCGGCGGTCTGCATCCGCCCTTTTGTGACGAGGATGCCGAGGTCGGCACCTTTGAAGCGGTAGTCACCCGGGCCGTATACACGCATATAAAAGCACTCGTCTTCATGGGTGACGTCGTGCCAATCGTTTGTTACCCGGACGAACCTCAGCTTGCCATCGTCCTCGAGATGCCAGGTGCCGGTGCGCGGCGCCTCCAGGATCCGCTCCACCGAGTCGGTGGGCTCCTTCATGATCAGCTGCGCCCAGACGTCGACTGCGGCGAGGTCGCGCCACCGCTCGTTGATCTCGTCGACGTCGACCTCGTAGTCGACGTCCATGAACTCGAGCAAATGGAAGAGGAAAAGCGGGATGTCGGCGTAGGCGCCGGCGGTCACATTGGTCATCGATGACGCACCGGAAATGCGCGGGTTGAGCTCGCCCAGGTAGACGTTGTCCGAGTCCAGGTCGACCAGGACGTCCACTTCGAAGAATCCCTTGTAGCCCTCCTCCCGGAGCCGGTCGCCGAGCCGACGCACGTGTTCGATCGCGATCGCCCGATGCGCCTCCGACAACGCCTCCGGGAAGAGGTCGTTGCCACACCAACCACCCTTGTACGGGGTCAGTTCGGGATAGCCGGTGAGGTCGGTCATGAACGGCCCGACCACGGTGCCGTGCCGGGTGTTGACTGCCTCCACGGCCGCGGCACGGTTGCGAATCCGCCGCATCACCTTCAGCTCTTCATCGATCATGTGTTCGGCGTTGGTGTCCCAGTCGGCCTCGGCCTTGATGAAGAACGTGGTCTTGCCGGAGTCTCCGTACGGCGTCTGGACGACGAGGTCAGAACCAAGCCCGGCGTCGGTTGCGAGCGTTCTCAGCTCGGGGTAACTCTCCGCCCGCCCGAGAACGTTCGGCACCGACGGCGCGCCGGCCTCCTCCCCAAGGCGCGTCGTCACGATCTTCGAGTCCAGCCGACGGCGCAGCGAGTCGGGCGGCAGGATCAGCTCGTAGCCCAGCGCTGCACAGATCTGCTCGGTCTCCTCGTCGAAGAACACCATCGCGACCATCGGTGGCACACCGGAAGACCGGACCCGGGAAGCGACGTGGGCCCGCACCTCGGCATCGCGGAGCAGGTAGTTGTTGATCTGCTCACTGCTCTCGAACTCGACGTACGGCTTGTTCTTCGGGGTAAAGACTCGCGGATGGGTGCCGTCCCACGAGTCGTAATAGACGAGGTACTGGAAATTGCGCACCCATCGGTCGATGCCCAGCAGGTTGAACGCGGTCGGCCCGACAAAGAATATCGGCCGCGTATTTGTCCGGAAAAAGCTCCGGATCTCTGAGATCGTCTTCAGCTTCGGCGCGCGGCGACCGTCGGGAACAGAGTCGATCTTTTCGCCTCCCATGCCGCCTCCTCGGGGTATCGTCGCATGGCAGTTGATGGTCGTCCATCCTCTTGTGCAGGTGCGTGCGAGACGAGCGGCACGGGCCCGGATCTCGGGCGGGAAGGGGTCTCTGCCGTGGCAGAACATCCACTTGAACCATTGACCGCAGGCGAGTTCCAACAGACCGCGGCCGTCCTGCGCCGCAACGGCCACGTCACCGACACGTTCCGCTTCGCCTCGATCGAGCTGCGCGAGCCGGACAAGGACGACGTGCTGGCGTGGCGCGCGGGCGACCCAGTACCCCGGACCTCCTTCGCGGTGGTGTGGAACCGTTCGGACAACCGGACTTACGAGGCGACCGTCGACCTGACCGGTGACTCTGTGACCTCGTTCGAATACGTTCCGGATGTCACGCCGAACTTCACCGTTGACGAGTTCCACGAAGTCGACGAGGCGATGCGAAAGCACCCCGACGTGATCGCCAAGCTTGCCGAGCGCGGCTTCACCGACTTGAGCTTGGTGCTGGTCGACGTGTGGACGTACGGCAAGGCGCTGATGCCCGAGCAGTACCGCGACCGACGTCTCGGCTGGTGCGACCTGTGGGCCCGCGAGACGCCCGACGGTAACCCGTACGCCCACCCGATCTCCGGGTTGAAGCTGATCGTCGACGTGAACACGCTCGAGCTGCTCGAAATCGAGGACCACCACGATTACGGCCAACCGAATGTCGACGGGGAGTACGTGCCAGGGCCCTGGAAAGGCGAGCAGCGCTCCGATCTGAAGCCGCTACGCATCACCCAGCCCGAGGGCACGTCGTTCACGCTCGACGGCACCGAGCTGCGCTGGCAGAACTGGTCGATGCGCCTTGGCTTCAACTATCGCGAGGGCCCGGTCATCTACCAGGTTGCGTACGACGACCACGGCGTTCGGCGCGACATCGCCTACCGGATGTCGTTCGCCGAGATGGTGGTTCCGTACCGGGATCCCACGTTCGACCACTACCGCCGGACTGCGTATGACATCGGCGAGTGGGGCCTCGGGTTCATGGCTACCTCGCTGGAGCTCGGCTGCGACTGCCTGGGCGAGATCGTCTATGTCGACGCGGTGCTGCACGACTCCTCGGGTGCTCCGTACGACATCAAGAACGCCATCTGCCTGCACGAGGAGGACAACGCCGTCCTCTGGAAGCACGTGGACGCGGTCACCGGCGCCGAGGTCCGCCGCCAACGCCGGATGGTCATCTCCTGCCACGTCACCGTCGCGAACTACGAGTACCTCGTGTACTGGCGCTTCTACCAGGACGGCAACATCGAGTGCGAGGTCCGGGCGACCGGCATCATGGTGACGACGCCAGTCGCCGAAGGCGAGCCCGCGCCGCCGTACGGCACCGTGGTCGACAATCGCACCTATGCGCCGTTCCACCAGCACTTCCTGGTCGCACGGCTCGACCTGGACGTCGACGGCGGGGGGAATACCGTCGCCGAGGTGGACTCCGTCGCCCTGCCGGTGTCAGCAGACAACCCTTATGGCTTGGCACTCGTCACCGAGGCGACGTCGATCACATCCGAAGCCCAAGCAGCCCGCGACTATGACTGGTCGACCCAGCGGAGCTGGAAAGTCGTCAACCCCGCGAAGACCAACCGGCAGGGCACCAACGTCGCGTACAAGCTCGTGCCCGGAGCGGCATTCCCAGCGATGATGGACCCGTCGACGCCGCAGTACCTGCG
>DASSDH010000134.1:0-26886 GCA_035697245.1 Jiangellaceae bacterium
ACGCCGTCCAAGTAGGCAGCCACGTCATCAGCGGGGCCGATCCCGATGAACAGCGGGTTCCCGGAGGTACCCAATCCACTGATGCGAACATCGCCGAGCAAGTCCCGCGCATAGAGCACGTCCGGACCGGCTCCACTGAACTCCGGCGGAGAAGACAGCGCGTGTGAATCGGTCGCGAGCTGCTCCATGCCGGAGGTGTAGAAACCGTCCGAGTCGCGCCCCTGCACCGACCACAGTCCGCGTGCGCCGACTACCAGGAGCCAGATCCCAACGAAGGCGAGGACTACGCCCACGATCAGCAGAGCTCCTCCGCCGCGCAGTTCCTTTCGTTCCGGCCAGCGCTGCTGCTCGGCAACAGTGCTAGGGGTGTTGTGTGCTTCCATGACGACTCCCCGATGACGCTCCGATAGATGCCATTCACAGTTGCAGCCGATGCCGAGGGCGGTAAGCCGGGAAACTCGTCGCTTCGGGGCCGGTTTTCTGGTAGCGCACTCGACTTGTTTTCCGCCTTACCTGCACTGGCCGCAAATGTGACGCTGTTGGTCATGGAAACTGACATCAGCCGCGACCTTGACCGCTTGCAGGCGCAGGACCGGTTCCTCGTACGCCAGCACTTCACGCTCGTGGTCAACCGCTACGACATCACCACCTGGCTGGATGGCGATAAGCCCGGTGACCTACTCGCGACCTGTCAGCAGAAGCGAATGACCTTTCGCGAGGAAGCGACCTTCTACGCCGACCGGGAACGCACGCAACGGCTGTTCCGGTTCAAGAGCCGCAAGAAGGTCGACGTCAGCGGCGTTACTGACGTCTTCGACACCGGCGACCAGCCGGTCGGGAAGTTCCGCAAAGACTTCACCACGTCACTCCTACGCTCGACGTGGTACCTGTCGCAGCCGGATCTGGGCGAATGCCAGGGACAGGAACGCAACCAGGTGGTCGCGGTCCTGCGGCGCATCTTCACATTCGTCCCGTTCCTGGACGACCTACCGATCTGGCTGCCCTACCACTTCGACTTCACCACAGCCGACGGCAAGCCGGTCATGACTGTCGAGCGCAAATTCGCGAGCCTGCGCGACGCCTACCGCGTGACGCTGCACGAGCCGGCACTCGACCGCCGGCTGGCAGTGGCCATGGCGGTGGCGCTGGACGCCCTGCAGTCCCGGTGAGCTCAAGAACGTAGGAACAGCAATACCGCGAGCACCCTGCGCGACTCGCTGCCGGTGGCGGGAAGCCCCAGCTTGGTGAAGATGCTGGACACGTACTTCTCGACGGCCCGCAGCGTGATTACCAGCCGGTCGGCGATGCCCTGGTTCGAGGTCCCTTCGGCCATCAGCTCCAGGACCTCCCGTTCGCGTGGTGTCAGTTGGGCAAGCGGATCGTCACTCCGTCGCCGTGACAGCAACGTCGACACGATCGTCGGGTCCACAGCCGAACCACCAGTCGCCACGCGGCGCACCGAGGCGAGGAAATCGGGAACGTCACTGATGCGGTCCTTGAGCAGGTACCCGACACCCTCGGCGGAGTCGGCGAGCAGCTTCATCGCCAGGCCCAGCTCCACGTACTGGGACAGCACGAGCACGCCGACGTCGGGATATGCGGAGCGGATCTCCACGGCCGCCTGCAGTCCTTCGTCGGTATGCGTGGGAGGCAGCCGGATGTCGACGATGACGACCTCGGGCCGTTGCGCCTTCAGCAGTTGACGAAGCTCCTCGGCGTCGCGGCATCGAGCGATCACGTCGAAGCCCGCTTCACCGAGCAATCTGGCCAGACCTTCGCGCAGCAGGACGCTGTCCTCGGCGATGGCTACTTGCATGGCAACTCCGCTCTGACTCGAGTGCCACGTCCGTGCGGCGTCCAGACCTGCAGCCGTCCGCCGAGTGCCTCGACTCGGTCAGCCAGACCTCGCAGACCAGACCCCCGTTCGGTGTCGGCGCCGCCGATCCCGTCATCGACGACCTCGACCGCGATCTGATGACCGTCTCGCCTGACGTCGACGGTTGCCGATGTGGCGCGAGCGTGCTTGCCGATGTTGGCCAGGCCCTCCGAGACGACGTAGTACGCCGCGACCTCGACCGGCTCAGCGATGCGACCGTCCAACTCGACCGTCAGGCGGACTGGCACCGTAGCGTGCGCGGCCAACGACTCGAGGGCGACGGCGAGGCCGTGCGCACTCAACACGGCCGGATGCAGGCCGCGGGCAACGTCGCGCAGTTCGGCCAATGAGACGGCCACCTCGTCGCGGGCCTTGGCGAGCACGGCATTGGCATCCGGGTCGTCCCGTAACCGCGTCTCCAGTACGCCGAGGTCGAGTGACAGCGCCACGAGCCGCTGCTGTGCGCCGTCGTGCAAGTCGCGTTCGAGCCGCTGCCGTTCCTTCTGGCCCGCCTGGATGACCCGGGCGCGCGATCCGTGTAGCTCGTCGAGATTGGCCCGGAGCTCGGCCTGGAGACGCCCATTCTCCAACGCGATGGCGGCGGCGGCGGTAACCGCATCGAGCAACTCGGGCTCGTCCCGCAAGGCCGGATCGTGCACCAGGGCGGCGACAGGATTGCCGTCCCGCTCGATCAGAGTCGTCGCCCGGGCTCCGTCAGTCGGCAGCTCGACCTCCTTGCCGTCCTGGTCCGCCCAGCTGCCGAACTGCGGCAGCCAGTACACCAGCTCGAGGGACGGATCACGCAGCGCTCTAGCAAGCGGGGTCTGCAGATCTGCCGGCTCGCCTCGTAGGTCCATGACAAGGTCACCGACGGAAGTGCGAGCCAGCCTGGCGTCAAGCAAGCCGGCGAGGAAGGCAATCGGGGCAAGACCGAGGACGGCCAGGCTGACCTGCTGGATGGTCGGGAATGCCGGCCCGCCCAGCACCCCTACCAGTAACAGCACGGCGATCGCCATCAGACCGAGTGCAAAGGAGTCGATGAGCAGAGAGAACGATCGCCGTAGCGGTCGTCCACCGGCCCGTCTGCGGGCGACCAAGATGCCCACGGCGACCAGCGCGACCAGGCTGATCACGACGAGCTCGACGCCATGGATGACAATGGCGATCTCAGACTGATCGGCGACTGCTAGTTGCTGCTGGGGACCCAGCCCATCGAGCATCATGACGGCGAGCTGAGCGCCAAGGGCTGCCATGTAGCCGACGGTGAGAACGAGGCGTTCGAACCGTCCGCGCAGCCGGCCAGTAGGAAAGGCCAGAAAGACGTGCACGATCAGCACCAAGACCATGACGTCGAGCGCCACACCCACGGTGTGCAGGACGGCGTTGTCTGACCAGTACAACGTCGAGGCCAGCGTGACGGATCCCGTCAACACCATCAGCGGGCCGATCCGGTTGGCCGGTCGGTGCCACCACGCGACCAGCCCACTGACGGTGTACGACAACGCGATCCAGAGGATCAGCGCCGCATGCACCGGGGCTATGTCGCTCGGCGAGATCATTGCGAGCGAACCACCGAAGCCCGCCAGCAGTACCACTGTGATGAACCACAGCAGGGCGTTGGGGGCCGTCGCAGCGGCGGTTCTGCCCGGCTCGGTCGGGGTCGTCGGCATCGTTCACCACCTTCCCGACGTTGGGAGGCGCCGCTTTGCCCGCTACCTCTGGTAGCCGGCGGTGCCGGCTACCAGAAAACCGCCCCTCCAAATGGCCAGTAGCCCGCCTTACCACCAGGGTCTTCCGCTGCCAGCGTGATTGGCAAGCCAACCGCACCAAAGGAGATGCACATGAAGACCCGAGTCATCCAGGACGAGCCGGACGAAGCCCAACCCGCGACCATCCGACCTGACGAGCAGATCGCCACGTCCGGCGTCAGGTCGTGGATCAAGGACCACCGGCTCGTCACGTTCTTCGTGCTCTCCTACGCTCTCGCCTGGTGGGCGTGGCCGCTGTACGGCCTGGGCATTTTCTCCGAGCTGATGTTCTTCGCGATCGGGCCCTTGTTGGCCGCGTTGATCGTCATCGCGATCGCGGAGGGGCGGCCCGGATTCCGCGACCTCGGTTCGCGGATCATTCGTTGGCGCGTGGCCTGGTACTGGTACGCGGTTGCCGTTGGCTTCCCCCTCGCCGTCCGGTTCGTGACCGCGATGGTCAACGTCGGTCCAGGTGGAGCATCGGCCCCGGAATGGACGGAGCTGGCATGGTCCAGCTTCGCGATGGCGTTCCTGGTGCGCCTGGTCAATCCCATGGACGGCCCACTCGGCGAGGAGCCCGGCTGGCGCGGCTTCGCGCTGCCGCGCATGCAGGCCCGCACCTCGCCGCTGGTCACCGCGGTGATCCTGGGCGTGCTGGTGGCTGGGTGGCATCTCCCGCTGGTGGTCGCCGACGACCTCGGGCCGATCGGCCTGGTGTCAACGTTCTCGATCACCATCTTCTACGTCTGGCTGTTCAACCACGCTCGGGGCAGTGTGCTGCTGACGCTGATTGCGCACAGCACGCAGGGCAGCATCACGATGAGCGACCTGGGATTCGTCGGTGCCGACCTGTCCCGGCAGGAATGGCTGGAGTGTGTCGCCTGGTCGATCGTCGCGATCGGAGTGATCGTCCTCGACCGTGCCGCCTGGCAGAAAGCTCCTCGGGACGCGGTGTATCTCGATGAAGGTTGAGACTGGGGTTCTGCACGACCAGTTCCCCTACGTCCGGGTCGGAGAAGGCCGTAAGCCACTTGTCGTGCTGCCGGGCATGGCACTCGACAACAAGAAGGCGAGCGGGCTGGTTGCGCGCTCGTACGGCATGGCTTCCGCCGATTGGCGGACGAGCACACGCTGTACATCGTCCAACGCCGGCGCGGTCGTCCGCCCCAGCCGACACGAAACAGCTGGCTGCGGACTACGCCCAAGTGCTGAGTCACCATTTCGGACAGGTTCGCCTCATGGGCCTGTCTACCGGCGGTCTGATCGCCCAGCACATCGCCCTCGACCACCCGGAGCTGGTCGAAGGCCTCGTTCTGGTCGTGAGCGGTGCCTACCTTTCGCGGCGTGGCCGGGACATCTGTCTGCGGTGGTGCGAATTGGCGCAGCGCCAGCAATGGCGGCAGCTGCGCGGGGAGTTGGCGACCGCAGCGGTCGACGGTGCCGGAGCGCAACGAGTGGCCAGAGCGTTCGGCACGTTGTTCGGCGGCAAGGCGCCGACGACGGCCGACGCCGCTGCCTTCATCGCCCTTGTAGACGCCGACCTGGCCCACGACACCAGTACTGAGCTCTCGCGGGTCGATGTGCCAGCCATCGTGATCGGCGGAGCCGACGACCCGTTCTTCCCCGAACCAGTGCTCAAAGAGACCGCTGCCGCCATCCCAAAGGCTGAGCTACGCATCTATCCGAACACCGGACACGGCCTGCCCAAACGCCACGGCAAGCGGCTTCAGGAAGACGTGCTCAAGTTTCTGGCAGCACCCTGATGGGTCGCAGCTCGTCAAGCCGGTCGACTCGGCCGAGCGCCGGGAAGAGTCGCCACCAGACTCCGGCGACGACAATGGTGGCGATCCCGCCGACGACGACCGCTGGCACCGCGCCGATCAGCGCTGCTGCGACCCCCGACTCGAACGCGCCCAGCTCGTTCGAGGCGCTGATGAACACCATCTCTACGGCATTGACTCGCCCTCGCACCGAGTCCGGGGTCACGAGCGGAAGGATCGTGGCGCGGAGTACGACGCTCACCATGTCCACGGCGCCGCCAACCCCGAGCGCGAGCATGGAAAGCCACATCTCGCTCGACAATCCGAAGACGACCATGCTGGCGCCAAAGGCTGCGACTGCCCTAAAGAGCGTTGGCCCCGCATGGCGCCGGATGGGGCGACGAGCGAGCCAGAAAGCGGCCAGAAGTGCGCCGATGGCCGGAGCCGTCCTCATGAAGCCGAGACCAGTCGGACCCACCTCGAGGACGTCCTTGGCGAAGATCGGGAGGAGCGCGACCGCGCCGCCGAACAGGACTGCGCATAGGTCGAGTGAGATCGCACCCAGCAAAACCTTCGTCCTGCGGATGAGCCGCACGCCAGCCAGCGCTTCCCGGACGCCGGTACCACCCTCCGTCGCGGCCACCCGCCCAGCGTGCAGCGCGAGGATGCACCCGAGCGAGATCATCGCCAGTGCGAGGGCGACGACATAGACGAGCTCGGCACTGAGCGTAAAGAGCAGACCTCCGACCGCCGGGCCAGCGACACGCGAGAGCTGGAAGGCAACGGACCGTTGCGCGAGCGCGCGCACGAGCAGGTCTTGCGGCACGAGCGAAGGCGTCAACGCCCGGCCCGCAGGGGCGCCGATTGTGCTCCCGACGCCGAACAGGAATGCGAGAATGAAGAACGGCCAAACGCGGTCGGCGCCTTCCAACGTGACCGCGAGTAATCCGGCTAAGACGACGAGGTCGAGAGCAACCATGATCGCCAGAAGTCGCTTGCGCGGAAGCCGATCAGCAAGTTGGCCGGCCGGGATCGCGAAGGCGAGGAGTGGAACGAACTCAGCGAGCCCGATCAGGCCGAGATCGAGCGGGTTACCTCGAACCGAGTACACCTGCCAACCGATTGCGACAAGCGCCATCTCGAGGCCGAAGCTCTCCGTGACGAGGGCGACCCAATACAGCGCGAAGTCACGGTGGCGGAACGCCGATCGCGGCCGCTCATTCCTCGTCGGCGTCGGTCGGCTCCTCGGGTTCGAACGTGGTCGGCTCACCTTCGGAGGCGCCGATGCCGACGCCAGTCTCTGGGTTGGGGACTTCGGGGACCTCGTCCGTGGGTGTGCTCATCGCTGCTCCCTTCGGCAGCTGCAACCCTAGGCGGCGAGGTCTTCGGTGTTGGTTTCGGTGAGGTATTCGGCGTTGATGGCGGCGATGAGTTGGTAGTCGGTGGCGGCTTCGAGTTCGGCGTGCATCGGCGAGCAGCTGGAGGTGATGCCGCTGCCGGTCGACCGCCGCCGCCCGGATCGGGGAAGACCACACTCGGATGGTCGGTCAGCTGCACCAACTGCTGCTCGAGCTGATGGCGAGTGGTGCGAAGAAGAACCTGTCTGCGGCGCAGGCACGCAAGCTGCTGCCCGGTGTCCGTCCTGGTGATGTCGCGGGCGAGACCCGCAAGCGTGTCGCGCTGGATCTGGTCACCGACTTCGTGAACGAGTTAATCAGCGGATCTACGCTGCCTTCATCCGTCAGGTGACCTGAGCCTGCAAGGGGAGGCGCCATGAGCGAGTATGCGATCCAGCCACTCGATGCCGCGACATGGGATGCCTTCGTCCATCTGGCGGAGAAGCACAACGGCGTGTGGAACGGTTGCTGGTGCACCTGGTTCCATCCGGCGTGCGCCGAGAAGGGCGAGAGCCCGAAGGGCAACCGCGCCTACAAGGAGCGTTTGGTTCGCGAAGGGAAGGCTCACGCTGCCTTGGTCTTCGACGGTGACGTCGCCGTCGCCTGGTGTGAGTACGGCTCTCCGCAGGAGCTTCCGAACATTTACCACCGGAAGGAGTACAACGCAGGCCTCGACAAGGCGCCGGATTACCGCCTCACTTGCTTCTTCGTCGACAGGAACTACCGGCGCAAAGGCGTCGCAGCCGTGGCGCTTCGTGGTGCCCTGGATCTGATCGCGAAGGCGGGCGGTGGTGTGGTGGAAGCGTATCCACAGGACACGCTCGGCAAGAGGACCTCGGGCTCCTTCCTCTACAACGGGACGCGCAGTCTCTTTGAGAAGGCGGGGTTCAGCTACGAGCGGTCCAAGGGAAAGAACCATTGCGTGATGCGCCGGACGGTTACACCTCGATAGGTCACAGCCGGATCAGCACCTTGAGGCCCGTGCGTCGTGCCGCCAGATCGAACGCGGTGGCGGCCTCTTCCAGCCGGAAGGATGAGGTAACGAGTGAAGTGGCGTCGACACGTCCACTCTCGACGAGACGGATACCGCGGTCATACACGTCGTCCTTCATCCTGCGAACCAGGGCGATGGTGAGTCCCTTGCGGCGGGCGAGGGACGCCGGGAACGACGTCCGGTCTTCGTTCGGGATTCCGGCCAAGACGACGCGGCCGCCCGGCCGGACCAGCGCCATCGCCTGCTCCACGGCGGTGTCGTTGCCGGCTGCCTCGACGGCAACATCGACTTCGAGTGTGTGAAGTCGCTGGGTCACCTCGTGCGGGGACAGAACGACGTCGGCTCCGCGTTCGCGCGCCGCGGCCCGCCGGTGCGGCAAAGGCTCTACAGCCAGCACCGATGTAGCGCCCGACGCCAGGGCTACCTCGACGACGAGCAGTCCGATCGGTCCGCACCCGATGACCGCCACGCTGGCCGCGGTGCGCAGATGGGCGAGATCGAGAGCGTGGATCGCCACACCCAGCGGCTCCAGGACCGCACCTACGGTGGGGCCAAGGGCTGTCGGCAGGGGGTGCAGAAGCTCTGTGGGCCACGCCATGATCTCCCGCAAACCACCATCCTGCGCGCCATGACCGGCGAAGCGGATCGACGGGCAGAGGTTGCGGTGGCCGGCCCGGCATTGCCGGCACAGTCCGCATGGAATCGCCGGGTCCACCGCCACGGGCGTACCGGCGAGCGGCCCATCGTGCGCGACACCGCCGATCTCGTGGCCAAGGACAAGAGGCCGCGTCAGTTGCGCGTCCCCGATACCACCCTCCTCGAACCAGTGCAGGTCGGACCCGCAGATGCCGACGTCGGTCACGCGGACCAGGGTCTCGCCGGGGCCTGCGACCGGCGGATCTTCCTCGTGCAGTCGGAGATCTCCGGCGGAATGCAACCGTACGATGCGCACAAAAACGATCTCCGCGGGCAGTGAGAGCGAAGCGAACGTGGTGAAGTATGACGGCATCGTTGACGCGTACGCTCGGGCACCCATCGGGAACTTCAGATTCTGATATTCCCTCTCCGCGCGCATCCGAACACCCTGGGGTCGAGGAAAGGGGGCGGTGCCGTCATGACCTTTGATCTCGCCCTGCCCGCCCCGAACGTCCCGGTCGGCAGCTATGTGATGGCCGTTCGCAGCGGTGACCTGCTGTTCCTCTCCGGCCATGGTGCGTTCGAGGACGGGCGGCCTGTGCACACCGGCCGCCTGGGCGAGACGATGACGTCCGAGCAGGGTGCCCGCGCTGCCGAAACGGTCATGCTCAACCTGCTTGCGACCATTCGAACCGAGCTGGGCGACCTGTCGCGTGTGGTCAGGGTGGTGAAGGTCGTCGTCTTTGTGAACTCAGCACCCGACTTCACCGAACAGCACCTGGTTGCCAATGGCGCCACGGATCTGCTGGCGAGGGTCTTCGGAGATGCGGGTCGACCAGCTCGGTCCGCTATCGGGGTCGCCGCACTGCCCCTGGGTTTCGCGGTGGAGATCGAGGCCATCGTGGAGATCGGCTAGCGGGCCGCCACCTTTCGCTCCACAAGGTTTGGCCAGCGGTTTGAGTGCTCGTTACTACCGGGCTGTTTCCTATGCCAGCATTTGGAGTTTCAGCTCTTATTCGGTCTGATTGGCTTCCCAGTTTAAACCAGCCGCCTCGGGTGATGGGCGGGACATGCAGTGATCAGCCGTCCGTACTTTGTCCATCTGGAGATCCGTGGTGACCAATGCAACTGCGTTATGGAAGGCGGAATCGGCGAATTGGACGAGTGCTCCGTCGAATATGCAGAGCGATCCGCCATTGGCTGCTGGGCAGCAGCCCTGCCCTCGTCGCAGCCTTGAACAGGCAGCCGTAGAGATCCGGTTCAGCGATTTGGGGCGACGACTACCGCGGTCTCGTCGGCTCCGCTCACGTCAGCTTTCATGCGGTCACGTTTCATATTTTCCTGAAGTAGCAGTGTGATCGTTTTCGAACCTACTTCTACTGCTAACACTCGAGCCGCTCGGCCGTCGGTGATCGTAGCCGTGCTACGATCCGCCGAACAACGCGCTGGGACATGTGAATGGATTCCTCTGAGGACTACCTGAGGGTTGAATGCGAGGTTAGCGACGACGGCAGGTCGGTGTGTCTCCGTTTGGACGGTGAGTTCGACATGGGGACTGCGCCCCTAGTCGAGGATGCCCTCTCGCCTGCGCTCGACCCCCGCTGCGCCCGTCTCGTGGTGGACCTGGCCGACGTGAGCTTCATGGATTCGTCGGGACTCCGGGTCCTGGTTGTGGCCCGCAATGCCCTCGACGAACGTGGCGGCGAGATGGTCATCGCCGACGTCAACGACCAGCTCAGACGGCTGTTCGAAATCAGCGGGCTGACGAGCGCATTCACCTTCGAGCCGTAGCATGCACGACCCTCAGATTCGGATCAGCCTCTCGCTGGACGGACGTGCTTCCGATCGGCCTCGCGTCGCACGGCTTTGGGTGGTCGACCGTTGCGCCGAGCTCCACCTCGACATGGAGGGCACAGACCTCCCGCTCCTGGTGAGCGAGCTGGTGACCAATGCTTGCGTCCATGGCGCCGAGCCGATTTACATTCACCTGGACGTGGCCAACGGACGGGTGCGCGTGGAGGTGGAGGACGGCTCTTCGGTGATGCCCAAGGTGAAGCAGTCCGACAAGCGCAGCACAGTCGGGCGGGGACTGTTGATTGTGGAGGCGCTCAGCCGCGCCTGGGGTGCCGAAAGTACCGGAGCGGGCAAGGTTGTCTGGGCCGAGGTGCCGATTCGCCCAGCGGACTCGAACGCGACTCGGCGGGGCTGGTGACGTGAGCGGCGTAGACACCGAGGCCGAATGGCTGCGTCGCATCGAGGCGGTGACCGATAGGGCGCTTGCCCACCTCGATGTCGAAGGCCTTTTGGACGAGCTGTTCCGGCGGTTGGCCGAGCTCCTCGAAGTCGACACTGCGGCCGTACTCCTGCTTGATGAGGACACGAACGAGCTGGTCCCCACCGCCACAAGAGGAATCGAGGCGGAGGTACGCCAGGGAGTTCGGATCCCGGTCGGCAAAGGCTTCGCCGGAACAATCGTGGCCCGTGTCCAGCCGGCCGTTATCGAGCATGTCGACGAGACCAATGTCGTCAACCCCATCCTGATTGAGCGGGGCATCCGCTCGCTGCTCGGCGCTCCTCTGGTGGCTTACGGACGGGTCATCGGCGTGCTACATGTCGGCACCCTTACCCCCCGCTCATTCAGCCCGACCGACGTCCGGCTCCTCCAGATGGTGGCTGACCGGGTAGCGCTGGCCATCGACGCTCGCCGCACGAACGCGGAGCGCGCCGCCGCTTCCGCGCTGCAGCGCAGCTTGTTGCCTGCCCGGCTGCCCACCGTTCCCGGTCTGGAACTGGCCGCCCGCTACCTGCCCGGGGAAAAGGGGAGCGTGGGGGGCGACTGGTACGACGTGTTCCTGCTGCCCGAGGATCGCCTCGGCGTGGTCATCGGCGACGTCGTCGGCCGGGGCCTGACGGCGGCGATGGTTATGGGTCGTCTGCGCAGTGCCCTGCGTGCCTACGCCATCGAGACGTCGGACCCTGCGGACGCGCTCGAACGGCTCGACCGCAAGGCGCACCATTTCGAGGCCGGGCAGATGATGACAATCCTCTACGGGGTGCTCGAGCTATCGACTGGGCGGATGGAGCTGTCCTCGGCAGGCCACCTGCTTCCCGTGCTGGCGTTGCCCGGGGTAGAGGCCGTCTCGGTGGAGGGGCGGGCCGACCCGCCGCTAGGCGTCCTGCCCCTTGTCACTCGTCACCGCATCGCCGTGGAGATACCGTCCGGCGCGTCGCTGTGTATGTTCACCGACGGCCTGGTGGAGCGGCGGCACGTACCTCTGGACGAGAACATCGACCGGCTGCGCAAAGTCGTGACCGCGAATCATCCGGACGTGGTCTGCCGTTCCGTGCTGGCAGCGATGCTGGACGACCAGGCGACCCTGGACGACGTGGCCGTCCTCGTCGTCCGGCGAACAGCGCAGCTTGCATCGGACTGAAGCGCGGTCGCGGCCCGGTCTCAGGCGTCGCCCGGGATCAGACGTGTGGCCACCCACAACTCCTCGGCTGGCCAGCGAGTTGCCCATTCGGCCGACACGATCTCGTAGAAGGGGTGGTTGCCGGAATCCGTTGGGGCGTAGATCTCGTGCAGGGCCTCGACGACGAAACCGAACCGGCGGAGCAACCGCACCCAGTCCCCGTGAGAAGGGTGGAACTCGACTCCGCCTCCCGGCCAGCGCACCTTATAGGCATCGCGCTGGCCTCGCACGAGCCGTTCCTCGGCGAACCCTTCGCCGGTTGGGACGCACAGCGCCGACAGCAGGCTGTTGGTCAGGAAGACCAGACGCCCGCCGGGACGCAGCAGTCGGGCTGCCTCCGGCAACCAGCGCTCCGGGTCACACCATGCGGCGACTCCGTGCTCGCTGACCACCATGTCGAAGCGCCCGCTCGACAGCGGAACCCGCTCCGCGTCCGCCTGGATGAGAGGAAAGACCGGTCCGAGCCGCCTCTGTAGACCCCGAGCCGTCGCCAATTGCTCGCCGGACAGGTCCAGAGCGACCGTCTTGGCTCCGGCCGCGGTCAGCCACGCCGAGAAATAGGCGGTTCCACACGCCAGTTCAACCACGTGGAGGTCAGCTACGTCGCCCAGGACGCCAAGGAGCCGGTCTGGAACCGAGAACAGCCCCCACACCACCTCCGTTTTCGACCACAAGGCGTTGGCCGCGGCGTCGGTAAAGCGTTCGTTCAGCAACCCCCAAAGCGCTCGGTTCTGCGCAACCTCGGTGGCCCTATCATCCGTCACCCGGCCAAAGTAGGCGCTCGTCACTGTGTGAAAGACGCGACTCCGGTCAGTCAGCAGGCCAGGTGGCGACCGCAACGAAGTCGAGGGTCCCACCGGGTGGCAGCGGCTGCGGGTTCAACGCAACGAAGTCGATCGTCGTCTTGGGTGGCAGCGGCTGCGGGTTCAGGGCTAGGAGCCTGATGTGTACGCCCGGTGGTATCGGTTGAGGGTTGAGCGCAAGGAGGTTGATCGTCACCTCCGGAGGCAGCAGCTGCGACTTTAGCGCCATGAGTTCGATCTTTGTATCGGGTGGCAGCGGCTGCGGGTTGAGCGCGACGAGGTTGATCGTCGCGTCGGGTGGCAGCGGCTGCGGGTTCAGCGACAAGAGGTTGACGTCCGACTGGTCCATCTGACCTTCCCCCCGGGTGGAATGGGCTGACCTTACCGCCCGCCACGTGGCAGGACGTTGGGCGCTTGAGCTACCCGGGATGTTGCGCGTCAGCTTTACTGAGAGCTCGCGCGCCCACGCAGGCGCCCACGGTCGAGGAGGGACAGGAAGCGATGGCCGAAGTCGAGCCTGCGCTGGACGAGGCGGGGCTGCGCAACCCGAAGGTTCGCGAATACGTGCGGTACTGGGCGGCTCTGACCGGCGCCGACCGCCTCGAGGTCGTCAGTGCAGCCGACGACGCGCGGCTGATCCAGGAGTCTCTCGAAGCCGGCGAGATCGTCCCTGCCGGAGAGGGCGTGTATTACGCACGCAGCTACCACAAGGACACCGCCCGCTCCGAGGAGCGGACCATCGTCGCGACCCACAACACCACCGACGCCGGTGTCTACAACAACTGGCGCCCGGCCTGGGAGATGCACGAGTTGCAAGAGGAGCGGATGCGGGGTGCGTCGGCGGGCAAGACGATGTACGTGGTGCCTTACCTGATGGCACCGCCTGGTTCGCCGCTGGAAGAGTACGCCGCCGGCGTCGAGCTGACAGATCACCGCACCGTGGTGCTGCACATGATCAGGATGGCCCGCGTGGGCGTCGAGTTCGTCGAGAACCTCGCCGATCCGAACAGCTTTGTGCGGGGCGTGCACGTCACCGGCGACTTGGAGAATCTCGGGCAAGGCACGGCCGATGACCAGCGGTACTTCGTCACGGTTGCCGACGAGCGCACCATCTTGCACTTCGGCTCGGCGTACGGCGGCAACGCCCTACTCGGCAAGATCGCTCACGGGCTCCGGCAAGCGGCGTACGACGGGTGGGCGTCGGGGAAGTTTCTCGCCGAGCAGTTCATGCTCATCGGCATCACGGACAAGGAGACCAGCCGGAAGTACCACATCTGTGGCGGTTTCCCGAGCGCGTCGGGAAAGACGAATCTCGCGATGATGCTCCCTCCCGACTCGTTGGGGGAGCGCTACCAGGTTTCCTTCTACGGCGACGACATCGCCTGGCTCTGGGTCGATCCCGAGGACGGCAGGCTCTATGGGATGAACCCGGAGTTCGGCGTGTTTGGGGTCGCCAAGGACACCAACGAGGCCACCAACCCGACCGCGCTGCGTTCGGTGGACGCGGGAACCGGGGCCCTTTTCACCAACGTGGCCTACAACGAGATCACCCAGGACGTGTGGTGGGAGGGCAAGACCCCGGCTCCGCCTGCCGATGTCACTGGGTGGCGTGACTGGAAGGGCGACCTGATCTCCGAACGGCCAGAGGGGAGCGACGATCCGTGGGCGCACCCGAATAGCCGGTTCACCACCACCCTGACCAACGTGCCCAACATCGCCTCAGACTTCGATGACACACGCGGCGTCCCGATCGACGGCATTATCTTCGGTGGCCGCACCCCTGATCGAGAGCCGCTCATCCGCGCTATCAGGGATCCGGCGGAGGGTGTGTACGACGGCCTCACCCTTGGTGCGGAGGCAACCTTCGCCGCTGAAGGTGTCGAGGGGTTGCTGCGCTACGACCCGATGTCGATGCGTCCCTTCATGTCCTACCCAGAGGGCGCCTACGCCGCTCACTGGCTGAAGATCATCGGCCAGGCGCGAGAGATGCCGATCTTCGCGCACGTCAACTGGTTCCAGCGAGACCACGAGGACGGCCACTACCTCTGGCCCGGGTATCGCGACAACCTTCGGCCGCTGCTATGGCTCATGCAGCTCAAGAGCGGCGAGGTCACCGGCCGCCATACGCCGGTGGGCATCCTCCCGACGAAGGAAGAGTTGAACCTCGACGGCGTCGAGATCACACCCGAGGATCTCGACAAGATCCTGTCCATCGACGCCGAACGGTGGCGCCGCGAGATGGCGCACCGTGAGCAGCACCTGGCCCAGTTCGACGGCCTGCCCGATGAGATCTGGGCGGCGCATCGTCGGATCGCGGCAGTCCTGGAGCACGGCGCGGACTGACTCCATCTACCGATGCCTGGCAGGCACCGGTCGGGTCCCGTCCGGGTCGCGCCGTGCTACTGACGGACGGCCGCCGGCTCTGCCGCGGAGCGGGTGAAGCCGCCGATCGTGGGCCATGACCTCGGGCCCGGGACTGCCTTGCTGCCGCATCGTCTCCAGCGCGGCGTCGGTGACCGCGCCCGTAGAACGCCTCGTTGATCTCGAACAGGTCACCCTCGTCGGGGGGTGAGGTTTTCGCGGCCCAATGGCTTGCTGATCGTGTTAGCCGGCTGAGGCAGCAGCGACGGGTCAGGCCCGGCCACGGCTGGGCGCAGCTTCGCTAGGGTCTCCGCCGGCAGCGGACCCTATAGCCCTGGTCCGGGCGTCGTAAGTTGAGGTGAGGGCGATATTGTGCGGTGCAGATGGTGAAGCTTCAGCGGCGGCCTTTCGGCGAGCCGGACGATGTCCGCGAGATCCCGTACGGCCGCCTCGAGACGTACGACATGGGCAATATCCGCATCGGTCGCTCGGTCCTCCAGCCCGGCTGGCGCTGGAGCGAGTCGATCAAGCCGATCGCGCGAACGGAGCTGTGCGAATATCACCACATCGGCCTCTGCGTTTCCGGCAGCGCACGGATCCGGATGCGTGAGGGTGCCGCGCTGCTGATCGAGGCCGGCCAGTTCTATGAGGTTCCGCCCGGCCACGACTCCTGGGTTGTGGGTGACGAGCCGTGGATCACGATCGACTGGCAGCCGAGTACGGCGTTCGCGCGTACGGAGGGCGGTGGCTTCGACCGAGTGGTGGCGACGCTCCTGGTAACCGACATCGTGGGCTCCACCGCCCGTGCCCTTGAGCTCGGCGACGGCCGGTGGCGCGACCTGCTGGCCCGGCACGACCAGGCGGTGAGGGCCGTGCTCGACCGATTTCGGGGGCGCGAAGTCGCGACGACCGGCGACGGGTTTGTGGCCGTGTTCGACGGCGCTGAGCGAGCCATCCATGCCGCTCAGGAGATCGGTCGGGCGGCGTCCGGCATCGGCCTCGAGGTCCGGGCCGCGGTCCACACCGGTGAGATCGAGCTGGAGGGCGGCAACGTCCGCGGCGCGGCGATGCACATTGTGGCGCGGATCGTAGACCTGGCTGAGCCCGGCCAGGTCTACGCCTCGTGGGCAACCCGAGAGCTCCTGGCCGGCTCGCCGATCGGCTTCA
Source organism: Jiangellaceae bacterium (assembly GCA_035697245.1). Lineage (GTDB taxonomy): Bacteria > Actinomycetota > Actinomycetes > Jiangellales > Jiangellaceae > JACVRX01. The sequence goes on from DASSDH010000134.1 coordinate 16,216, forward strand.
CTGATCGCGGCCTGCGCGAGCTGAAAGGACTGTCGGAAGGGCGCCGCGTCTACCTGGTCGAGCCGTCTGGCTGAGCAACCGCCTCGACCCGTGGGGCGCGTCACCCAGATCTCTTCGCAGGGGCCACTTCCTCGCCTACTCCTCACGCGGCCATAGCCAGAGCCGTTGAAGCCGGTGCGCGCGTTGTCACCAAGGCGGCGACCAACGCCTGGGGTGCGCCCGCGGTGGCAGCGTCCGTGACCCGCTCGGCAACATCTGGTGGGTGACCGCGAAGGTCGAGACCGTCCGCCGGACGGGTGATCCGGCTTGGACGTCGCTTCAGTGAAACGGTTCCGGGCGAAGTTCGCGCCGGGCCGAACTCCAGTCTCCGAAGCGGCTGCATCGGATCTACTCTGCGGCAGTCGGTCGAGGAGGAGAGACATGGTCACCGTAGGTTTGTTGGCAACACTCCGCGCGAAGTCGGGCAAAGAGGACGAGCTTGCGTCGTTCCTCGCGGGCGCCTTGCCGCTAGCACAGGACGAGGACGACACGATCGCCTGGTTTGCTATCAAGATCGACAGCTCTACCTACGGCATCTTCGATGTCTTCCCCGGACCCGAAGGCCGCCAGGACCACCTCGATGGACCGATTGCTGCCGCACTGATGGACAAGGCCGACGACCTGCTGAGCGCGCCGCCGGACATCAAGCCGATCGACGTCTTGGCAGCCAGGTTGCCGAGCTAGCGCCAGGAGAAGACCGGCGTCGCGCGCAATGCGCGACCTGTCGCCATCCAGGTCCCGGAGAAATGCCTCAGGGCGGTCGCAGGTTCACAACATGACGTCGCTAGGCGCGGAACGCGAGCCAGTAATCGTGCGACCGCTCTGCCTGACCCTTGGTCAGCTCGGTGTAGCACTGGTCGTACGAATAGTCCATGACGTTGTGGATCGGATCGAAGCGCGGATCCCGTGGGCCGTGTCCTTCGTCCCGTCAGCCGGGCAGCCGCTCGTTGGGATCTTCATCGCCGGCGTGTCGTCGACGTAGTCGCCGAAGGGCAGTCGACGACTATCCCGTCCAGGTAGGCCCGCGAATCGTTCAGCCCTGGGAAATAGGCCAGCCGAGGTTGTTTTGAGATCCGCTGCTGGCCATCGCAGTCGGCGTGCACATCACAGGCGCGACTCCCACAAACAAGAGAGCGCATGAAGCGGCCCCTGGTTTCGGTGGGGACTTTGGGATGCCCCGGGGCAAGCAGCCGTATGGCGTTGGTAGACCGAGCCGTGCTTCAACGCGACACCCTCCCTAGGTCAAGCAGCGGTGCCGAGGGACCCGGATGAGCTTGCCAAGCCGCAGCACAGGGGTGGGCCACTTGCCGCAGCGGGAAACGCTTCTCGTAGAGAGTCCCAGATCGTTGCGGTGCCCACGATCCGCTCAGCTTGTCGGTCGCCCACAAGAACGCGGGATGAAGGATTCCATCGTTATCGTCTACCCACATGCTGGGCGGCGAGCGTGGAGGTGTCATGACGAAGGACGCGCAGGCCCGCGGGCGGAGGCGCAAAGTCGCGGTGCTCGGTCCCATCCCTCGGGATCAGATCATCACGCACGCCGGTGAGAGGTTCGAGAAGTACGGATGCGCGCTGTACACCGCGGTGGCCCTCTCCGCGTTGCTCGATCCGGCGGACACGATCGCTCCGATATGCCACGTCCGTCGCCGGGACGAGGGCCCGATCAAGCAGATCTTGCAGGGCTACCCGAATATCGACACCTCGGGCATCTCGGCGCACGCAGACCAGGGCGACGTGATCGAGCTGCGCTATATCCAGCACAACATCCGGGTGGAGCGGCAGACGAGCTTCATGAATCCGATCCTGCCGGCGGACGTCGATCGGGTGCTCGATGCCGATGCGTTCGTGTGCGTTCCGATAACGGACTACGAGGTGGGCCAGCCGACGCTGCGGCACATCAAGGACAACGGCAGCGGGACGGTGGTCCTGGACGCGCACGGCCCGACGACCACGCTGACCCGCGGCGGCGAACGGCACCCCCGGGTCTGGGCGGACCGGGACGTGTGGCTTCCCTACGTCGACATCCTGAAGATGAACCTCGAGGAGGCGGGCTCGACGTGGCTCGGTGAGTCTGCCGAGCTCTCCGGTGACCCGCCGACGCTGAGCGACGAGGAGTTGCGCGACCTGGCGGCGCATTGCCTGGACCGCGGCGTCGGCGCCGTCTGCGTGACCCTGGACGAGCGTGGATGCGCCGTGTTCTATCGGAGCGGCTCCGGGGCCACCCTGGGAGAGTTCGTCGACCGCATCGAGGTGGAGAACGTCGTGGATACGACCGGTGCTGGCGACTCGTTCGCCGCAGGGCTCGCTTTCGGCTATCTCGCGCACCGGGATTACGTGGTGGCGGCCGAGTACGGGAACGCGATGGGAGCCCAGCGCTGCACCGCCGCGGAGCTGGACGTTTACCTCTCGCGGGAGGCCACCGAGCGGCAGATCCTCGCCACCTACGGCCCGCGTGCGTAGGGGACGCTAGCCGTGCATGTCGACTTCGAGGGTGACGGTTCGCAGTGGCTCGTGGTGGAGGACGGCTTCGATCCGGCCCGGACGAACACGTTCGAGACGCTCTTCACCACCGGCAACGGATATCTCGGCACCAGGGGCTCGCTGGAAGAGGGCCACGAGGGCGCGCTCGCGGGAACCTTCCTGCGCGGTGTCTTCGACCACCACGACTCCGCGGTGATCGATCTGGTGAAGGCTCCAGACTGGCTGAGTCTGACCGTGTTCGTGAACGGCACGAGACTGGACGTGACGTCCGCGGCGGTTCGGCACCATCGGCGGTTCCTGGACATGCACGAGGGGGCGCTGTCCCGACAGACCGTGTTCGAGGACGGCGAGGGCCGCCGGACCAGAGTGGAGAGCGTCCGCTTCGCGAGTACCGCCGACCAGCACCTGTGCGGCCTGCAGGTCCGGATCACTCCAGAGAACCACACCGCGTCGGTCACAGTCCACAGTGGTATCGACGGCGCCGGGTACAACCTGGACCGACCGCCCATCTACCCCGAGCCCCCGCCGTCCGACCCGCAGATGAAGTGGCAGAAGTGGGCGAAATCCAAGCACCTGGAGGAGGTCGCCCGCGCGGAAAACGCCGACTGGATCTATCTCGAGACCCGCACCATCGACACCGGGATCACGATCGGCTACGCGGCGAGTACCACCTTCTCGGCGTCGGCCGACCCCGAGGTCTACCAGCGGCACAAGTACATCGAGCAGACGGCACATTCCCGCGTGGCCGCCGGCGAGACACTCACCGTGGACAAGCTGGTGACCGTCTACACGTCCCGTGACGTGCCGGCGGGCTCGGTACGTCAAGCGTGCCTTGACGAGCTCCGGCGGCACACCGCAGCTGGATTCGCGGCGTGCCGAGACCGAAACCGTGAGGCGTGGCTGGCGAAGTGGGCCGACTCCGACGTGAGGATCGACGGGGACACCGAGGCCACCCGAGCCGTGAGGTTCAACATCTATCACCTCCTGATCGCGGCCAACGAGTCCGATCCCCGCGTGAACATCGGCGCGAACAGCCTGTCGGGGGAGCGCTACCGCGGCCACACGTTCTGGGACACCGAGGTGTTCCTCCTCCCGTTCTTCATCTATACGCAGCCGGAGACGGCACGGGCACTCGTGCTGTACCGCTACCACACCCTCGACGGCGCCCGGGCGAATGCCCGCGACGGCGGGTTCCGCGGTGCCCGCTACGCCTGGGAGTCCGCCGACACCGGCGTCGAGACCACACCGAAATGGACAGTGGACGGAGCTCACCGGATATGGATGGGCGAAGAGGAGATCCACATCACGTCCGCGGTCGTGCGCGGCCTCCTCGAGTACGTCACCGCGACGGGTGACCAGGCACTGATGATCGACCACGGGGCGGAGATCCTCTTCGAGACCAGCCGATTCTGGATCGATAGGCTGGAGCCGAGGCCGGACGGAAAGTACGTCCTGACCAGAGTGGTCGGTCCCGACGAGTTCCACGAACACGTCGACAACAATGCGTACACCAACTACCTGGTGCGGTGGCACCTCCGGCAGGCCGCGCACGTCTACGCCGAGCTCTCCGTGACGCACCCAGATGAGCTGGCCGACCTGGCGCACCGCATCGGGCTGACCTCCGAGGAAGTCCAGGAATGGCTCGATCGGGCCGAACGGATCCAGCTACCCGGCCACACCGAGGACGGGGTGATCGAGCAGTTCGACGGGTACTTCGGCCTGGAGACCCTCCCCGTGACCCTGGACGAGAACGACATGCCGCAGTACCCGCCCGGCTACGACCACCACAACCTCGCCGGGTCGAAGCTCCTCAAGCAGCCCGACGTGGTGATGCTGACCTACGTCCTTCCGGACGAGTTCCCGGACGCCGTCAAGCTGGCCAACTACGAACACTACGAGCCGCTAACGCTGCACAAGTCGTCGTTGAGCCCAGCCGTCCACGCGATCATGGGAATCGAGGTCGGCGACCCCAGCCGCGCCATGCAGTACTTCCGGCGCTCCGCATTGGTGGACCTCATCGACAACCAAGGGAACACCCAGGAAGGGATCCATATCGCCTCCGCCGGCGGCACCTGGCAGATGGTGGTGTGCGGGTTCGGCGGGTTCCGAGTCCACGGCGGCCGCATGACATTCAAGCCCTGGCTCCCGCCCGGCTGGAACGCCGTCGCCTTCAAGCTGAAGTGGCACGGGAACGTCCTGTCCGTAGAGGTCCGACACGACTCCGCGAGGTTCCTGCTGGAAGGCCGGCAAGGTTCTCGCGAGGACATCGTCGTCAACGGCGCGGACACAACTCTTCCCGCCAACGAGGAGATCGTCGTCGATCTCATCCGGACACTCCGCTGATGGTCCTCAAAGAAGGAAAGTCGTTGCCGACAGAAGGGAAGTGCTGCTTTCTTTCACTGCGGCGGACTTGGTGTCGTCCTGATATTCGTGATCGTCTCAGGCATCGGCGAGCCGATGCGGCGCGCCGGAATGCGCAAAAGGGATCTGACAACAGAACGTGGACGACCTGAACGGACGCCCAATGAAGTCGGGCCGAGAGTACACATGCAAGCCCCGTTACGTTGCCGCCGCAGTAGTAAGCGTGGACTCAAGTCGCCGAGTAGGGTCGAAGGTCCTCGAACGGAGTCAGGTCGTTTGAACAAGCACCACAAGCCCAAAAGTTCTGAGCGCCCGTGAGGGCGCCGCATGCTCGGCGGTGACCCGCTCGAGACCTGCGTGTAGGGCGCGGCCTTTCGGCGCCTAATGGGCGACGTTCGCCGGGCCGCGCTCGGCGTAGATCTGATCGATGTGCGTGTCGCAGTTATTAGGGCAAGGGCGTCTTTCGGGTGCTACGCTGCCCGAACTCGATCTCGCGATATGCCACAGGTCGGCTAACCGGGGGGACATAATGCCCATAACGGAAAGGCGCAAAACCAGACATCTGGCGCTCGGCGTGGCCGCGCTTGCACTCGCCTCAGCTCTGCCCGTCGCGACCGCTGCCACCGCAGCAGCGCAAGACTTCGAGTTCACGCTAGAGGCTGGCGTTGCATGCGATTTCGCTTTGCATGTAGAGGGCACGGGAGACAATCGAATAATGCGGGAATTCACTGATGAAGACGGCAATGTGGTGCGGATTCTATCGGCGGGTAAAGGCTTTGACCTGACATTCACGAACCTCAGCACGAGCGAAACAGTAGAGCTGCCCTCCAATGGGTCGGTCATGCGTACGACGATCAACGCCGATGGCACCTCTACAGTTGAGAACACCGGACATAACGTCCTGATCCTCTTCCCGACCGACGTTCCGGCGGGACCCTCGACGACGCTATACGTAGGACGCCTTGTCTACACAGTTGACACCGGCGGGGTCTTTACGCTGCAGAGCACCAGCGGTCCGACAACAGATATCTGCGCGCTCCTCACCTAATCGGTGGGACCGTCACGTCAAAACCGTCGCTCGCCACTGAGGCTTCACCTGGACGCCCAACCGCTTCAGGCCGTCGGTAAGATCGCTCGGACCGTCGCCCGAGGCGAGCACCAGATCAGGCGGTGGGAGGTCGTCGGTTGTGACGGTTTCGCGGGTGTAACGACGGAACCGCCGCTGGCGTTTCTCTATATGGCATCGGGTACGGGCGGGAATCGCCCGACCGTACCCGGACGTAAATCAACCCGGGGGAGGGTTTCGATGTCGAAACTTGCCGTCAGGAGCGTGGCCGCAGCCTTCGCCACCGCACTGCTGCTGTCGACTGCTGCACCCGCGTTCGCAACGCCCCAACCGCCGACCAACGGCGGTAACGGAGCCGGCCAGAGCGGTCAGTGCACTGGCCCGGCCGACGAGAGGCCGGCGTCCTGCAAGAGCCCGTAAACCCCAGGAACGGGTTCGAAGTCCGGGAGATGCACGCTAGGGCGCCCCTCGGCTAGCTTCAACACCGCTTTGCCCGAGATGGCAAGCGTCAGCCCGTCGAATTCGCCCTAGCCGTAACAGGCGTCGTCCACATCCCGAGGTCGCACCTTCCGTCGACTACCGGTGCTCGCGAGGTCACGAAGTCGTCGCGACGGGGCGGTTCGCCCGGGGGCCGGTTGCGGCGAATGGCCAGCGATCATCGCTGGATCAAGTAGATTCGCCGCGGTGTACCGGGAGTTGCGCGTCTATACGGTGCGGCCGGGCGCGATGGATGCGTGGGTCGCCGAATGGTCAGAGCGTGTCTGCCCACTAAGACGTCGCTTTGGCTTCGACATCCCTGCAGCGTGGGTGGTCGAGGGAGAAGATCGGTTCGTATGGCTTCTCGAGTACAGCGGTGCTGACTACGAGGCGGCGAACCGGGCGTACTACGCCTCGCCCGAACGTCAAGCGGTCGACCCGGAACCCACGAGGCACCTGATGAACACCGAGCATTGGATACTCCAGTCGGTGCTCTAGCAACGAACTGCGTCCCAGGATCGCACTCCGCTCGGACGAGGAAGACAGCCTAGAGTGCGAGTTGTGCCTCCGACCCTGCCGTACGGCACGTGGCCGTCGCCCGTCAGTGCGGAGCAGGTAGTCACCGCTGGATCGCGCCCCACGCAGATTTGGGCCGCCGGAGGAGTCACCTGGTGGAGTGAGACCAGGCCAGCCGAGGGCGGGCGGGAGCAGATCGTGCGCCTTGACCCTGGTGGTATCCCGCGAGACCTCCTACCTGATGGGTTCAACGCGCGTACCCGGGTACATGAGTACGGCGGCGGCGCATGGTGGGGCCGTGACGAAACGGTGTTCACGACGAACTTCGCCGACCAACGGATGTACCGCCTCGACAGGGGAGATCCGCGGCCGCTACCTGTAACGGCGCCGCCACCCACAGCGCAGGCGTGGCGGTACGCCGACGGCCGGCTGACGCCGAACGGCCGCTGGGTGGTGTGCGTGCGGGAACGCCACGAGGGTTCGGATTCGGCCCGGGATGTGTACAACGAGCTGGTCGCACTGCGCGCGGACGGCGGCACACCGCCGCACGTCATCGTCTCGGGACGGGACTTCTTTGCCGCGCCCAGGATCAGTCCGGACGGACGGCAGCTCGCGTGGATCACCTGGGACCACCCGAACATGCCCTGGGATGGCACCGAGCTGTGGCTTGGCCGGGTTGCCGTTCGGGACGGTGTCCTGCGCGTGGAGGACGCACGTCGGATGGCGGGTGGGCCGGACGAGTCGCTGATGGAGCCCGTCTGGGGCCGGCATGGGTCTCTTTTCGTCATCTCCGACCGCACCGGCTGGTGGAACGTGCACCGGGTCGACGGCACGGACAGGTTGACCAACCTGGATCCGGCCGACCGCGAGGTCGGCGGGCCTGCGTGGGTTTTCGGTGCTGCACACGTCGCGACCGCGAGCGACGGCACTGTACTGGCGGCGACGGTGCAGGACGGCCAGGCGCTCCTGGTGACGATCCCCGAGTCGGGCCTCCCGACAGAGCACGCCCTTCCGGGCACCGCCGTCCGAGCGCTGGCCGTCGACGGGGATCGCCTCGTGCTCATCGTCACCGCGCCCGACCGAGGCCCGGAGGTGATCGAGGCCGACCTGGCGAATCCCACCGCTCTTCGGGTGCTGCGCCCGGCTGCCGATCCGGAGCTTGGCCCAGGGCACGTAAGCCGGCCACGACGGCTCTCGTTCCGCTCCGCTGGGCGGACTGCGCACGCCTGGTATTACCCGCCGACCAACGCGGACGCACAGCCTCCGGCCGGTGAGCGGCCACCGCTGCTGATCTTCGTGCATGGTGGTCCAACCTCGGCCGCGGATCCCGCGTTCGACCTCGGCAAGCAGTTCTGGACCACTCGGGGGTTCGCCGTCGCCGACCTGGACTATGCCGGCAGCACTGGCCTCGGGCGCGACTACCGGCGACTGCTCGACGGCCAGTGGGGCGAGGCCGATCTCGACGACACCTGTGCACTGGCCGACCACCTCGTCGCAGAGGGACTGGCCGACCCAGCCCGCCTGGCCGTGCGCGGTGGCAGCGCGGGTGGATTCACGGTGCTCGCCGTGTTGGCCCGCCGTGACACGTTCACCGCGGGAGTCAGCTACTTCGGCGTGTCGGACCTGGCGGCTCTGGCCCGGGACACCCACAAGTTCGAGAGCCGCTATCTCGACCGGCTGGTCGGCCCTTTGCCGGACGCGGTCGATGTCTATGCGGCGCGTTCACCGCTGTCCCATCTGGACGGTTTCTCCTGCCCGCTGCTCCTTCTGCAGGGTCTCGACGACGAGGTCGTACCGCCGGCGCAGTCGGAGGCGATCGTCGACGCGCTCGCCGAACGGGGATTACCGCACGCATACCTCAGCTTCGAGGGGGAGGGTCACGGCTTCCGCAGAGCGGAGAACCAGCTGCGCTGCCTGACGGCCGAGCTGTCCTTCTACGGCCAGGTCTTCGGGTTCACCCCAGCCGGAGACATGGAGCCGGTCACCCTGGTCACCGGATCGGACAACAGCATCGGTCGCGGCGGCGCCTGAGGGGAACCCAAATGCGCCAACGCCCGCTGTCAGCACGTGACGTGCAGAATGGCGTTGACGTCTTGCCGGTCCAGACTCGCAATGAGGCGGCATGCATCCGCAGTGGGGGTGGCGACGAGTTTCACGCCGCGGCGATCAGCCTCTTGCCTGAGCTCAGGCGTGATCGGAAGCGAACCGTAAGCCCCTGTGCCGATGATCAGCTGGCTCCCGCCCCACGGGATGTCCTCGTCGGCCGACAGCGGAGTGTGGCCATAGATAGCGCGGTGGGGTTTCGAAGGTTTCTTGATCCGCTTGCGCACGTCGCCCCGGTCGATGACGACGTCGTGCTCGTGACGGCGTCCGTCTATCTCGATCGACCCGAACGCGACCAGATGTGCCTTCATGTCTCTCTCCCAAACACATACTTACCTCGGGCTAGCTCCCTAACCAGGGACGGCCACGAGGGTGTTGTCCCGGCCGACACCGACAAACCCTCCCCTTGGGGGCGGGTCAATGCTCGGCACGCTCGAGGGGAACGATCCGGATGCGGCGGCGAAGGATCAGTGAGCCGATTGAGGTGACGACGCGGCCGATCCGGTACTGGCGGGACATGGAGCCAGGTAGCGACCGCGGGTTGGTCGGATGGAAGCCCCAGCGTTGGTAATGGTCCGCGAACGGGCGGTCCACGAGCATGTGCATGCGGGCGTGGTCGCCCGACACCAACCCGTCGATCAGGTGGCCCGCGAGGCCTTGACCGCGGTACTCCGGGTTGACCACAAGGGACGCAAGCTCGCGGGCTCCGTCGGAGTGCAGCCGTACCTGCGCGACGCCGACGATGCGGCCGTCGTCGTCGGCCACGAGGAAACGCGACCAATGAAGGCGGCGCGGATTGAGTCGGGCCTCGCGGACCAACGCCGTGATGTCTGCCTGGTCGGCCGCGCGGGCCCGGCGGATCACGGGCGTCACGGGATCAGCGTGCCAAGCCCGTCACCAGGCTGACCACCCGCAATGAACACACAAGGCCTCCTTCTGATGTTGAAAGGGGTCAACGGAGACCTGATGCGGGACGTTCGCCTCTGGCCGGCCCGGAAGGCCTCCGGTGTGATCGAAGTGGACGCGAGCCCAGAAGGAGGCGGCCATGGACAACGTCTTGTGGCAGATCGTGTGGCTGGCATGCGGTGTCGCGACGATCATCGCCGGCGTGCTAGCGAGCCGGAGCAGGCGAGCGCGGTACGTCGGACGTGCGGCGGTGGGTGTGCTCTTCATCGTCGGTGGGGCACTCCTGCACGTCATCAACCTCGCTTCTCGCGGTGATTACGCCGACTTCGCGGATCCTGCGCATTTCGCGTGGGTGACCGACGCGTGGCGGGCCGTTGTCGCGCCGAACCAGGTTCTCTTCATCGGCTTGCTGGTGGTGTTCGAGGCAACCGTCGGGGTGTTGACACTCAGCGGTGGACGTAGCACTCAGGTCGGTTACGTGGGCGTGATCGGGTTCTATCTCGCCTTGTGGCTGTTCGGGTGGATCGAGACCGTGTGGGTCGTCATCATGCTGCCGCCGATGCTGTTGCTATTAGGGGCGGAGTGGCGCGCCGTCACAGCTCCCGAAATGGACGGTCACGTTGTGGAGAAGCCGCCAGCGGATGTCCACACGTAGGTCCGGTGTGCTTATCCGCTTCCGGTCTCGTAGCAACACCGGCCGATTCTGACCTGTGGATTGCGGG
>DASSDH010000135.1:0-47400 GCA_035697245.1 Jiangellaceae bacterium
GGTCCCTCGGCGATGGCGATGTGTTCCCGAAAGTCGCTGACCAGTTCGACCAGGGCGACGTGGACGCGCTGCGCCCAGGCGTCCCGGCGTCCGGGCGCGGGTGCGGCCAACGCCTGTTCCAGTGCGCTCATCGACTCGGACAGCTCGGCGCGGCGCACCCGCAACGCCTCAATGGCCTGATCATTCGTGGGTGAGCCGGCCGGCACCGATGCCTCCTCGGACCGGTGTCCTTCGATGATCGGTGCGTGCGGTCGCCACGTCCATGCCCAGCCGCGGGCCAGCCTCACGGGATGGGTGAGCCGTGATGTCGGCGTCGACCCCGCCGGGGCGGACGAGCGCCCCGACCGATGAGGGCACCTCGATAAGGTCCGGGTTGGCAATGGAAGGGATGGCGGGCGGCGCAGGTCGGCGTGTACGCGCGCGAAAGGAGAGACACACTGAGCCGCCTTCGCTCCGGGTCGCGGTCCCATGGGAGTCTCGAGCCCACGCCCGGTGACGTTGACGCGCCCTCCACGATCGCTGGTGTGGTGGTCATGCTGCTCCGGGTTTTGATCTTGGTCGGGAGCTCGACACATCAGTCGCGCTATCTCTCTTCCCTGGCAGGGGGCAGGGTGCCCGCGTTTCTTTTGGTGGAGCCACCGCGTGACCCCTGGCCAGCCCGAGTCGTAGTTAGTTTCCTGCGCAACGGGTTGGTTCCGTGCGATTCGCCCTAGTCCACGGTCGCGTGTGGAAAAACGGACATGCCGGGCGTTTAATCGCCTCTCGGGCTGGCCAAGGGTCAGCGGGTCCCATCCCCATCCAAAAAACCGGGGTCCGGACGGCCCATGTCCGTGTTCATTTGACGGAGTGTCACGGCGTCGACCTTGTCACCAGCCCTCTTCAGGCGGCGGTTCGGGACCGTCGTCTGGCGGGTTGACCGGCCAGGCCGAGTCGACGTCGCTGGTGCCGGCCGAGTTGCCGTCTTTGCTGCGTTCGCGTTGGGATTTCTCGATGCGTTCCCAGTCCGGCGCGGTCTCGGTGGCGTTCTCGAACGCGACGACGTAGCGGTGTGCGCTGCTGGTGCCGGTCACGCCGTCGTAGCGGACGCCGATCCGGTCGCCGACCTTGGGGCGGATCCGGACGACTGGCCAGAGCAGGCCACCGCGGAGGCAGTGGACGCTGTGCACTGCGCCTTCGTCGTCAGCTACGACGAGTAGTGGGTAGGCGCCGTATTGGGTTTCTCGTTCGGTGATCTCGACGATCTGTCCGATGAGTTGGTCGCCAGGCTCGGGGTCCCGGTCTTGCCGGTTGAGTCGATCTTGAATTGTGGTCATTTCTGGTCCTTCTTTCGCTTGTCGCCGTCGTCTGCTTGGTCGCGTGATGGTGTGAGGTGTGTGTGACCCCCTATAGAGGGGGTCACACACACAACACCAGGTGTGACGCACATGTGATGGTCACAGTTCACTCCTTCCGTTGATCTGTCGCGATCCATTCGGCTGCACCGCCGTGACCTGCGTCGATACGGTCTGCCAGTCCTTCGCGGCGAGCACGTTGAGTTCTCGCGAGCTGGTTTCGCGGCGTAGGTCGTGACCGTGCTCTGTCGCGATCCAGTCGACGAGCTGTGACGCGGTCCGAGGACCCGCGGCGGCGCGCAGCGCGTCGAGTAACTTGCGCCGTGCGGGAGGCATGTCGTCGGTGTCGTCGGATATGGCCTCGGTCTCGACGTCGTAGCGCAGTGGGCTATTGAGATCGTCGGGGTCACTCGCCGCGATGATCCGTTTGATGCGGAACACCTAGTCCGGGACTTCGCTGCTGATGACGTCGAACTGCGTCACGACGGTGGTTGCTTTGGTGTTGGGGTCGGTGTGCCGGGACTTGACTTCGGCGCCGATTAGGACCCGTCCCCATTCGGCTGGCCCGGCGCCGCTGATCCGGCTGGCGCCGGTTTTGCCGCCGCGGTTGAAGTGGGTGACGACCATGAATGACACGCCGTGCGTGTCGCAGACGAGTTGTGGTCGTTCCAGAACTTGCCCCATGCCGTAGAGGTCTGCGCCGGATGCACCGCCGAGGGCGAGGTACAGCGGGTCGAGCAGGACGAGGCGGGGCGTGGTCGTTTCAACTTGCTCAGCGAAGATCGCCATGTGTGCGCTGTTGGAGAGATGCGGCGCTCGGGGGCACACCGTGATGGGCAGGTTTTCGGCTTTCAGGTCGCGGCTGCCGCAGATGGCGCGGATCCTGCGCACGATGGCGGCCTCGCCACCTTTCCCAGCGAAGATGACGACGGGGCCCGGATCATCGATCTCGTGGGTTCCTGGCCAGGGTGTGCCGGATGCGACGGACACGGCGAGGTCGAGTGCGTTCCACGTCCAGCTCGCCGAGCGGCTGCTGATGGGCGCCGGTTTCACCGACCATGGTCTGGTGTTCTGCCGCCCGGACGGTGGCCCGTTGCACGCAGAGCGGTTCTCTCGGACGTTCGACGAGCAGTCCACGCGAGCCGGCCTTCCCAGGATCAGGCTGCACGATCTGCGGCATACGTGGGCGACGCTGGCGCTGTCGGCGGGCGTGGCATCCGAAGGTCGTGCAGGAACGCTTGGGTCACGCCGCGGCCGAAATCACGCTCGACGTGTACAGCCACGTCGCGAGGGGTTGCACAGCGACGCCGCTTCTCGAGTCGCCGGGGGTCATCTTCGGGACGGGCGTTAGCACGCCGTTAGCAAACACCAGTGGTGGCGACCATGAATAGCCGTCTGACCTGGGCATTCACAGTGTCCGAGGGGGGACTTGAACCCCCACCCCCTTGCGGGGACTAGCACCTCAAGCTAGCGCGTCTGCCTATTCCGCCACCCGGACGTGCGCCACCGACGCAGGAGCGCCGCGGCGCCTGAAACTGTACCAACCAGCGATGTTGAGCGGCCAACGGCAAGTGCGGCGGCCCAAAAGTGAGGGTGTCGATTCTGGCGGGGCGGGTAGCGTTCTCGGCCATAACCACGACGAAGGGCGCAAGCGTGGCCGGAAAGACCTACACCCGCGACGACGAAAGCGAGGCCGAGAGCCTGGACCGGCATTGGCAGGAGCTGCTCCAGGAGCTTCGCGTCGCCCAAGCCGGCACCCAGATCCTGTTCGCGTTCCTGTTGACGATCGCGTTCACCCAAGCCTTCAGAGAGGCCGACGACTTCACTCATCGGGTCTACGCAGTCACGCTGATTCTTGCCTCGCTCGCCACTGCCCTGCTGATCGGTCCGGTTCCATTTCATCGCATGGTTTTCCGACAGCGCCTGCGCGACCGGATGGTCACCATCGCCGGCCACATGGCCACCGGCGGGCTGTTCCTGCTCATGCTCGCGATGGCGGGCAGCCTCTTCCTGGCGCTTGACGTGGCGCTGACCCGCGCCATGGCTGTGATCATCGTCGTCGTGGCGCTCGTCTGGTATGCCCTCCTCTGGTACGTCCTGCCGTTATACGTGCGAAGTACTGAGAACGGGGGCGAGTGAGGAGCTCGACCGGTGGCGCTTCTGCACCGCACTGACGGCGACGGCTGGGTGGATTGCAGCTGCGGCCGACGTCACTGGGGGCGCTACGGGGCGGCCGGGCTGCTGCTCGTGCGGTCCGACGCCCATGTGTTGTTGCAGCACCGAGCGCCGTGGAGCCATGAGGGAGGCACCTGGGCGCTGCCCGGAGGTGCCCGATCGTCCACGGAGAGTGCATTGGCCACAGCGGCCCGCGAGGCTGCCGAAGAGGCCGCGGTCGACCCGGCGGCGATCACCCCGTCGCACAGTTGGGTCGACGATCACGGTCCGTGGTCCTACACCACGGTCGCGGCGCAGGCGTCCGGACCGGTCGAGGCGCGAGCTGCAGACCCGGAGAGTGTCGACCTCCGCTGGGTCCATCTCGACGACGTGGCCCGCCATCCCCTGCACTTCGCGTTCGCGGCGGCGTGGCCCTCGATGCGCGAGCATGCCACCTGTCGGCTCGTGCTCGTCGTTGACGCCGCCAACGTCGTCGGATCGCGACCCGACGGCTGGTGGCGCGACCGGAAAGGGGCCAACACGAAACTGCGCGACAATCTTGCGGTCCTCCCTGAGCGAGGGATTCCGGCCGGGGTGTTCGATCTGCCGGCCGAGCTGTGGTGGCCCGACGTTCGGCTCGTCGTAGAAGGTCAGGCGCGCGTGGTCGAGTCGGCGACTGGAGTTATGGTGCACGCCGCTGAGCGAGACGGCGACGAGTTGATCGAGCAGACGGTCGCGGATATTCGGCGCGAACGACCCGACGACCACGTGGTCGCCGTCACAGCAGATCGGGCCCTGCGTGCCCGCCTTCGCGAACTTGGCGCCTCGGTCGTCGGGCCGGGAACCTTGCTCAGTCTGCTCAGAGGGTTCAGGTGACTTGGCCCTACGCACTCTTGCGCTTCGCGGCGCCCTTCTTGGCGGTGGCCTTCTTCGCCGGCGCCTTCTTGGCGGTGGCCTTCTTCGCCGCCGCCTTCTTGGCCCGCGGGGCAGGCTCCTCCGAGGCCTCGCCGCGCTGCTTCTTCGCCTCGGCGACGCTGCGCCGCAACGCCTCCATCAGGTCGACGACCTTGCCCTCGTCCGGCTCGGCTTCGGGCGGGCGGGTGATCTCAGCGCCCTCGACCTTGGCCTCCACGACCTGCAGCAGGGCCTCGCGATACTCGTCGACGTACTCGGTGGGCTCGAACTCCTCCGCCATCGCATCGATGTAGGACTCGGCCATTCGCATCTCCTGCGGGCGCACGTCGATGTCGTCGTCGAGGAACTTGAAATCAGGCCGGCGCACCTCGTCTGGCCAGAGCATCGTCTGCACGACGAGGACACCTTCGCGCGGGCGGAGGACGGCAAGCCGCTCCCGGTTACGCAGCGCAACCTTGACTACCGCTACCCGACCGGCCTTCTCCAACGCATCGCGGAACAGCACGTACGGCTTTGCGTCGGCGCTGGGCTCGGCGTAGTAGGCCCGAGACAGCGCCGTCGGGTCGACTTCTTCGAAGGGGACGAACGCCTGGACCTCGACCACTTTGCTCGACGTGATCGGCAGGTCCGCCAAGTCCTCGTCGTTGAGGACGACCATATCTCCGCCAGCCAGCTCGTAGCCCTTGGCGATGTCGGCGTACGCAACCTCGTGTCCGCCGTTGTCGCAGATCCGCTTGTAACGGATGCGACCACCGTCGGCAGCGTGGACCTGACGGAAGCTGACGTCCTTCTCCTCGGTAGCGGCGACGAGCCGGACCGGAATCGACACCAGGCCGAACGAGATCGACCCCTTCCACACCGTCTGCATCACCAGCTCCTTCCGGACACGTCAGTCACGATCATCTCTCGCGCAATCGTTCTTGACCACAGGTCTACCCGGTTCGGCGCGCCTTCAGCGCTGCGATTCGACGATCTGGCAGCGTTAATGATGACCGGGAAGGAGTCGTCATGACCAGGCTCTGGTGCTGGGACTGCGCCGACGACGAGAACTTCGACGCGGTTCCCGACGCCCGCGAGACCGAGCGGGCCTGCACCGAGTGCGCCGCCGGCGTGCTCGTCGGCTACTTCGTGCTTTCCGACCGCGCCGAGTACGCCGCGGTGGCCTGATCGGCACCCAGAACGTAGAAGGCCACCGCCGCAGCAGCGGCGACGTTGAGCGAGTCGATACCGGCCCGCATGGGTATCCGGACCCGCATGTCGGCAGCCGAGAGCCAGCGCGTGGACAGACCTTCTCCCTCGCTGCCCAAAACCAGCGCGAATCGCTCGGGGCGCACGACCTCGTCCAGCGCGACGGCGTCGGCGGACGGCGTCAGCGCAAGGAGGTGAAAGCCCGCCTGGCGCAGTTCGTCCAGCCCGTCATACCACCGGGTCATCCTGGCGTGCGGGACCGACAGCACGGCCCCCATGGACACCTTGACTGACCGGCGATAGAGCGGGTCGGCGCACCGGGGGCTCAACAACACGGCATCCATTCCCAGCGCCGCGCCGGCCCGGAACACCGCCCCGACGTTGGCGTGGTCGACCAGATCCTCCAGCACGACAACGCGGCGTGCGCCGGTGAGGATGTCGGCGACCGGGGGCAGCGGCAACCGACCCAGCGATGCCAGTGCACCCCGGTGGACATGGAACCCGGTGACCAACTCGATTACCTCTGCAGGCGCGACGTAACACGGCGCGTCGCCGGCCTGATCGAGAACGTCCGCCAGCCCGTCGATCCAGCGGGGTGCCATGAGGAACGACCGGACCGGATATCCCGATTCGACGGCCCGGCGCACGACCTTCTCGCCTTCGGCGAGGAACAATCCGTGCTCAGCCTCGACCGACATCCGCAACTCGACGTCCCGCAGCGATACGTAGTCGGCCAGCCGGGCGTCCGCCGGGTCGGTGATGTGCTCGATCCGGGCCACGGCCGGCATGATGTCACGGCACCGGATCAGCGCAGTGCAACGACGGCGATCAACCCGACGACGACGACCGTCCCCCGCAATACCACCGCCGGCAGCCGCCGAGCCACGCCGGCGCCGAGCAGACCGCCGAGCGCCGAACCTGCGGCGATCAGCCCGGCTGCCACCCAGTTGATGTCGGCGACCGCCACGAATATCAGCCCGGCGACAAGGTTCGCCAGCCCGGCAAGGATGTTCTTCGCCGCGTTCACCCGCTGGAGCGTCTCGTCGAGCCCGGCGCCCAGTACTGCGATCAGGAGCACGCCCTGACCTGCCCCCAAATAGCCGCCGTAGATGCCGATGGCCAGGACACCCAGCCAAACCCACGGGCCACCGTGGTGGGATCTCGTCCGCTCCCCCAGCCGCCGTGTCACCCACGGCTGGATCACGACGAGCACACAGCCGAGCAGGATCAGCGCCGGCACGACCGCCTCGAACGAGGACTCGGGAAGCACCAGGAGTAGGACTGCGCCGATGATCGCGCCGATGATCGTGGCGGTTGCCAGCCGCTGCACGCGCGAACGCTGACCAGCCAGCTCCCGGCGATACCCCCAGGCACCCGCAACACTGCCGGGAACCAGACCGACCGTGTTCGACACGTTCGCCACGACAGGCGGCAATCCGATGGCGAGCAGGGTCGGAAATGTGATCAACGTTCCCGAACCGACGACCGCGTTTATCGCCCCGGCGCCGATTCCGGCCAATCCGACGAGGACGGCTTCCAGGGCGGTCATCCGACGACCGACGAATGCCACCGGCGCGAACGGCAGCTCGAGTCAGGCTTCTGCCGGTGCCGTCGGCTGGTGATCACTCCCCGCGATAGAGAGTATCTTGAGCTGCCGAGGCCTGCTGAGCTGCCTCCAACGCGTCGCGAACCTCCGCGTGCGCCTCCAACAAAGCCGCCTCCGTCTCCTGCTCGGCCGCTTCGATGGCCTCGTCGACCTCGCCGGCGGGCGCTGCCGGCACGGCCGTGGCCTCGACGCCGTCATGTCGACCGGAGTCTCTGGTCACCTGAGTTCCAAGGCGACCGACCGCGGACCCCAGTCCTTCCAACGCAGCACCGATCTCACTCGGCACGATCCACACCTTGTTCGCGTCCCCCCGCGCGATCTCCGGCAGCATCTGTAGGTACTGGTAGGACAGCAGCTTCTGGTCCGGGTTGCCGCGATGGATGGCGTCGAACACCGCGTGGATCGCCTTGGCCTCGCCATCGGCTCGCAGGATCTGGGCCTGCTTCGCGGCCTCGGCGTCCAGCACGGTCGCCTGTTTCTGGCCCTCCGCCGTGAGGATCGCGGCCTGCTTCTGGCCTTCGGCGGTGAGTATCTGGGACTGCCGCACGCCTTCGGCGTTCAGGATCACCGCGCGCTTGTCACGGTCGGCGCGCATTTGCTTCTCCATCGAGTCCTTGATCGACGGCGGCGGGTCGATCGCCTTGAGTTCGACCCGGTTGACTCGAATCCCCCACTTGCCCGTCGCCTCGTCGAGCACACCGCGAAGGGCGTTGTTGATCTCTTCACGGCTGGTCAGCGTCCGTTCGAGATCCATGCCGCCGATGACGTTTCGCAGTGTCGTAACGGTGAGTTGCTCGATGCCCTGGATGTAGTTGGCGATCTCGTACGTGGCCGCCTTGGGATCGGTGACCTGGTAGTAGATGACCGTGTCGATCGACACGACCAAGTTGTCCTGGGTGATGACCGGCTGCGGAGGGAACGAGACCACTTGTTCGCGCAGGTCGATCAACGGGAGCACCCGGTCGACGAAAGGCACGACCACGGTCAATCCGGGGTCGAGCGTGCGGTTGAAGCGGCCGAGCCGCTCGACGATGCCGGCTCGGGCTTGAGGCACGATCCGCACCGATTTCGCGAGGGTGACCAACACGAAGATGAACAGCAGCAATACGACGATCAGCGCAATCGCCGATTCGACTTCCATGTGATCCGCAACCTTCCCCGACAGGTCGTAGCACTCCCTGCGATGCCCTTAGCGGGCAGCAGGAGGGAGACTACGGACCCTCCGCCTCGTATACGAGAGCCGTGGCTCCCTGGATCTCGACGACGTCCACCGCTGCTCCGGTTTCGATCACCGAGTGGTCGTAGCTCCTCGCCGACCAGATCTCGCCCGCAAGTTTGATCCGGCCTCCGTGCGCGTCGACCCGTTCGACCACGGTTGCACGGCGCCCGACCAGCGCAGCCACACCGGTCCGGGCGTTGACCGGCTGCCGTAGGTGCCGCTTGGCAACAGGCCGGACCACGCCAAGCAACGCCGTGCTCGCCGCAATCGCTACCAACGCCTGAATCAAGAATGGGGCACCCACCATGGCGGCCAGTCCGCCGGCTACAGCGCCCCCGGCGAGCATGAGGAACACCAGGTCCAAGGTTGTGGTCTCGATGATGCCCAAGATCAGCGCAAGACCCAGCCAGAGAACCCAGGCGTTGTCGTCGAGCCACTCTGCTGCGTCGCCCACACAGCAAGCCTAGGCGATCACCGCGAACGAAACCGTGGTCCGCGGGCGGATTTCAGCGGGCTCTGGCAGTCCATCGACCGCCGTCTTGATCGACTACCAATGAAAGGCCGAAGCACTCGGTCAAGGTGTCGTCGGTAATCGTCTCCTCGACTGGTCCCAAAGCAACCACCCGCCCCGCACGGAGCAACAAGGCATGGGTGAAGCCAGTCGGAATCTCCTCCACGTGGTGGGTGACCAGTACGGTGGCGGGCGACCTCGGATCGGCTGCGAGATCGCCCAATGTTGCGACCAGTGCCTCCCGGCCGCCGAGGTCCAGCCCGGCAGCCGGCTCGTCGAGAAGGAGAAGCTCCGGATCGGTCATCAGGGCCCGGGCGATCTGGACGCGCTTGCGCTCGCCCTCGGACAATGTGCCGAAGGTGCGATCGGCGAGCTGGCCAACGCCGAGCCGTTCAAGCAACCCGCCAGCTCGGTCGTCGTCGTATCCCTCGTAGCCTTCCCGCCACCGGCCGAGGACGGCGTAGGAGGCCGTCACGACCACGTCACGCACCGCCTCGGCGCGCGGGATGCGGTCGGCGAGCGCAGCGCTGGTCAGCCCGATCCGAGGCCTGAGCTCGAAGACGTCGACCGTCCCGAGGATCTCCCCGAGTACGGCCGCATAACCGGTGGTGGGGTGAATCTGCGCGGAGGCAACCTGGAGCAGCGTCGTCTTTCCGGCCCCGTTGGGTCCGAGCACGACCCACCGGTCGCCTTCCGCGATTGCCCAGGTGACCTCGTTGAGCAGATACTGCCCGGACCGCACCACCGAGACGTCGGCCAGCTCGAGGACGTCGGTCATGAAGCGCCAGGCCCCTCTCTTGACCAGCAGGGTGAGCGTAGGAAGGGGGTCGGCGACGACCCTACGGCAGGAGCCACCCGTAGGCTCACCGACATGCTCGGACTGCCGCGGTCGGCGCGGCTCGCGGCCTGGGCAGGGAGTTGGCTGACCGGACACGTCACCCTCGACGAAGTGGTCGCGCGGGTGCAGGGCGACGACGAACCCCATACGGTCACCGATCTGCCGGAGCTACCCCCAGGCGGGACACCGAGCTTCCTTGGCGCCGCGCTGGGCACTGCGCGCCGTCGCGGCGCTCGGGCGCTGCGGGTCGCGCTGCCGCGGCCCGGTGACCCGCAGGGACTCGCTGGCCCACGAGATCTGACTGTCGATGCCGTCGCCGCCGGCGAGGCCGTGATCTGCGTCGGCGCAGACGTCGCGCTGGTTCCGACAGTCACGACGTTCGGGCCGCCTGGAGACCACGGGCATCTGGTGAGTTGGGCCTGGCGATCTGCACATCCACCACCGCCCGTTCCTGCACTCCGGGAGCTGGAGCGAGCGCTGACCGAAGAGCTCATCGCAGCCGGCTCGACTCTGGCCCGGCTCGACGTCGCCGCTTGGCGGCCGGAAGTGACCCAGCTACTCGACGACCTCCGTTCCGGCCGGGCGGCCGATCCGCTCCCCCGCCCGTTCCCCCCCACCGCACAGGCGCTCGCCGCTCGGTCCGCACGAGTGCTGGCTGTCGTCGACGTCGCATCTCGGGACGAGGGTGCGGCGCTGACAACCGCGTCCGGCCAGACCCGCCGGGAGGCGCTCGTAGCGCTCGAACGCGCCGCTCGCCACGCCCTCGCTGCCGCATGCAACGCACTTGCCCATTAGCCTGTGCCCGCCATGTCCGATGCCCGCCTCTCCGGCTCCACCACGCTGCTGGTGACCGTGACTGGGCGAGACCGGCCTGGCGTGACATCGAAGCTGTTCGCCGCTCTGGGCCGTCACCCCGTCGACGTCCTCGACATCGAGCAGGTTGTCGTCCGTGGTCGACTCGTCCTCGGCGTACTGGTGACGGCCATGCCGAACGACTCGCAACTGCGAGCCGACCTACAGCACGCGGCCGGCTCGCTGGGCCTGGAGATCGAGATCGCACCCGGTGGAAACGAGCGACGGCCCGCCGGCGACCGTGCCCACGTCACGGTCCTCGGTCACCCGTTGCGGCCCGCTCCGGTCGCCGCAATCGCCCAGCGGATCGCACGGCTGGGCGCCAACATCGACCGGATCGTCCGGCTGGCGTCGTATCCGGTGACCTCGATCGAGTTGGAGGTCTCGGGAACCGAGCCCGTGACTCTGCAAAGAGAGCTGGCGGCCGAGGCCGTCTCACAGGGAATCGACCTCGCAGTCCAGCCGGCCGGCCTGAGCCGGCGGGCGAAGCGGCTGATCGTGATGGACGTCGACTCGACGCTCGTCCAGGGCGAAGTGATCGAGATGCTCGCCGAGCGCGCCGGCGTTCTTGGCGAGGTCGCTGAGGTCACAGCCGCCGCCATGCGCGGGGAGCTCGACTTCGCCGATGCTCTGCGCCACCGCGTGCGACTCCTTGCGGGGCTGCCCATCACTACCTTGGCCGAGATCGGCGAGCAGGTCGCGTTGGCGCCGGGGGCCCGCACGCTGGTGCGAACGCTCAAGCGGCTGGACTATCGGCTGGCAATCGTCAGTGGAGGTTTCACCCAGATCACCGACCACCTGGTCCGCGAGCTGGGGATCGACTATGCCGCGGCCAACACCGTGCAGGTCGCCGATGGTCGCCTCACCGGCGACCTGGTCGAGCCGATCTTGGACCGGGCCGGCAAGGCCGCCGCCCTGACCCGCTTCGCTGAACAGGCCGGCGTCCCACTCGCGCAGACAGTCGCAGTCGGCGACGGGGCCAACGACCTCGATATGATCGCGCGGGCCGGCCTCGGTGTTGCCTTCAATGCCAAACCACTCGTGCGCGACGCGGCCGATGCCGCTGTCAGCGTGCCGTATCTCGACACGGTGCTCTATCTGCTGGGAATCAGCCGCGAGGACATCGAGCTAGCCGACGCCGCCGACGGCGCGCCTACCCCTGCGCCGTGGGTGCCACCTTCCGCCTGAGTGGCTGGTGGAGGGCGATCTGCACGAGCCTGTGCTCGGCGATCAACCGCGTGGCACAGCGAAGGCGATCAGCCGGCCGGTGCCCGGGTCTATCGAGTCCCAGCCGGCGTCGAACTCCAGCACACAGACAGCGCTGGTCGGAAACTCGCCCAAGCCGCTGTCACTGTCCGCAAGCTGTGTCGCGAGCGTCTCGATGCCGGGATTGTGCCCGACCAGCATCGCTGTGTCGGCTTCGGCGGGCAGCCCGCGAACCAGCTCGAGCAGCCCTTCTGCGCGTACGTTGTAGGCCTGGTCTGTCACCACCCGACGCGGGGCCTGCTCTAGCTCCGCAGTGATCAGGTCAGCAGTTTCCACCGCCCGCAGGGCGCTGGACACCAACATGACCTGCGGCGTGACGCCGTTCTCGACCACCCATCGCCCGACCGCCGGTGCGTCTCGGCGTCCCCGCTTCGCCAACGGCCGCTCTTGATCTGCGACACCGTCCGGCCACGAGGACTTTGCATGCCGCACCAACACCAGCGTCTTCGGCACGCCGCGCAGTCTAGAGCGCGATCAGACAAGTGGCGATGACCTGACGCGAGCAGACGGCCCGACATCGCCCGGGAGGGGTCGGGAAACAGAGCGTCACCCCAGGGCGATCACAAGGGGGTCGGGGATGTGGTTTGCAGAGGCTAAAGAACGAAGATCGGGAACGGCGCAGCCGAAACGTTCGCGAGATGAGTTTGGACTGGCCTCGGCAAACCACATCCCGACCCCCGACACACGACCCGCGCTCAGGCCCCGACCGCATGCACCCCTCCGTCCACGTGCACGATCTCGCCTGTGGTCTTGGGAAACCAGTCCGAGAGCAGGCCGATGACCCCACGAGCGGCAGGCTCGGGATCGGACAGGTCCCACCCGAGGGGCGCGCGCCGATCCCACACCCCTTCGAACTGGTCGAAGCCGGGGATGGATCGCGCGGCCATGGTCTTGACCGGCCCAGCGGACACCAGGTTGACCCGCACGTTGCGATCGCCGAGGTATTTGGCGAGGTAGCGGGCAGTCGACTCGAGTGCGGCCTTGGCGACGCCCATCCAGTCATAACCCGGCCAGGCGACCTGGGCGTCGAAGTTGAGTCCGACGATCGACCCGCCGTGGGGCATCAACTCCAAGGCAGCCATCGTGACGGACTTCAACGAGTAGGCGGAGACGTGTACCGCGGTGGACACGTCCTCGAACGGGGTGTCGAGGAAACTGCCCCCCAGCGCACCCTGGGGGGCGAACGCGATGGAGTGCACGACCCCGTCGAGCCCGTCGGCGTGAGCGCCGACCCGCTCCGCCAACGTCGCGAGGTGCTCGGCGTCCTGCACGTCGAGTTCGACCACCGGCGGTGGGTCGGGCAACCGCTTGGCGACTCGTTCGACCAGGCTCAGCCGGCCGAAGCCGGTCAACACCACGGTTGCGCCTTCGGCCTGGGCGAGGCGGGCTACGTGAAAAGCGATCGACGCATCAGTGAGGACGCCGGTGACCAGGATGCGTTTGCCGTCGAGGATGCCCATTCAGTGCCCCATTCCCAGCCCGCCGTCGACGGGGATCACCGCTCCGGTGATATACGCCGCCTCGTCGCTTGCCACCCAGCGCACCACGCGCGCCACCTCGTCGGCCGTTGCGTACCGGGCGAGCGGGATCCCGGCGAGGATCTCGGCGCGGCGCTGCTCGGTGAGCTCCGCCGTCATGTCCGACTCCACGAAACCGGGCGCAACGACGTTTACCGTGATACCCCTGCTACCCAGCTCGCGGGCGAGGGACCGAGCCATCCCGATCAGTCCTGCCTTGGTTGCCGCGTAGTTGGCTTGACCCGGCGAGCCGAGCAGGCCGACCACGCTGCCGATCAGCACGATGCGGCCCTTGCGGGCCCGCAGCATCCCCCGGGCCGCTCGCCTGACGACCCGGAACGCGCCGGTCAGGTTGGTGTCGACGACGTGGCTGAAGTCATCTTCGCTCATCCGTAGCAGCAAGGTGTCGCGCGTGACACCAGCGTTCGCAACGAGGATCTCGACCGGTCCGGAGCGCTCCTCGACGCGGTCGAAGGCGGCATCGACGGAGACCTGATCGGTCACGTCGCAGCGTACGCCGGTCAGGTCGTCGGGAGGCTCAGCGCCGCGATAGGTGATGGTGACCATGTCGCCGTTCTCGGCGAAGGCTCGAGCAATGGCAAGGCCGATGCCGCGGTTCCCTCCGGTGACAAGTACGGACCGGCCCACGCGTGCTCCTTTCGCCTGTCAGCGTGCGCCGACCGTACCGCCTGTAGTTGGGGATATGCGGGGGCAGACCCCCGCACGTCAGGCATCCTCGAGCCGGAATCCGATCTTCATGCCGACCTGCCAGTGCTGGACGGCGCCGTCGACGATCTGACCGCGGATCTCGGTCACCTCGAACCAGTCGAGGTGACGCAGTGTCGCCGCCGCCCGCGAAATGCCGTTGCCGACTGCGGCATCCAAGCCATCGGACGAGGTCCCGACGATCTCGGTGACCCGGTAGGTGCGGTTCATGGCAGTCCTCTCCGTCGCGGATGAGTCAGGCGTGGTCGCGGCCCATGATCCCCGACGTCGGTCAGCCTTCGGTATTGGTCGTCCACTATGGCAAGAGTCGCATCGGCGACCTACGGTGAAGGGGTGAGCACCGCTGGCCACCGTCGCGACGAACCGGTTCAGTCGGTCACCACGGCCCGGCCGGGTCACAGCGACGATATCGACGCTCGTCAGCGTCGATATCTGCTCATCATGGCCGTTCGGATCGCGTGCATACCTCCGGCCATCATGGTCCAAGGCTGGCTTCGTTGGGCGTTCATCCTGGGTGCGGTTGTGTTGCCATACGTCGCCGTGGTGGTCGCGAATGCGGCTCGTCGAAGCGAACCTGGAATGCTGGTCCCGGTCGTTCCGCAGCCTCGTCCGGCACTTCCGCAAGGTCGTCCAGAGAACGTGCGAGACACCGCTTGATCGACCCTTCACGCGTCAAAAATTCCGTGCAATACTCCGTCCGCGCGCGTTCCGTATTCCCCCGTCGGTGCGCGTCGTGACGGCAACGCCGGGCAGCTTCCCCCGTGGCTGCCCGGCGTTGTCCCGGTGGAAATGACGTCAAGCGAAGGCTTCCGGACTATCCACCGATGGCCGACATCGGCCTCGTCGGTTGCAGAAAACCGGGCTCGTCAATGCCGTGACCAGGCAGCTTGCCGGCCATTGCCACCCGCCAGCGCCGAGCTAGGTCGGCATCGCTCGCGCCGTGCCGAAGGGGGTCTCGCAAGTCGGACTCGGTGCGTGCGAACAGGCAGGTGCGGACCTGGCCGTCAGCGGTCAGCCGGGTTCGGTCGCAGGCTCCGCAGAACGGCCGGGTGACCGAACCGATGACTCCCACCCGAGCCGGACCGCCGTCCACGAGCCACGTTTCCGCCGGTGCGCTACCGCGTTCATCGGCGCCGACCGGCGTCAGCCGGAACTCCGCCGCCAAGCTGGTGAGGATCTCCGCGGCAGTGACCATATCGCGACGATTCCAGCCGTGCTGCGGGTCGAGCGGCATCTGCTCGATGAATCGCATTTCGTAGCCGCGGTCGAGTGCCCATCGCAGCAACCGCGGTGCCTCGTCGTCGTTGATTCCACGCATGAGAACGGCGTTGATCTTGACCGGAGTGAGGCCCGCGGCGGCCGCGGCGGTGAGCCCGTCCAGCACGTCAGGTAGGCGGCGACGTCGACTGATCGCCTCGAATCGCTGTGGGTCGAGAGTGTCCAGCGAACCGTTGACCCGGTCGAGCCCCGCTTCGGCGAGCGATTGCGCCAGCCGGGCGAGCCCGATGCCGTTGGTCGTCAGCGACAGCTCCGGGCGCGGCAGCAACCGCGCCGACCCGCGGACGATGTCGACCAGCCCCTTGCGGAGCAAGGGTTCGCCACCGGTGAACCGGATCTGGCGAACGCCGAGCCGCTCGACGGCGATCCGCACGAGCCGCACGACCTCGTCGTCAGTCAATACGTCGGGCGACGGCAACCACGCCAGCCCTTCAGCCGGCATGCAATACGCGCAGCGCAGGTTGCAGCGGTCGGTGAGCGATACCCGAAGGTCTGTCGCGACACGGCCGTACCGGTCAACGAGCACGGTGCGTCCTCCGACTCCTGCTTCGGCGCTGTCCCTGCCCTGTCAGCCTAAGCCCCGCAGCCGACCGGTACGCGAGTTCGGTCTACCGTCGTGACGTGTTCCGGTTGCTAGCCTCTCGGCGCTGGCTGCTGCGGCTATTGGCCGGGATCGTCCTGGTGGTCGCGTTCGTCCGGCTGGGGATCTGGCAGCTCGACCGCAACGAAGAACGAGCCGCCCGGAATGCGGTGATCGAGACCAACTCCCAGCATGATCCGGTCCCGGTCGGCGACGTGCTGCAAGCTGCCGTTCCGGTCGCCGCGGACGACCTCTGGACGCGCATCCGGGCGACGGGCCGCTACGACGTAGATCATCAGCTGATCATTCGGTTGCGCCCGCTCGACGGCCAGCCAGGAGTCCACGTCCTCACTCCCTTGATCACCGAAGGGGGCGAGGCCCTGCTCGTGGACCGGGGATTCGTTCCCCACGCCGGATCGCCGACGGAGTCCCCGGACATCCCGGAACCGCCGGCGGGAGAGGTCGAGGTCATCGGCCGTGTCCGCGCCAGTGAGGAAGGTCGCGGGACGGGCGGCGAACCCGCAACGGGGGCGATCCGGTATATCGACGTCGACGACATTGCAGCGACGCTCGACTATCCCGTCTTCGGTGCCTGGGTGGAGCTGATCGACGAGCAGCCACCGCCGGCAGTCGCTCCCGTGCGACTCCCGGAGCCGACGCTGGACGCCGGTCCCCACCTGTCCTACGCCGTGCAGTGGTTCCTGTTCGCCTGCATCGGGATCGCTGGATTCGTCATTCTCGCCCGCGCCGAGTCGCGGTTCCGCCGCGAGGACGAGCAAGCGACGGCAGGCCACGAGCGACAGGCAGCCGGCTCAGGTTCGTGACAGGACACAAGGGGCACAGAGAGAACATGGCTGGCCTGATCGAGGACCACGGTCTGCTCGGTGACCTGCACACGGCCGCGTTGGTCTGCCGTGACGGCACCATCGACTGGCTGTGTTTGCCGCGGTTCGACTCGGGCGCGTGCTTCGCCGCCCTGCTCGGCGACCAGCGGCACGGGTTCTGGCGAGTGGCCCCTCCGGCAGCCGGCAAGGCCGACCGCCGCCGGTACCGGGGCGACACCATGATCCTGGAGCATGAGTGGGACACTTCGCAGGGCAGCGTCCGGGTCATCGACTTCATGCCCCCCAGTGACGGTGTCCACGACCTCGTCCGCATCGTCGAGGGATTGTCCGGGCGGGTTCACGTCCACAGCGAGTTGCGGCTGCGTTTCGACTACGGACGGTCGATCCCGTGGGTGCATCAGGTGCACGGACAGGTCGTCGGTGTTTGCGGACCGGACGCCGTCGCGCTCCGCAGCGACGTACCGACGTACGGCCGACACCTGACGACCCATGCCGACGCCGTGGTAACCGCAGGAGAGCGCGCCGCCTTTGTCATGACCTGGCACCCTTCGCACCTGCCACCGCCAACGCCAGCGGATCCGTACGATGCGCTCGCCGAGACCGAACAGTTCTGGTCAGAATGGGCGAAGAACTGCACGTACTCCGGACCCTACCGCGAGGCCGTCCTCCGGTCACTGCTCACCCTGAAAGCGCTCACCTACGAGCCCACCGGCGGGATCGTCGCGGCGCCGACGACGTCACTGCCTGAGCATCTCGGAGGCGTGCGCAACTGGGACTACCGCTACGGCTGGCTCCGCGACTCGGCGTTCACGCTCGATGCGTTGATCCGCAGCGGTTACGTCGACGAAGCGAGGGCCTGGCGGGACTGGCTACTCCGCTCGATCGGCGGCAATCCCGCCGACCTGCAGATCATGTACGGGCTGGCCGGCGAACGCCGGCTCGTCGAGTACGAATTGCCGTGGCTACCCGGATACGAGTCGTCCCGACCGGTCCGGGTGGGTAACGCGGCCGCCGACCAACTGCAGATCGATGTCTATGGCGAAGTCATCGACACTCTCAGCCGGGCCCGCGGACACGGCCTACCGCTCGAACGCCACGCGTGGGCCTTGCAGGGCCATCTCCTCCGCCACTTGGCCGAGCGGTGGGAGGAACCGGACGAGGGTATCTGGGAGATTCGGGGCCCACGCCAGCACTTCGTGCACTCGAAGGTGATGGCGTGGGTGGCCGCTGACCGACTGGTTCGGGATCGCCCTGAGGATCTCGTGCGGTCCGGAGACGTCGATCGGTGGCGGGCACTGCGCGCGACGATCCACGCCGAGGTATGCACGAAGGGTTTCGACGCCGAGCGGAATACCTTCGTGCAGTCCTATGGCGGCCGTTCGGTCGACGCGTCGCTGTTGCAGATTCCGATCGTCGGTTTCCTGCCTCCGGACGACCCGAGAGTGATCGGGACGGTGGACGCGGTCGTCGACGAGTTGTCGACCGACTACGGCCTGGTTTTGCGTTACCGAACGGACGACGAGGTCGACGGCCTCCCCGGCGACGAGGGAGCGTTCCTGGCCTGCAGCTTCTGGCTAGTGGAGGCGCTGCATCTGATCGGCCGGCGCGAAGAAGCAATTGATCGGTTCGAGGACCTGCTCTCCCTGCGCAACGACCTCGGCCTGCTCGCCGAGGAGTACGACCCGCGAATCAACAGGATGGTCGGCAACTTCCCTCAAGCGATGAGCCACATCCCGATTGTCACCGCCGCCCTGCTGCTTTCCGGTGCGGATCAGCCGCCCACCGGCCGGGCCTAGTCGTCCCCGCCCACATAGCTCGGGCTCTGCACACTCACCCGTTCGACGACCTTCGACGGCGTAAGTCGAACGACCAGCCGGACCTCTGCCGGCCGGTGCTTCCACGGTTTGCCGGTATAGGTACGCGACAGCTCGTCGATCAGCTCATCGCCGCCCTCCTCGACCATGTCGACCGTGCCGCGCACCTCGACGTACTGGAACGGGTCGGCCGGGTCGTAGAGGCACAGCGACACCCGGGGATCGCGGGCCATATTTGCCGTCTTACGCCGCCCGCGGATCGTCGACATCAGCAGCTCGTCGCCGTCCCGGCGGACCCACACCACGCTGGACTGCGGGCTGCCGTCGCCATTTACCGTGGCGAGCACTGCATATGTCGAGGCATCAAACAAGCGCCGCGTCATCGGGGGCAAGGAGGTGGTCATGCTGCCGTCCGACCGACGAGTAGGGGCAACACCGTCGATATCGGGTGCCGCAACACAGCGTCGGCGTGCGTGTCGTATGGGGTCGGCTCCGCGTTTACCACGACGAGCCGTGCGCCCGCCGACAGCGCAAGGTCGCAGAGGCTCGCGACCGGCTGGACCTGTAACGACGTGCCGACAGTGAGCAGGAGGTCACAATCTTGGGCAGCGGCTACGGCGGCGTGCCAGACATGGGGTCGCAGCGCCTGGCCGAACGAGATCGTCGCCGACTTCACCAGTCCTCCGCAGCGCAGGCAGTGCGGATCCTCTTCGCCGGCCTCGACCCGGGCGAGCACGCTGCGCATCGTCGTCCGGTCGCCGCAGCCAAGACATTCGGCCTGCCAGATCGTGCCGTGGACCTCGATGACGAGCGTCGGATCGGATCCGGCCCGTTGGTGGAGACCATCGACGTTCTGCGTGATCAGCGCCCGGACTCTGCCGGCCCGTTGCAGGTCCACGATGGCTCGGTGGCCGGCGTTCGGCTCGGCAGTCCAGGCCGCGTGCTCGCGCCGGTTGCGCCATGCTTGCTTGCGCAGTTCGGCGTCGGACACATAGCGGTCCAGCGTGGACAACTGCTGTGCCGCCGGATTGACCGTCCAGACTCCGTTGGGGCCTCGGAAGTCGGGGATGCCGGAGTCGGTCGAGATGCCGGCACCGGTGAGCACGGTCACCCTCGTCGCGTCGGAGATCATCGCCGCGACTCGCTCGACCTCCGCCGGACCCGTATACATGCGACGAGGCTACGACGGACCGACCTCCGTGGGGCAGGATGGCTGGATGGATCTCGGCCTGGCCGGACGCGTCTACATCGTCACGGGAGCAAGCCGCGGGCTGGGGCGGGCAGTCGCCGAGGTTCTGCTGGCCGACGGTGCCAGGGTGGTGCTCTCGGCGCGGCAGGCTGAGCACGTGGCCGCCGCTGCGGTCGAGCTCGGCCGCGACGCGGCGGGGATCGCCGCGGACAACGCCGACCCGGAGACTGCCGAACGTCTCATCATCGCGGCCCACGAGCACTTCGGCCGGCTGGACGGCGCGGTCCTCAGCGTCGGTGGGCCACCCACCGGTAGTGCAGTCGACACTCCCGACGAGGACTGGCGGGTCGCCTTCGAAACCGTCTTCCTCGGCGCGGTCCGGCTGGCCCGCACCATCGGAGTCGCCCTCGATGACGGCGGCTCCTTGGTCTTGGTCCTGTCCACGTCGGTCCGCGCGCCGCTACCCGGACTCGCGACCTCCAACGGACTCCGCCCCGGGCTGGCCATGGTGGCCAAGCAACTGGCCGACGAGCTCGGCCCCAACGGCATCCGGGTGAACGGTGTGATGCCGGGCCGGATCGAGACCGACCGGGTGCGTCAACTCGACGCTCTCGAGGGGGACCCCGACGAGGCGCGGTCCAGGCGTGTCGCCGCAATCCCGCTCCATCGCTACGGCCACCCGTCGGAGTTCGCGAAGGTCGCCGCTTTCCTCGTCTCGCCGGCTGCTTCGTACGTCACCGGCACGGTCTTGGCCGTCGACGGCGGCGCCCTGCGGACCCCCTGAGACCGATCGTCTACTGCCCGAGGGGGGTTCCCGCCAAGCCGAGGTCGGCCTGCGGGGCGAACTGGGTCCGATAGAGCTCCGCATACAACCCGCCGGCGGTCAGCAACGAATCGTGGCCGCCGGTCTCTACGACTCGTCCGGCGTCGATGACCAAGATCCGGTCGGCGCCGCGAATCGTGGACAGCCGGTGCGCGATGACGAGCGACGTGCGCCCGATCAATGCGGTCTCCAGGGCACGTTGGACGGCTGCTTCCGACTCCGAGTCCAGATGCGCGGTTGCCTCATCGAGGACCACGACCCGCGGCGCCTTGAGCAGCAGCCGGGCAATGGCGAGCCGCTGCTTCTCGCCGCCGGAGAGCCGGTATCCCCGGTCCCCAACGACGGTGTCGAGCCCGTCGGGCAGCAGCGACACCAGGTCGCCGATCTGCGCGGCGCGCAACGCAGCCCACAACTCCTCCTCGGTGGCATCGGGCCGCGCGTACGACAGGTTGGCGCCGATGGTGTCGTGGAACATGTGGGCGTCCTGGGTGACGACTCCTACGGCGTCGTGGACAGACTCCAGCGTCAGCGAGCGAAGATCGTGTCCGCCGAGACGGACGACACCGCCGGTGGGGTCGTACAACCGTGAGACGAGGTGGGTAATCGTGGATTTACCCGCACCGGACGGCCCGACCAGGGCGACCAGCTCGCCGGGTTCGGCCCGGAACGAAACGCCGCGCAGCACCTCATCGTGCTGGCCTGTGTCCGGTCGAGCGACGGCCTCCAGCGAGGCTAGGGAGACGTCGTCGGCCGAGGGGTAGGCGAACCGGACGTCGTCGAACTCGATGCTCACCGGACCGGTGTCCGCGGAGAGCGGCCTCGCGTCTGGCCGATCCTGCACCATCGGCTCGAGGTCGAGCACCTCGAAGACCCGCTCGAAGCTCACCAACGCCGTCATCACGTCCACCTGAACGTTCGACAGCGCGGTCAGTGGGCCATACAGCCGGCCCAGCAGGGCGGCCAGCGCCACCAGCGTGCCGACTTGAATTGCCCCGTCGATTGCCAGCAATCCACCGACGCCGTACACGAGCGCCGTGGCCAGAGAGGACACCAATACCAGGCCGGTGAAGAAGTACCGCGCGTAGAGCGCCTGGGTGACGCCGATGTTACGCACTCTCCCGGCCGCAAGTGCGAACCCGGCGGTCTCGCGGTCGTAACGGCCGAAGATTTTGACTAGCAGCGCACCGGCGACGTTGAACCGTTCGGTCATCGTCTGGCTCATGTCGGCGTCCAGCTGCATGGACTGCCGAGAGATCTCGGCCAGCCGCCGTCCGACGAATCGGGCAGGAAGCAGGAACAAAGGCAACAGCGCGAACACCAGAAGAGTGATCTGCCAGGAGAGCAAGAACATCGCCCCAGCCACGAGGACCAATGTCACCGCGTTGCTGACGACCTGAGACAGCGTCGAGGTGAACGCCCGCTGCGCGCCGATCACATCGGTGTTCAGACGCGACACCAGCGAGCCGGTTTGGGTGCGGGTGAAGAAGGCCACTGGTTGGCGCTGGACGTGGTCGAACACCTCGGTCCGAAGGTCGTAGATCAGGCCCTCGCCGACCCGGGCCGACGCCCACCGCCCGACCAGCCCCAACACCGCGTCGAGGACCGCGAGAGCGGCCACACCCAGAGCGCCGACAACGACGACATTGCGCTGACCAGCCACTACGCCGGAGTCGATCACGTACTTCAGCAGCAGCGGCACCGCGGCGGCGCTCGCGGCGGCGATAATCGTGGTCAGCAGGAAGACGGAGATGTGCCGCCGGTACGGACGTGCGTATCGAAGGATCCGCCGCGCCGTGCCTTTCGCCAGCCGTTGGCTGACCACGCTGCGATCCCGAGAAAACGAACGCGAGGCCATGTACCCGCTGATGTGGCCCATCGACACCGGGTAGCGACCTCCTTGGACGACAGGTCGCCCAAAGATCAGGCGACGCCACAGTCAAAACGCGCAGGACGGCGCGTTTCTTCCGACGTCAGCCCAGAGCTGAACCGTCGTCCGGCGGTACTGGCGGTCAGGCCTTCCGCTTCCGGCCCCGGGTCGCCCCGCCTCGGCCGCGCAGCTCGACACCGGACTCCGACAACAGCCGGTGCACGAAGCCGTAGGAGCGGCCGGTCTCACCGGCGAGGTCCCGGATGCTCTTGCCCCCCTCGTACTTCCGCTTCAGGTCGGTTGCGAGCTTGTCGCGCACGCCCCCGCTGATCCGCGCCCCCTTAGCCAGCTTCTCGGCCACGCGTCCTCCCGCGAAGATCGTCTGTGGTGACTGACGACCATGATCCGACTCATCGCGCTTTGACGCCAGCAGAACGCAAGATCCGATTTTTCTCAGGCGAGTGCGACGAGATCGGCGTAGTCGGCGCTCCACAGGTCCTCGACGCCGTCAGGAAGCAGGACCACCCGCTCCGGACCCAGCGCTTCGACGGCGCCTTCGTCGTGTGTCACAAGCACGATCGCGCCAGCGAAGGACCGCAGTGCTGACAGGACCTCCGCCCTGGACGCTGGATCCAGATTGTTCGTCGGCTCGTCCAGCAGCAGAACGTTGGCGCTGGAAACCACCAGTGTGGCCAACGCCAACCGGGTCTTCTCTCCGCCGGAGAGGACACCCGCCGGTTTCGCGACCTCGTCCCCGGAGAACAAGAACGAGCCGAGCACCCGACGAGCTTCGACCTCCGGGAGGTCCGGAGCAGCCGAGCGCAGGTTCTCGAGCACCGTCCGCGAGATGTCCAACGTTTCGTGCTCCTGGGCGTAGTAGCCGAGCTTGAGGCCATGGCCGGCTGTGACCTCGCCGGTGTCCGGCTGCTCGATGCTGCTCAACAGTCGCAGCAGGGTTGTCTTTCCGGCCCCGTTCAGACCCAGAACGACAACTCGGCTCCCCCGGTCGATCGCCAGGTCGACATCGGTGAACACCTCGAGTGAGCCGTACGACTTGGACAGACCCGTGGCGGACAACGGTGTACGCCCACAGGGGGCCGGTTGCGGGAACCGGAGCCGGGCGACCTTGTCCGCGCGGCGCTTCGCGTCCAGCCCGGCCAGCAGGCGCTCCGCGCGCCGATCCATGTTCTGCGCAGCCGTCGCCTTCGTGGCCTTGTACCGCATGCGATTCGCTTGCGCCTTGAGCGCTGCTGCCTTCTTCTCTGCATTGGCCCGCTCGCGATGTCGACGCCGCTCGTCGGTCTCACGTTGCTGCAGGTACGCCGTCCATCCCACGTTGTAGATGTCCAGCGCCGCCCGGTTGGCGTCGAGGTGAAAGACCCGGGTGACAGTCCGATCGAGTAGCGCCACGTCATGGCTGATGACCACGATGCCGCCCGCGAATCCACGCAGGAAGTCGCGCAGCCATCCGATGGAATCGGCGTCGAGATGATTGGTCGGCTCGTCCAGGAGCAACGTCCCGGCCTCTGAGAACAGGATTCGCGAGAGCTCGACGCGCCGGCGCTGCCCGCCGGACAAGGTTCGTAGCGGTTGCTCCAGAACCCGCTCCGGCAACCCCAGATTTGCGGCGATCGTTGCCGCCTGGCTTTCGGCCGCGTAACCACCGTGAGTCACAAATTCACTCTCCAGCCGCGCGTACCGGTTCATTCCCCGCTCGTGCGCGCTGAGGTCGGAGGAGGCGATCTGCAGCTCCGCTGCCCGCATGCCGGCGACGACGGCGTCCAGACCGCGGGCTGACAGGATGCGGTCGCGAGCCGAAATCTCCGGGTCACCTGCTCGCGGATCCTGCGGCAGGTATCCGACCGACCCAGTCCGGGTGACGGTTCCCCCGGCCGGCTGCGCCTCACCGGCGAGAATCCGGGTGAGTGTCGTCTTGCCCGCGCCGTTACGCCCGACCAGACCGACCTTATCGCCCGCGGCGATCCGAAAGTTCGCATGCGCCAGTAGAAGCTGCGCGCTCGCGCGGACTTCCACGTTGATGGCTGTGATCATGGCGACAGGCTCCGTGGCTGTGGGACGTGAGGTGATCGGTTGACGCGCGATCAGTTAGCCACGGACAACATTGGGGCATTCTACGAAACGGGTCGGTAGCGTCCACCCCCGGCACATCGCGGGCGACAAGGGAGGATGACGGGTGAAGTTCAACCGCCGAGCGCGTCTGGACACCTCGCAGATCTCCGACCGGCGCGGCAGAGGCCGCGGTGGCACGGTTGCGGCGGGCGGCGGCGTCGGCGCACTCGTGATCCTGCTAGTGGCGCTGTGCACCGGTGGCGACCCGTCGAGCGTCATCGAGACCACCAACCAAGTCCAGGCACAACAAGGCGAGATCGACAGCCTGGAAACGCAGTGCCAGATCGGCGCCGACGTCGAGGAGAACCCTGACTGCCGGTTCGTTTTCTATGTCAACTCCATTCAGGACTACTGGGACGACGAGTTCGCCCGCCGCGGCGCCACCTACTCCCCGGCGACCACGAACTTCTTCACCGGCGCCGTCCAGACCGGCTGCGGCGGAGCCTCCTCGCAGGTGGGCCCGTTCTACTGCCCGGCCGACCAGAGCGTGTATCTCGACCTCGGCTTCTTCGACCAGCTGCGCACCCAGTTCGGCGGCAGTGGGGGCGATTTCGCCGAGGCCTACGTCCTCGCGCATGAGTACGGCCATCACATCCAGAACCTCACCGGGCAGATGCAGCAAGTGCGGCCAGGGTCCGGGCCGACGTCTGGCGCTGTCCGGCTGGAGCTGCAGGCCGATTGCTACGCGGGTGTCTGGGCCCGGCACGCCACCACTACCGATACGGCCGAGGGAGAGCCACTGATCACGGAAGTCACCGAGGAGGACATCAACGAGGGCCTCAACGCTGCGGCCACGGTCGGTGACGACTACATCCAGGAGCGTTTCCAGGGCACCGTGAGCCCGGAGTCGTGGACGCACGGCTCCAGCGAACAGCGTCAGCGCTGGTTCGCCGTCGGCTACCGAACTGGCGACTTGGCCGCCTGCGATACCTTCTCGACGAACCAACTCTGACCCGACCCACCCCTACCTGCCCCACTGCTGAATCGAATTGAACACGGAGCCGATCGATTCCGACACCTGAGCGGCATCGGCGTTGTCCGCCTCCGACAACCCGGTTACCCGGCGGTCACCCCTAGCCTGTGCCCGTGACCCGCACCAGACGACTCCCGGCAGCAGACCTCGCCCGCGTCGCCGTCTTCGCCGGCATCATCGCGGCCCTGGGCCTCGCTGGCCGGTTCTACCTGTTCGGCAGTGCCGTACCCGTCACATTGCAAACGCTCGGCGTCATGCTCGCCGGGCTGATCCTGGGCGCGAGGCTGGGCGCCCTCGCCGTCCTGGTCTACCTGGCTATCGGAGCGGCCGGTGTGCCGGTTTTTGCCGGCGTCGGCGGGCTCGCTCCGTTCGCCGGCGTCACCGCGGGGTACCTGATCGCCTTTCCGATCGGCGCCTTCGTGGTCGGGCTGATCGCATTCCGTGACGGACATTTCCAGTCGTCCCGCGCGTTCGTCGCCGCTGTCGTCGGCGGCATCGTGGTCGTCTATGCGATCGGCATTCCCGTGCTTGCCGCCCGTGCGGGGCTCGACCTCGGCGAGGCTGCCCGCGTCGGCGGCTTGATCTTCCTGCCGGGCGACCTGATCAAGGCGGCGCTGGCGACCCTCATCGCCATCGCCGTACACCGGGCCTATCCCGCTCTCAGTTCCGACACTTCCGAGGCCGCAGCAAGCCGCACGTGATCGAGGTCCGCGACGTCACGCACTCCTACGGCGACCGCATGGTGCTGCGGGCGGTGTCAGCAACGCTGACCGAGCGACGGATAGCGGTCATCGGTGCCAACGGATCGGGCAAGTCGACTTTCGCTCGGTTGTTGAACGGCCTGGTCGTGCCACAGCAGGGCGAGGTCCGCGTGTCCGGCCTGTCAACGAGATCCGACGCGGCCGCAGTGCGTCGGCTCGTCGGTTTCGTGTTCACCGATCCGGATGCCCAGATCGTCATGCCGACGGTGGCAGAAGATGTCGCGTTTGGTCTGCGCCGGCGCAAGCTCGGCGCGGCCGAAAGCCAGCGCCGGGTCTTCGCGGCCCTGTCCGACCTCGGTCTGGAGATCTTCGCCGACCACCCCGCGCACCTGCTCTCCGGCGGCCAGAAACAGCTGCTCGCCCTGTGCTCGGTCCTGGTCACCGAGCCGCAGGTGCTGGTCTGCGACGAGCCCACCACGCTGCTGGACCGCCGGAACAGCCGACGTGTACTGGAGGTCCTCGACCGGCTGCCGCAACAGGTGATTCTGGTAACTCACCATCTCGAATCGGTGGCCGACTACGACCGCGTCTTGGTGTTCGACGAGGGCGCACTGGTTGCCGACGGCGATCCACGGGCGGCAGTCGACCACTACCGAGCGCTGGTCGGATGAACACCTATCTGCCCGGTCGGTCGTGGCTTCACCGCCTACCGGCAGCGGCGAAGCTGGTCACCTTGTTGGTCCTGCTCGCCGGAACTCTCCTGCTGAGCTCACCGCTTGCCGTCGCGGTTGCAACCGTCGTGACCGTGTCGTTGTACGCCTCGGCAGGACTGATCAGGGTCGTGCCGGCACAGGTTCGGCCGATGCGATGGCTCGTACTCGGTTTGCTCGTGCTGCAGACCCTGACGGCCGGCTGGGTCGCGGCCGTGGTCGTAACCGGCCGGCTGCTCGTTGCGGTTGCCCTCGCGGGTCTCGTCACGCTCACCACCAAGGTCGTCGATCTTCTGGACGTCCTCGAACGACTTCTGCACCCGCTACGACGCGTCGGCGTGGATTCGGAGCGGGTTGCGCTGGTGCTTGCGCTTGCCATCCGGACGGTTCCGGTTGTCGCCGGTCTGGCCGACGAGGTTCGCGATGCTCAGCGGGCCCGTGGGGTCGCTGCAAGTCCGCGAGCATTCGCCGTCCCGTTCGTCGTCCGCAGCCTGCGACATGCCGACTCCCTGGGCGAGGCGCTCGCCGCTCGCGGCCTCGACGACCAGCATCAGTAGCCGAGGAAGTCCTCCTTCTCCGCTGGCAGATCCGGCTCGCCGGCGGCCCCCTCTTCGGCAGCCGGGCGTGCCGACAAGAGCCTCAAACCGAGCATCGGGAACAGCAGGACCGAGATCATTCCCGCGCCAACAAGCGAGGCAGCCGTCGCCGGGGTGATTGCGCCCTCGTCGACACCGATGGAGGTGATCACCACCACGAGCGGCAGTGCCGTTGCCGCGAATAGACCGAGAGCGAGCGGGTCGCGGGCCGGAAGCTCCTTTCGCTGCAACAGCGACGTCGGCAGTCCTCGGATCACCAGGAACAGCACAAGGAACACCGGGAGAAGGATCAGCGCTCGGCCGTCGGACAGCAACGCGTCAAGGTCGAACTGCACGCCACTCACCACGAAGAACAGCGGGATGAAGAATCCGAACCCGATCCCCTCCAGCCGGGACAGCACCGCCTCTTCTT
Source organism: Jiangellaceae bacterium (assembly GCA_035697245.1). Lineage (GTDB taxonomy): Bacteria > Actinomycetota > Actinomycetes > Jiangellales > Jiangellaceae > JACVRX01. The sequence goes on from DASSDH010000135.1 coordinate 28,042, forward strand.
CGTGTTCGGACCCGGCCGCGAGGAACAGGTGCGCAACCATCCCGGCGACGAACGCTCCCAGGATCGGGTCCAGCCCGAGAAACTCCGCGAGAGCGAACATTCCGATGATCAGGAACACGCAGATTCGCACCGCAAGTTGTGCGCTCGTGCCCAGTGTCGCGGTAACGAGCCGGGCGATCCGAGGATGACGGGGGCGCCGCGCAACCCAGGCGGCAAGGAAGCCCACGATCGCGAACAGCGCCAGCACGACGGTGGTATGGGCGGGCCGGTCCCCGCTGAACGCGAACGCGATGGCCAGGATCGGCAGGAACTCACCGACCGCGCCGACGGCGAGAACCCGCATCCCGAACGGGGTGGCTGCGTGGCCGCTGTCGCGAAGGATCGGCAAGATCGTGCCCAGCGCGGTCGTCGTCATGGCCAGGCCCACGACCAAGCCGACCTCTTCGCTACTGGCAAGCAGAAGTGCAACACCCACCCCGAGCACCAGAGAAATGAGCCAGCCCAGCACCGAAAGGCGTAGCGGGCGACCCTTGATCCGGGCGAAGTCGATCTCGTATCCGGCAAGGAACATCAAGAACGCGAGCCCGAGGTCGGACAGCGCCGAGATGTCGTCGCCCTCGGTCACCGCCACCAAGCCGAGCACGGCCGGTCCCACCAGGATGCCCAGCAAGATCTCCGACACGACGACGGGCATCGCCAACCAGGTGCGAAGGCGGTCGGCCACGAACGGGGCGATGACGGCAACCGCGACGATCACCACCAGGGCGGCGACTGTTTCCTCCGTCATCGGCCCTCCCCGACGGCCCCCGTGACTGCCGCCCGCGCGGCCATCTTCTTAGCCGAGGTCAACGGGGTCCACCCGGACACGCACCGGACCGCCGGATCGCCGGGCCGCCCGGATGCCCTGCGCAGCCTTCACGGCTGCGGTCAGTTTCGAGGCGGCCGGGCGCGGCGCACGCAAGATGACCTGTTGGTGACCCTCCGTCCGAGCGGGTACAGGTCCCAGGATCTGGGCCTCCTCGGGCAGGTCGGTAAGGCCCAAAAGCTCCGTGACGTCGGCCGTTGCGCCGGTGAGCTCGATCGCCCGAGCGACGGGTGGGAATCCCGACGTAGCGCGGTCGGAAAGCTCTCGGGCCGCCAATCCCGCCGGGTCCCAACGCACCAGCGCCTGCACGGCGGGTGCGGCGGCGGGTGCGACCACAACCACGGCGCCGCCTGCCGGCCCGGTTCTGACCAGCGCAGCGGCCCGAAGCCAGCGACGGAAGGCCTCCTCCGTAGCGCGCAGCCCCGGTCGAGCGAGCAGCGCATCACCGTCGAGCAGCAGCGCCGCCGCGTACCCACCGATCGCGTGCGGTTCGGCCCCCGGTGTCGCAACGACAAGCGCTGGGTCGCCGGGAACGTCCGGAAGCACCGCGCCGCGGCCCGAGATCCGCACCGGCACGCCGGGGAACGCGCGGCCCAGTTCTTCGGCGGTCCGGCCGGCACCGACGACGGCGGCCCGGACCGAAGTCGCCCGACAATTGCTGCACGTCCATCCGGTGGCGGGCGTTGCACACCAGCCGCAGATGGGTGGCCCTCCGCCCGGCCCCAGGCCGAGCGGGCCGTGGCACGCGTTACACCGCGCCGCCGAGCGGCATCGGGCGCACAGCAAGGCGGGAATGTATCCGGTCCGCGGCACTTGAACGAGGACCGGGCCCCGCTGCAGGCCGGCGCGGGCCGCCCGCCACGCGACTGACGGGAGACGAGCCGTCCGCGCGCCCTCGTCCTGGGCGAGCTCATGGTCCGCGCCGGCCGCGGAGACTCGCGGCGTACGCCGGCGAATCGTGTCTCGGCCGGGAACCACGGGCCGGGCCCAGCCTGAGTCGACGAGCTGTTCGGCCTCGGCCGTGCGTGCGAATCCCCCGATCACGGCGCCCGCTCCTTCCTGGAGCGCACGAAGCAGAAGGACCTCACGCACGTGCGGGTACGGGGCTCGGGGCTCGGCGTGCAGATCGTCGCCGTCGTCCCACACCACCACCAGGCCGAGGTCCTCCACCGGCGCGAACATCGCGGCGCGCGTTCCAAGGACCGCTCGAGCGGCGCCGCGACGGACTGCCAACCATCGCCGGTAGCGCTCCGCGGGTCCGAGATCGGCACTGAGTACGACATGGTGGCCCGGACCGATCGTTCGATCGAGCGCCCGGTCCGCCGACGCAAGGTCACGTGCGTCGGGCACGACGGCTATAGCACCGCGACCAGCGGACAGCGTCGTCGCGAGTAACCGGGCCAGCAGATCCGGCCAGTCGGCGGCCGGTCCGGGATTCCACACGGCTCTCGGCGTGCCGCGCGACGACAGGGCTGCGAGGAGGGCAGCACCATCGACGTGCTCGGCCCAGCCGGCCGGCCCTGGAGCGGCCGGAGGACTGAGGGTCTGTGCCCGCGTGTGCTCCTGTTCGACGGCGGCATGCCGCGGCGGGATCGCCAGCCGCAGCACGTCGGCCACTGTTCCGGCGTAGCGGTCCGCGACGGCTCGCGCCAGCGTGGCGATCTGTGGCGCCAGCACGGGCTCCGGCGAGCGCACCGTGCGGAGGCGTGCGAGCCGACCCTCGTGGGTGCTCTCTGCCGTCCGCTCGAGGAGGAACCCGTCGACGTCTTGACCGGCGAAACGGACCGCGACCCGGGCTCCCGAAACGGCCGCGCCGGCCATCGACACCGGCACCAGGTAGTCGAACGGCCGGTCGAGATGGGCCAGCGGAATGTCCACCAGCACTCGAGCAATCGGTCGGTCTTTGGTGATCGGGTCGGTTTCACGTGTGCGCCGCCGAGTCGGCGGACGCTGGACCAAGGCGAGCTGGTCGGGCTGCGCGGGGTCGTCCACCCTCGCGTTTCTAGCGCACCGCTCCGGCGCTGGCGAGCGCGCGGGGACTGGCGGGAAGCTCAGTTCGGTTCAACCCACCGCGTTCTGCAGAGCCTCGACGCGGTCGGCTCGCTCCCAGGTGAAGTCGGGCAACTCACGGCCGAAATGCCCATACGCCGCTGTCTGCGAATAGATCGGCCGCAGCATGTCGAGGTCTCGGATGATCGCGGCCGGCCGGAGATCGAAGACGCTGATCACGGCGTCCTGGATGCGCTCCACCGGAATCGACTCGGTGCCGAAGCACTCCACGAAGAGCCCGACGGGGTGCGCTTTGCCAATCGCGTACGCGATCTGAACTTCGCATCGGCTGGCGAACTGTGCGGCGACGACGTTCTTCGCTACCCATCGCATGGCGTAAGCACCCGAACGGTCGACCTTGGACGGATCCTTGCCGCTAAATGCGCCGCCGCCGTGGCGGGCCATGCCACCGTAGGTATCGATGATGATCTTGCGACCGGTGAGCCCGGCGTCACCCATCGGCCCGCCGATCTCGAACCTTCCGGTGGGGTTCACCAACAGCCGGTAACCGTCGGTCGGAATGTCGAGCGTCGCGAGGACCGGGTCCACTACTTCGGCGCGTACGTCTGGGGTGAGCAGCGTGTCCAGGTCGATGTCCCGAGCATGCTGGGTCGAGACGACCACGGTGTCGAGCCGTACAGCGCGGCTGCCGTCGTACTCGATGGTCACCTGGGTCTTGCCGTCCGGCCGCAGATACGGCACCTGGCCGGACTTGCGGACTCCGGCAAGTTGCTGCGCGAGCCGATGGGCCACGGTGATCGGCAGCGGCATCAGCTCCGGGGTGTCCCGGCACGCGTAGCCGAACATCAGCCCTTGGTCACCGGCCCCCTGCCGGTCCAGGGGATCCTCGGAGTGCTCTTCGGACCGTTGCTCCCACGCTTCGTCGACGCCTTGGGCGATGTCCGGCGACTGGGAACCGATCGACACCGAGACGCCACAGGACTGCCCGTCGAATCCTTTCGTCGACGAGTCGTAGCCGATCTCGAGGATCGTGTCGCGCACGATGTCGGGGATGTCGGCGTACCCACTGGTGGTGACCTCGCCGGCGACGTGCACCTGGCCGGTCGTGACCATGGTCTCGACCGCGACCCGGCTGGCCGGGTCCTCCTTCAGCAGACTGTCGAGGATCGCGTCGCTGATCTGGTCGCAGATCTTGTCCGGATGCCCCTCGGTCACGGACTCGGACGTGAACAGGCGACGTGCCACAGACGTGCTCCTTCGATTGGCGGGTCGTGCGTTTGCGCAACTTTAGGGGATCGCGACGATCCCGCCGGTCAGGCGTCCACCCACCGAGCTCTGACGAGGTCCCACACGACGTGCGCGATGGCAGCCTTCGGTCCACGCGGGATCGGAGTCGACGATCCGTCAGCGCCCAGCACGACCGCCTCGTTGTCCTCGGACTCGAATCCGCGGTCTACGCCAACCTCGTTGACGACCAGCAGATCGCAGCCCTTGGCCGCGAGCTTGGCCCGGCCGTGATCGAGCACCGATCCGGTGTCGTCGCCGGTCTCCGCGGCGAATCCCACGATGACCTGACCATCGCGGCGGCGGTGCCGGGAAAGCTCAGCCAGGATGTCCTCAGTGCGTTCGAGCACGAGGTGGGGCACGCCGCCGTCAGCCGCCTTCTTGATCTTCGAGTCGGCATAGGACGTCGGCCGGAAGTCGGCCACGGCCGCCGCCATGACGACGGAATCGGCCGTCGCCGCCGCGTCGAGCACCGCCGTCCGCAACTCGGCAGCGGAGACGACACGGACAATGTCGGCGCCTGCCGGGTCCGGAAGGGCCGAGTTGGCCGACACCAGCGTGACCTTCGCCCCGCGACCGACGGCGGAGCGAGCGAGCGCATACCCCTGTCGGCCAGATGAACGGTTGCCGAGAAACCGGACCGGGTCGAGATGCTCACGCGTGCCACCAGCCGAGACGACGACGTGGCGCCCGGCGAGGTCGGCCCCGCCCGTCGCTCCAACGAGCAGTTCGCGGGCGATGCCGACGATCTCGTCGGGATCGGGCAGCCGGCCCCGGCCAATGTCGGCACCGGTGAGCCGGCCGACAGCCGGGTCCACGACGAGGGCGCCGCGAGAACGCAGCAGCGCCACGTTGGCGCTGGTCGCCGGGTGCTCCCACATCTCGGTGTGCATCGCCGGGACGTACAGAACCGGGCATCGGGCCGTGAGCAGTGTCGACGTCAACAGGTCGTCGGCCAGACCGTGGGCCGCCCGAGCGAGCAGGTCCGCTGTCGCCGGGACGACGACCACCAGGTCGGCCTGCTGGCCGAGGCGCACATGCGGTACCTCGTGCACGTCGTCCCATACCTCAGTCGAAACCGGGTGACCGGACAACGCAGCCCAGGTGGCCACACCGACGAAGCGCAATGCAGCGCTCGTGGGCACCACTCGCACGTCGTGCCCGCTCTCGGTGAGCCCGCGCAGGACCTCGCACGCCTTGTAGGCGGCGATTCCGCCGCTGACCCCGAGGATCACCCGGGGTCGTGTCATGGCCGACCTGGCCTATTCCGGCTCGGCCGGTTCGGCCGGTTCGGCCGTGAGCAGCCCCTGATTGATCTCGCGCAGGGCAATCGACAGCGGCTTCTCTTGGACGTGGGTCTCGACCAGCGGCCCGACGTACTCCAGCAGTCCCTCGCCAAGCTGGGAGTAGTAGGCGTTGATCTGCCGGGCCCGCTTGGCCGCGTAGATGACCAGTGCGTACTTGGAGTCAGTTTTGGCAAGCAACTCGTCGATAGGGGGAGAGGTAATGCCCTCGGCAACGCCGTGGGTACCAGACACGTTCATGCCTCCGGGCTTGGATTCAAGGTCGATAACCCAGCAAGGTTACCAACTCCTCGCACACCTGCTTGACATCGGAGTTCACCACCACGTGGTCGAACTCGGCCTCCGCCGCGAGTTCGTCCTTGGCGACCGCGAGCCGTCGCTCCACCACCTCGGGCGGTTCCGTGCGGCGCTCGGTCAGCCGCCGCACCAACTCCTCCCATGACGGCGGTCGCAGGAACACCAACCGTGCGCCCGGCACGCGGCTCCGCACCTGACGGGCGCCCTGCAGGTCGATCTCGAGCAACACGCTCTCGCCGAAGGTGAGCCGAGCCACGACCGGCGCGAGTGGCGTGCCGTACAGATTGTCGTCGAACTCGGCCCACTCCAGGAACTCACCGGCTGCCACGCGTCGCTCGAACTCGGCTCGGCCGATGAATTGGTAATGGACACCCTCGATCTCACCTGGCCGCGGGAACCGGGTCGTCGCCGAGACCGAGATCCATACCTCCGGATGGTGTGTTCGCAGCGTTCGCACCACCGTCGACTTGCCCACGCCGGAAGGCCCGGAGAGAACGACGATCCGCCCGGCGACACCCTCGAGACCGCTCGGTGTGGTCAGCCGCGGCCGCCGAACTCACGCTCGAGCGCCGCAACCTGGTTCGCGCCGAGCCCCCGCACCCGGCGTGTCTCGGCGATGCCGATGCGTTCCATGATCTGCCGCGCACGGACCTTGCCGACACCGGGCAACGCCTCGAGCAGGGCCGAGACCTTCATCTTTCCGACGGTCTCGTTCGACTCGCTTTCCTTGAGCACGTCGGAGAGCGAGGCCCCCGAGTGCTTCAGGCGGTTCTTGACCTCGGCACGCTCCCGGCGGGCCTCGGCGGCCTTGGCGAGCGCGGCAGCGCGCTGTTCGGGAGTGAGGGGTGGGAGCGGCAAGACAGGTCACCTCGCTGGTTGTGCTCGAGTTCGGACACCCGGAACCTAGCGAGTCCGGGGACTGGTCAGCAAGGTTGCGATCTGCCGACAGGTGGGGAGGTCGGACCCGCGCACCCGGCGGATGCCCTTCGGCAGGGCTCTCTGTCAGTCGGGCAAGACGGCGCGGAAGGCCTCGAGCGCGCGCGCGGCCGCCGCACGGAGGCGGACCTGGTCCGGCCCGGAGGCCAGGATCGCCCGCGACGAAGCCGGCAGGACATGACGCAGAGCCGATCCGAAGATCCGCCGAAGGTCAGCGGGCGTGCCGCCCTGGGCACCGTAGCCCGGAGCCAGCACCGGCCCGATGATGTCGAGGTCCTCGCCGGCTGCCTCGATCGTCGCCCCGACAACGGCGCCGACGCTTCCCCACGGCACTGCGCCCGCATTCTCCGCGCGCACCTGGTCCAGCACCGCTCCGGCGACGGTATGTCCCTGTGCCGTACGGGCCCGCTGAACCTGCGCGCCTTCCGGGTTGGACGTCAGCGCGAGGACGAAGACGCCGTTGCCATGCCGGCGGGCGGTGTCCAGCAGCGGCCGCAGCGACTCGAAGCCGAGATACGGCGAGGCCGTCACCGCGTCCGAGCCCAGGGCCGAGGACGGGTCGACGTAGGCGTCTGCGTACGCCTGGACGGTCGAGCCGATGTCACCACGCTTGGCGTCCATCAGAGTGAGGCCACCGGCGGCGCGAATGTCGGCGACGACGCGTTCGAGGACCGCGATGCCGGCTGAGCCATGGCGCTCGAAGAACGCGGGCTGCGGTTTGAGCATGGCGACGCGGTCGGCCACCGCCTCCACCGTGGTGCGGCTGAACCGCTCGAGCCCGGCCGGGTCATCGCCGAGATTCCAGTCCCGGAGCAGTGACGGATGTGGGTCGATGCCGACGCACAGCGGGCCGTGCGCTACGACGGCGGCGTGCAGGCGCGCGCCGAAGGTCTGGGTGGAAGACTCGCCCGTCATCGGAGCGCCCGCTCCAGGGATGGTGCCTGCTGGAGCAGACCCGCCGTGACGCGACGCGGCCACAACGGTCCGCCGTAGACGAATCCGGTGTACGCCTGGATCAGCGTCGCACCGGCCTGAAGTCGGCATGCTGCCTCCTGGGCCGAGCCGATCCCGCCAACGGACACCAGCACCAGCGCGTCGCGCAGCCGCCCACGAAGCAACCTGAGGACCTCGATGGACCGTTCGCGAAGCGGCTCGCCGGACAACCCCCCAGGGCCCATGGCGCTGACTGAAGTCGCCGGGGTCAGCAGACGTGACCGATCCGTGGTCGTGTTCGTGGCCACGATTCCGTCAAGACCCAGCTCGAGGCCGAGGTCGGCGACCGCCACGATGTCTGCATCAGCGAGGTCCGGGGCGACCTTCACCAGCAACGGAACGCGCCGGCCGGCGGCGAGATCGCCTGCCGACCGGACGGCGATCAGCAGGGGCCGCAGGCTCTCGACGCTCTGCAAGTCTCGCAGTCCAGGCGTGTTCGGCGAGCTGACGTTGACGACCAGGTAGTCGGCAAACGGCGCGACTCGACGGGCACTCGCGACGTAGTCGACGACGGCGTGTTCGACGGGTACGACCCGGCTCTTGCCGATGTTCACGCCGACGACCGGCCTCAAGGGGTTGTCCCGCAACCGACTCAGCCGGCCGGCGACCGCCTCCGCGCCGTCGTTGTTGAAACCCATCCGGTTCACGATGGCCCGGTCAGCGACCAGCCGGTGCAGTCGCGGTCGCCGGTTGCCAGGCTGGGGTACCGCGGTGACCGTACCCACCTCGACGAAGCCGAAGCCGAGCGCCGCCAGGCCGTCGACCGCCAGGGCGTTCTTGTCGAAGCCTGCGGCGATACCGAGCGGATTAGGAAAGTCGCAGCCGAGCGCCCGTACCCGCAGCGCCGGCTCGTCCACGACACAAATACGGCGGAGCCTCGCCGCTCCGCCCGGTACGCCGGCAGCCAATCTGATCGCGGCCATCCCCAGCCCGTGGGCCCGCTCGGCGTCCATCCGGCTTGCCGCCGCGAACGCGGCCCGGTAGAGCCGGCCACCCCTTTCGCCGTTGATCATTTCGCCAGCGTCCTGGCCCAGGACTGCAGCGAGCGGACGCCCAGGCTGCCGGTGCGGGTCGCCTCGATCCCCTGGACTGCGGCGGCGAGACCCTGCACGGTGGTAATGCACGGGATGTTCGCCTGTACCGCTGCGGTCCGGATCTCGTAGCCGTCCGCCCGGGGACTGCCGCCGGGAGTCGTGCCACTCGGCGTGTTGATGACCAAGGCGATGTCTCCGGCCAGGATCCGGCCGATGATCGACGGCCCACCGTCTGAGGTCCGACGCGACGACAGTTTGCCGACAACCTCGGCCCCGACGCCGTTGCGCCTCAGCACCTCAGCCGTTCCGGCGGTGGCGATGATCTCGAATCCCAGGTCGGCAAGGCGCTTCACCGGGAAGATCATGTGCCGCTTGTCCCGGTTGGCCAAGGAAACGAAGACCCGCCCGGCGGTTGGCAGACCGCCGTAGGCAGCGGTCTGCGACTTCGCGAACGCGGTGCCGAAAAGTTCGTCGACGCCCATCACCTCCCCGGTCGACCGCATCTCCGGCCCGAGCACGGTGTCCACCGACCGTCCGTCGGGGGTCCGGAACCGGTTGAACGGCATCACCGCTTCCTTGACCGAGACCGGAGCGTCCGCCGCCAGGTCGACACAATCGCCGTGGCCCGGCAGCAGTCCCTCGGCCCGCAGTTCCGCCACACGGGCGCCGAGCATGATGCGGGCAGCCGCCTTGGCCAGCGCCACACCGGTCGCCTTGGACACGAACGGCACGGTGCGCGAGGCGCGGGGGTTGGCCTCGAGGACGTAGAGCAAGTCGCCGGCCAGCGCATATTGCACGTTCAGCAGCCCGCGGACACCAACGCCTCGGGCGATCGCCTCGGTGGACGAGTGGATCCGGGTGAGCTCTTCGCGCCCCAGCGTGATCGGTGGGAGGGCGCAGGCCGAGTCGCCGGAGTGGATGCCGGCCTCCTCGATGTGCTCCATGATGCCGCCGAGGTAGAGCTCCGTCCCGTCGAAGAGCGCGTCCACGTCGATCTCGACGGCGTCGTCCAGGAACTCATCGACCAGCACGGGGTGCTCGGGGCTCGCGCTGGTGGCTCGGTCGATGTACTCCCGCAGGGACGGCTCGTCGTAGACGATCTCCATGCCGCGACCGCCGAGCACGTATGAAGGCCGGACGAGGACCGGGTAACCGATCTCTGCGGCGACGCGCTGCGCCTCGCCGAAGGAGATGGCCGTACCGTGCCTGGGCGCGGGCAGGCCCGCCGCGGCGAGCACCCGGCCGAACGCCCCCCGCTCCTCGGCTAGGTGGATCGCCTCCGGCGCGGTGCCGACGACAGGGACGCCATTGTCAGCCAGGGCCTGCGCAAGTCCCAGAGGGGTCTGGCCGCCGAGCTGGACGACGACCCCAGCGACCGGGCCGGCCTCGCGCTCGGCTTGGACGACTTCCAGCACGTCTTCCAAGGTGAGCGGCTCGAAATACAGCCGGTCTGAGGTGTCGTAGTCGGTCGAGACAGTCTCCGGGTTGCAGTTCACCATCACGGTCTCGTAGCCCGCGTCCCGCAACGCCATGACGGCGTGCACGCACGAATAGTCGAACTCGATCCCCTGCCCGATCCGGTTCGGCCCGCTGCCGAGGATGATCACCGCTGGTCGGTCGCGAGCGGAAACCTCGGTTTCCTCGTCATAAGACGAGTAGTGGTACGGCGTGTGGGCGGCGAATTCCGCCGCGCAGGTGTCGACGGTCTTGAAGACCGGCCGGATCCCCAGCGCGTGCCGTACTCCCCGCACGACCGGCTCCGACGTGCCGGCCAGCTCGGCAATCTGCCGATCGGAAAAGCCGTGCCGCTTGGCCCGGTGCAGGAGTTCCGGGGTGAGCCGGGGAGCCGACCGGACGTCGTCGGCGATTTCGGTCAGCAGCAGCAGCTGGTCCAGGAACCACGGGTCGATCCCACACGACCCGTAGACGGCGTCGACCCGCGCGCCTGCACGCAACGCTTGCACCACGTCACGTAGTCGCCCGTCGTATGGACGGCGGACCCGTTCGACGAGTTCGGCGGCGTCGGCGGGCTGAGAGGTGAAGTCCAGCGGGCCGTCGCGTTGCTCCAACGACCGCAGCGCCTTTTGCAGCGCCTCGGTGAAGTTACGCCCGATCGCCATCGCCTCCCCAACGCTCTTCATGTGCGTGGTGAGCGTCTGATCGGCGTGCGGGAACTTTTCGAAGGCGAACCGAGGCGCCTTGACCACGACGTAGTCGAGGGCCGGCTCGAACGACGCCGGTGTCTCGGCGGTGATGTCGTTGGGGATCTCATCGAGGGTGTAGCCGAGGGCGAGTTTGGTCGCGATCTTCGCGATCGGGAATCCGGTCGCCTTGCTGGCCAGGGCTGAAGACCGCGACACGCGTGGGTTCATCTCGATGACGATCAGCCGGCCGTCCCGCGGGTTGACCGCGAACTGGATGTTGCACCCACCCGTGTCCACCCCAACCGCTCGGATGATCGCGATGGCCTGGTCCCGCATCCGCTGGTACTCACGGTCGGTGAGGGTCATCGCGGGAGCGACGGTCACCGAATCGCCGGTGTGCACCCCCATCGGGTCGATGTTCTCGATCGAGCAGACAACGACGACATTGTCCGCCCGATCGCGCATGACCTCGAGCTCGTACTCCTTCCAGCCGAGCACCGACTCCTCGAGCAGCACCTCCGTGGTGGGTGAGGCGGCGAGTCCGGCGCCTGCGATCCGGCGCAGGTCGCCCTCGTCGAAGGCCATCCCGGATCCGGCCCCGCCCATGGTGAACGAGGGACGCACGACCACCGGGTAATTCAAGGTTTCGGTGGCCGCGATGCACTCCTGGATCGAGTGACAGATCGACGAGCGGGCCACCTCGCCGCCGATTTGGGTGACGATCCGCTTGAAGGCTTCCCGGTTCTCGCCGCGCTCGATCGCAGCGACTGACGCCCCGATCAGCTCGACGCCGTACTTGTCCAAAACGCCCCGCTCATGCAGAGCCATTGCCGTGTTGAGCGCGGTCTGGCCACCCAGCGTGGCGAGCAGCGCATCCGGACGCTCGGCGTCGATCACCTGCTCGACGACGTCCGCCGTGATCGGCTCGACGTATGTGGCGTCGGCGAGTTCGGGGTCCGTCATGATCGTCGCCGGGTTGCTGTTCACGAGGACGATCCGCACGCCTTCCTCGCGGAGCACCCGGCAGGCCTGGGTGCCGGAATAGTCGAATTCGCAGGCCTGCCCGATGACGATCGGGCCCGACCCGATGACCAGCACCGACTCGAGGTCCGATCGGCGGGGCATCAGGCTGCCCTCAGCATGAGGTCGACGAAGCGGTCGAAAAGGTAGCCCGCGTCATGCGGGCCGGCTGCCGCCTCCGGGTGATATTGGACGGAGAACGCCCTTGGCGTGCCGTCGTCACCGCGCAGGTCGAGCCCTTCCACGACATCGTCGTTGAGACAGACATGGCTGACCTGGACAGAGCCGTAAGGCGTCGACGTCGGCCCGTCCAGTGGCGCGTCGACGGCGAAGCCGTGGTTGTGCGCGGTCACCTCGACCTTGCCCGTCATCCGCTCCTGCACCGGCAGGTTGATGCCATGGTGGCCGTAACGCAGCTTGTAGGTTCCGAACCCGAGCGCCCGCCCGAGTACCTGGTTGCCGAAACAGATGCCGAAGACTGGCAGGCCCCGGTTCAGCGCTTCTCGCACGACATCGACCACGTGGTCCGCCGTTGCCGGGTCGCCTGGCCCGTTCGAGAGGAACAGGCCGTCCGGTTGCAGCGCAACGATGTCGGCGATCGTCGAGTTGACTGGCACGACGTGGGTCTCGATCCCCCGCTCTGCCATCAACCGCGGCGTCATGGCCTTGATCCCGAGGTCCACGGCGGCGACGGTGAAGCGCCGCTCACCAACGGGCGGCACCACATAGGGCTGCCGGGTGGTGACGTCGGCGGTGAGGTTGCTGCCGGCCATCGGCGGCGTCAAGAGCACCCGCTCGAGCAGCGTGTCAGCCGATGGTTCGAGGGAGGAGATCCCCACCCGCATGGCGCCGCGCTCGCGCAGGTGCCGGGTCAGCGCCCGGGTGTCGATTCTGCTGATCCCCACGATGCCCTGGCGGGCCAGCTCGTCGTCAAGATTGCGGCTGGCTCGCCAGGACGATGACATGCGCGCGGGGTCGCGGACGACATACCCGGCCACCCAGATCCGGCTCGATTCAGGGTCGTCGTCGTTGAGCCCGGTATTGCCGATGTGCGGAGCGGTCTGGACGACGACCTGCCGGTGATAGGACGGGTCGGTCAGGGTCTCCTGGTATCCGGTCATGCCCGTCGAAAAGACAGCCTCGCCGAAGGTTTCTCCCGTGGCTCCGTACGACGCTCCGCTAAAAGCGCGGCCGTCCTCCAGCACCAACACGGCCGACGGGCTCACGCCGCAGCCTCGTCGGTGACGATCACGCTCGCCGCAGCCGCGAGCGGTTCGAGAGCTGCGTGGTGCCGGGGCCGGACGACGGTCTCCAGTTTCTGGTTGCCGTGGGTCCAGGTGAGCACCAACAGTCGCTCGGTGCGGCCGGCGTGGTGCGCCCCGGCCCGATCGGTGCGGACCTCACGGAGCGCGGACACCGGAATGTTCAGCCGCGGCTCGGGTGTCCGGTCGACGATGACACCGGCCGTCGTGACCGTCACCGATGCCGGGCTGCGCCGTCCCAGAGTCCGGGCGACCACCCGGTCCAGCCAGTCGCCCGCCGACGTCGTGCCCAAGTAGACGCCCTCGACCGGACCGGCCAGGACCGGCGCGGCAGCAAATGCGCCCGGCAGGGCGGGCAGCTCGGCCTGCCTCGAAGCCCGGCGTCGCCAGCCCCGCCACATGCCGAGATAGGCAGCGGCCAGCATGAGTACAAGCAACCCCACCGCCCAGCCGCGGCTCACTCGAGTTTCCCGTCCAGGACGGTAGGTCGGCCCCGCAGGAAGGTTGCGACCACCCGGCCCGGCAGGGTCATTCCCTCGAACGGAGTGTTCCGCGACAGCGATGCCAGCTCGCGGGCGTCGAGCACCCGGCGGACCGTCGGGTCCAGCAGCACCAGGTTCGCCGGCTCGCCGGCGGCCAACGGTCGGCCCTGAGCAGCATCGCCGCTGTTGCATCGGCCGATTCGCGCTGGCGCCGCCGACAGCCGGTCCGCGACATCGGACCAGCTGAACAGGCCGGTTTCGACCATCGTCGCCTGCACGACAGAAAGCGCGGTCTCCAGGCCGAGCATCCCGAAGGCCGCAGCGTCCCACTCGCAGTCCTTGTCCTCGACCGGGTGCGGGGCATGGTCGGTCGCGACGGCGTCGATGGTGCCGTCGGCGAGCCCAGCCCGAAGCGCAGCGACGTCGTCAGCCGTGCGCAGCGGTGGGTTGACCTTGTAGCGAGCGTCGTAGGTAGCGGCCAGGTCCTCGGTCAGCAGGAGGTGATGGGGGGTGACCTCGGCCGTGACCGGCAAGCCTCGCCGCTTCGCCAGCCGGACGATCTCCACCGCACCACGGGTCGACACGTGGCAGATGTGCACGTGCGACTCCACGTGCGCCGCGAGCAGAATGTCCCGAGCGACGACCGCCTCCTCCGCCACGCTGGGCCAGCCCCGCAGTCCAAGCCGCCCCGCGAGCTCGCCCTCGTTCATCTGGGCGCCATCGGTCAGCCGCGGCTCCTGCGCATGCTGGGCGATGACGCCGTCGAACGCCTTCACGTACTCCAGCGCCCGCCGCATGAGCAAGGCGTCGGACACGCACCGGCCGTCGTCGGAGAAGACCCTCACCCGGGCGGCAGAGTCGGCCATCGCGCCGAGCTCAGCCAGCCTGTCGCCATCGAGGCCAGCGGTCACCGCACCGACCGGCCGGACATCGGCATGCCCTGCTTCGCGACCGAGCCGCCAGACCTGTTCCACGACGCCGGCGGTGTCGGCCACCGGCTCGGTGTTGGCCATGGCGTGTACAGCCGTATAGCCGCCCAGCGCGGCGGCCTGGGTACCCGTCTCGACAGTCTCCGCGTCCTCTCGGCCGGGCTCGCGCAGATGGGTGTGCAGATCCACCAAACCGGGCAGCGCGATCAATCCGTCGGCGGCCAGCACCGATGCGTTCTTCTCCGCCAGGCCCGGTCCGATCTCGTCGATGCGGCCGTCGCGCAGCAACAGGTCGGCCGGTTCCGAGCCGAGCAATCGGGCGCCGCGAACGAGCCAGGTCACGCCGGACCTCCGGCGAGGAGTAGGTACAGCACGGCCATCCGCACGTAGATGCCGTTGGTCACCTGCTCGACGATCACCGACCGGTCGCTGTCGGCCACTTCGGCGGTGATCTCCATCCCCCGGTTCATCGGACCCGGATGCAAGACCACGGCGTCTTCCGGCAGTAGCCCGAATCGCCGGGCGTCCAGACCGTATCGTCGGCTGTACTCACGGGCCGACGGGAAGAATGCGGCGTTCATCCGCTCGCGCTGGACCCGCAGCATCATGACAGCGTCCGCTTTCGCGAGTGCCGGGTCGAGCTCGAAGCTGGTCTGGCATGGCCAGTTCTCGACGCCGACAGGCAGCAGGGTCGGCGGGCCGACCAACGTCACGTCGGCTCCCAACGTCGCCAGCAGCAGCACGTTGCTGCGCGCCACCCGGCTGTGCAGGACGTCGCCCACGATGGTGATCCGCCGAGCGCCCAGCGAGCCCAGGTGGCGGCGCAATGTATATGCGTCCAGCAGAGCTTGGGTCGGGTGTTCGTGGGTGCCGTCGCCGGCGTTGACGACACTCGAGCGGATCCAGCCGGAGTGTGCCAGCCGGTGCGGCGCACCGCTGGCCCAGTGCCGCACGACCACGCCGTCGGCTCCCATCGCCTCGAGGGTCAGCGCGGTGTCCTTGAGGCTCTCCCCCTTCGACAGGCTCGAGCCCTTGGCCGAGAAGTTGACCACGTCGGCCGACAGCCGTTTCGCCGCAAGCTCGAACGAGGTGCGGGTTCTGGTCGAGTCCTCGAAGAAGAGGTTGACGACGGCCCGGCCGCGCAGCGTCGGCAGTTTCTTGACCGACCGGCCCTCGGTGAGCTGGGCCATCTCGGCCGCCGTGTCGAGCACGAGGGTCGCATCGTCCCGGTCGAGGTCGGCTGCCGAGAGCAGGTGCCGATTCACGGCCGGCCTCCAGCGGCATTCACGACGAGCACGGCGTCGTTGCCGTCGACCTCGTCGAGCATCACCTTGACGCTCTCGGAGAGCGACGTCGGCAGGTTCTTGCCGACATGGTCCGGGCGGATCGGCAGCTCGCGATGGCCGCGATCGACGAGCACCGCCAGCCGCACCGCGCGTGGTCGGCCGATGTCGTCCAGAGCGGTGAGGGCCGCGCGGATCGTACGTCCGGAGAAGAGCACGTCGTCGACCAGGACGACAACCTTCCGGTCGATTCCCCCAGCCGGTATGTCGGTGGGCTCGAGCGCCCGAGCCGGGTGCAGCCGCAGGTCGTCGCGGTACATCGTGATATCCAGGGCGCCGGCGGGAACGGCAGTGCCCTCGGCCTCCCCGATGCGCGCCGCGAGTCGCCGGGCCAGCGGCACCCCCCGCTTCGGGATGCCGAGCACGACCAGGTCGTCGGCCCCTTTGTTGTGTTCCACGATCTCGTGCGCGATCCGGGTCAAGACCCGAGCGATGTCGCGGTCATCGAGGATGCGCCGCTCACCCCGGGAGTGACTGGGTAGGACACCAGGGTCGTGGCCAGGCGTCGTCATCCCTGTGGACCTCCTTCCCCGCCTCACCGGACGGGCTTAAAGGACGTCGGTCGCCGCGCAGCTTACCAAGCCCGCGGCTCGCTATCCCGGAATGACCACGTTCACCATGCCTACCTATCCATCACCAGGCGTACAGGCCTGGTGATGTACTAACAAGCCTGGTGGTGGGTCCCGGAGGCGTCACGGGCACGCGGCCGCTCCGCTCCCTCACCGGGCGAGGGTCGGCTTGAGTTCGACAATCCGAGCCAACAGGCCGTTGACGAACGCCGGCGACTCGTCGGTGGACAACTCGCGGGCCAGCGAGACCGCCTCACTGATGGCAACAACGTCGGGGACGTCGTCGCGGTAGAGGATCTCGTACGTACCGATTCGCAGCAGGTTGCGGTCGACCACGGGCATCCGGTCCAGCGTCCAGCCAACGGCGTAGGTCGAGAGCAGCTCGTCGATGCGCTCCCGATGGGCCACGACGCCCTCCACCAGCGAGATGGCGTACTCCGACATAGGAGGCGACGCCGAAGCGACCCGCGCGGACAGCGTTCCACCCGGAGCGAGACCCTGCAGCTCGGACTCGAACAGGACGTCCAACGCCCGCTTCCGTGCCTTCGTGCGTGCGACCACGTCAGCTCCGTCGGCAGACAGGCATTACGCCCGGCCCAGATACGAACCGTCGCGCGTGTCCACCTTGACCTTCTCGCCCGTCGTGATGAACAGCGGGACGGCAATCTCATAGCCGGTCTCCAGCCGGGCCGGCTTGGTGCCGCCGGTGGACCGGTCGCCTTGCAAACCGGGTTCGGTGTAGTCCACCGCAAGCACGACCGACGTCGGCAACTCGACGAACAGCGGCACGCCCTCGTGCAACCCGACGATCGCGTTCTGGTTCTCCAGCAAGAAGTGCGCCGCGTCTCCTACCGTCGCTGCCGGTACGTGGATCTGTTCGTACGACGAGGTGTCCATGAACACGAGATCGCTGCCGTCGCGGTAGAGGTATTGCATCTCGCGGCGGTCGACGGTGGCCGTCTCCACCCGGACACCGGCATTGAAGGTCCTGTCCACGACCTTGCCCGAGAGCACATTCTTGAGTTTGGTGCGGACGAATGCGCCCCCCTTACCGGGCTTGACGTGCTGGAACTCCACGACGGACCAGAGCTGTCCGTCGAGGTTGAGGACGAGGCCGTTCCTGAGGTCGTTGGTCGTCGCCACCGCTGTCGTTGCCTTCGCTTTCGGGCTCGTCCCCAACCCAAGCTCAGGCCTCGAGGACAAGCAGGTCCTTGGTCGTCGTGGTCAGCAGCTCTGGACCGCCGGTGTCGCGGACGACGAGGGTGTCCTCGATCCGGACGCCACCGCGCTCCGGCAGATAAATACCGGGCTCGACGGTCACGGACATGCGGTCGGCAAGTGTACCCGTCGCCGAGTAGCCAAGTGTCGGCGCTTCGTGGATCTCCAACCCCACGCCGTGTCCAGTGCCATGGCTGAACTGCTTGGCGTAGCCGGCTGCGTCGATGACCTCGCGGGTCGCGCGGTCGACGGCGATGCACTCGATGCCGACGCTGAGCGCTTCCCGCCCAACTCGCTGGGCCTCGGCCACGAGGTCGTAGATCTCCCGCTGCCACTCGGATGGTTCGGCACCGATCACGACGGTGCGAGTGCAGTCAGCGTGGTAACCCCGGTAGAGGGCGCCGCAGTCGACCTTGAGGAGTTCCCCGGTGCCGATAATGCGCTCGGTCGGACGATGATGCGGAACGGCGCTATGCGGGCCGGACGCGACGATCGTCTCGAACGCCACGCCGTCGGCACCGTGCTCGTACATGCGGTTCTCGAGATCGCGAGCGACCTGCTTCTCGGTGCGTCCGAGCAGACCGCCGGCGGTCCAGAGCTCATCGAGCGCACGGGAAGAGATGGCGCACGCCTCGCGGATGAGTGTGAGCTCCTCTTCGCTCTTGACTACCCGCAGCGCTTCAACAGCGTGTCCCAGAAACACCAACTCGGCTGGTTCGGCCGCCTTGCGGATCGTCTCGGCCACCGCCAGGGTGACATCGTGCTCCTCGACACCGAGCCGCAGCACACCCTCAGCAGCCGCCCGGGTCGCCAGTGCTGAGGCGACGTTGCGCTCCTGCAGAATCTCCAGGTCCGACGCTGCAGTTGCCGCTGCCGTCGTGTATCGGCCGTCGGTCGCGAGCACGGCCTTCCCGTCGGCTTCCAACAGCAGAGCCGCGTTGCTGCTCTCCAGGCCGGTGAGATATCGCACATTGACCAGCCTCGTGATCAGGGCAGCGTCGGCGCCACCTGCACCGACGGCACTGGCCAGCCGCGCGCGGCGTTCGGCATGCTCTGCGGGCATTGGCCGACACTATCCGTCGGCAACGCCGGATGGAGTAATTGCTGGGCGCACTGATCCGGCGGCTCAGCCGGCGACCTCCGCATATGCAGCGGCGAGCAGCTGGGGATCCGGCGCCTCCAGTATGGACGGCTTCGCCAGCCCGCTCAGCACCACGAAACGCAGGCGGCTGCCGCGCGACTTCTTGTCGACCTTCATGGCCTCCAGCAGCCGTGGCCACGCGTCGGCGGCGTAGGTCGTCGGCAGGCCGAGTGTCGACAGCACGCTGCGGTGCCGATCGGCCGTGGCGTCGTCCAGGCGCCCGGCCAGGCGACCCAGCTCAGCCGCGAACACCATGCCGATTGAGATCGCCGCCCCATGCCGCCAGCGGTAGTGCTCAACCCGCTCGAGAGCATGCCCGAGTGTGTGCCCGTAGTTCAGCACTTCGCGGGGACCGGCCTCCCGCAGATCCCCAGACACGACATCGGCCTTGACCTGTACTGAACGCTCGACCAGCTCCCGGACGTGGGTCCCGTCCGGCTGCGTGGCCGCCGCTGGATCTTGCTCGACGATCCCGAGGATCTCCGGGTCGGCAATGAACCCGCACTTGACGACCTCCGCGAGCCCGGC
>DASSDH010000136.1:0-2392 GCA_035697245.1 Jiangellaceae bacterium
GGAGAAGTTCTCGCGGCGCAGCTTCTGCTTGACCCACCACAGCTCGTCGTGGGGCTTGTCGAGGTCGGGGATCGGCTTGCCGGCGCCGGGGAGGTCGTCGAACGCCCCCCGCTCCGCCGCCTCGCGGAGCTGCCGCTCGACCCAGGTCTCGAACCCGACCCCGGGTGGCTTGCGCTCGGTCATGGTCCTACGGTAGCCGGTCGCCACCGCCGGTGGCGACCTCCGCCTGTGGTGGGGAGTCCGGCGCCGGCATGGCCGGCACACCGAATCAACTCCTCCGACGACCCCAGGATCAGCCGGCTGGCGGATGCCTCGTGCCGCCTCCCGCGGGACCCTGGGCAGGACGAAAAGGAGGAACGATCATGCGTACGTCAGCACCCAGAAGCGGGGGAGTGATCCTCGTCGCCGCCGTCGTCGCCCTGGCCATCTGGTCGGCCGCCCGGCTGCTCGGCGTCGAGCTGACCGTCGGGAAGGGCGCCGACCCCAGCCAGGTCGGCCCGGTCGACGTGCTGGTCGCCACGGTCCTGGCCGGCCTGCTGGCCTGGGGCGGCCACAGCCTGCTGGCCCGCACACCCCGCACCGCCCGCTGGTGGCCGTTTGTCGGAAGCACCGCCATCGCCATCTCCCTGACCGGCCCCAGCTACCTCGCCGACGGCGCCTCGGCCGTCGCCCTGATCGCCATGCACGTCGCCGTCGGCGCCGTCCTCATCTGGGGCTTCGCCCGTTCCACCCGGGCATCCTTGGTTGACGCATCCGAACACTAGTTCGATAATGAGTCATACGCGGGAAAGGTGGAGGAGTGACCGATCGGACGGCTCGCTGGCAGCGTGAGCTCGCATACCTCGCCCTGACGGCGCAGGACGACTACCGGCCATCCATTCGGGAGATCGCCGGCGCGGTCGGTGCAGCCAACCAGACCGTCATGAGCGACCTGGCCGAGTTGGTCAGGCGAGGGCTTGTCGCCGACTGCGACGTGCCAGCCGGACGCAGACAGCGGGGGAGGCGGGCAGCCCGCGCCTTTGTCATCACCGACCTCGGCCTCGCGCAGGTCCAGGGCGAGGCGCAGCCCCAGCCGGTCGCGGCAGGACCTCCAAGCGATCAGCCGACCGTGACTGGATTCGATGTAGAGGTCGATGCTGGCGGCGCATTCACCATCCCACCCGGACACCTCACCGTCCGGGCACGCGGCGACTCGATGATCGACGCCGGGATCAAGCCACACGACGTCGTCGTCCTGCGCCAATCGGAGAGTGCCGAGAACGGGCAGATCGTGCTGGCCGAGGTCGACGGCACCGCCGACGACGGCGCCTTGACCCTCAAGCGGATCTACTGGGAGGACGACCAGGTCCGGCTCCAGCCAGCCAACTCGAGCTACGAGCCGATGTACCGCTCAAGCGATGGCGTCCGCATCCGCGGTGTGGCGGTGGAGGTGATCCACCGCCACCGGCTGTAACACGCCCTTCCAGGCTGGGTTCCAGCGCGCGCTCTGCTGGCGGCGGACGTCCATCCCGTCGCCCGCCCCTCGCTGGAGCGCTACCGGACGACGCGATACTCGAGATGCGCCACGCCGTCGGTCTTGCTGACCCCGGTCTGTTCCAGCTCGATTCGCTCCGGGAGCTGGTCGAACAGCCGACGGCCCCCGCCGAGCAGGACATTGATCAGGTGGATCCTGATCTCGTCCACGAGCCCCGCGGCGAGGAACTGCTGGTCGATGTTCGCGCCCATCAGCCCGATCCGCTTCTCGGCGGCGACCTCCTGGGCCTTCGCGAGCGCACTCTCGATCCCGTCGGTGACGAACGTGAAGACCGGGTCCGAGCTCGCGGGCGGCCTGTGGGTGACCACGAAGCACGGCACGTCGCCCAATGGGCCTTTGCCACCCCACGCCTCGATCGAGTTGTCGTACGACCGGCGACCCATGACCACGGCGCCTGTTTCCTCGACCAGGTTGCCGTACACCCGCTCGAACACCGATGGATCGTCGAACGCCCAGTTGTGGAGCCGCATCCCGTCCTCGCCCAGTCCCTGCTCCGGATTGTCATTGGGCGCCGCGATGTAGCCGTCCAACGACATGCTCATGTCGATGACCACGCTGCCCATGTCGCCTCCTCCGCTCCGCCGATGAGACCGGCGGACGCTTCCCGTCATCGCAAGTGCCCGGCTGTCCGCCACTGGCGTCTCCCGGTGCCTGCGACCCGACCGTTCGGTCGGAGATCACTCTACCGGCGTCGGGATGAGCTGGTTCCCGCCGTCAGCTGGTGGCGGCCCGCGGTGCTCGCGCCCCGGCCACGGCGCCCAAGACCGGCCAGGGCAACCAGAACACGAGGTGGACGAGAAGGATGATCGGATGCACCGCGTCCAGCACGGCTGCCCTGGTCGAGTCGAAGTCGACGTG
>DASSDH010000137.1:0-17854 GCA_035697245.1 Jiangellaceae bacterium
GCCTCCAGCAGCAGCAGGTGGCTCGCCTCCGGCGCATGCAGGCCGGTGACAAGGCCAGTAACGGTTCGCGCGGGCCGATCCGCGCCGAGGACGAGATCGGTCCAGCCGCCGGACGGACGGACCGATCCATCGCCCGCGACGGCGCTCTCCAGCGCCCGCACGGAGGTCGTGCCGACAGCCACGACCCGGCTGCCTGCCTCCCGGACGTGGTTGACCAACCGAGCTGTCGTGGACGGTACCTGGAATCGTTCGGGTGTCGGTGACTCGTGCAGTTCGGGGCTGGACACGCCGGCATGCAGCACGACGGGCGCCACGACAACGCCGCGGGTGATGAGCCGTACCACGAGGGAGGCGGTGAACGGCCGCCCAGCGCTTGCCATCTCGGCGCTGCCCGGCTCGGTGGCGAACACCGTCTGGTAGTCAGCGAGCGGAAACCGCCTCCGCAGGTAGCCGTACCGGATCGGCCGGCCGTGCCGAGCTAAATAGTCGCGCGGGGACGGCGCCGGGCCGACGGTAGCGCGCCACAATCGCGAAACCGTGGCTGAGGGATCCGGATAGGGCAAGGTCAGCTGAAGGCGAACCCGTCCGGGGAGGCGAAGAGTCTCGCCTGGCGTGACCGCCAGTTCCGGCCCGTTCCCGTCGGGCCGGCGCACCTCGACCACCCAGTCGCCGTCGTCGAGAACCGTCGAGACGTGCACAGGAGCGCGCCGACCGTCCATACGGCGCCCATCGATAGCAGCCGGAAGCGTGGCGGAGGTGTTCACAACCACGAGGTCACCCGGCTCCAACAAGTCCGGCAGGTCATGGAACCGTCGGTGCTCGATCAGCGCCGGACGGGCGACGAGGAGCCGGACGCCGTCACGTGGCACGCCGCGGCGCTCGGGTGGGGCGGTGGCATCGCTGCCGAGCGGCAGTGTGAATCGGGTGGCAGGGGCGACCTCGTGCACTGTCACGGCGCCACCGTCAGATCGGCCGCTCGGTAGCGGCCGCTGGGGAGGTCGCTCTCGATCAGTCTCAGCAGGGCGGGCACGACGGTCTCCGGCGCCGCGCGATCGCTGACGTCCTCGTCCGGGAACGCTTGCTGCTGTAAATCCGTCGCCATGTCACCAGGGTCGAAGGAGTAGATCCGCAGGCTCGGCTGCTCGGCGGCGAGAACTGCGGTCAAGTGGTCCAGCGCAGCCTTGGCGGAGCCGTACCCGCCCCAGCCTTCGTACGCCTCGACGGCCGCATCGGACGACACGGAGATGATTCGCCCAGTCCGCTTCTCCAGGTGCGGCAAGACAAGCTGGAGCAGGCCGAGCGGCGCCAACGTGTTGACGGCAAAGACCTGACCGAGCACGTCGAGCGGGTAGTCGGCGAGCCGCGGCTGCGGGCTGGGCCCGAGAATGCTGGCGTTGTTGACCAGCAGGTCCAGCCCACCGGCGTTCTCGACCGCCGCACCGAGTGCGCGCCGATGGTCAGGATCGGCGACATCGCCGGGTACGGCTGTCACGGACTCGGGCGGCAGTGCGCCGACGACGGCTCTGAGCCGTTCGCCGTCGCGCGCATCGACAATGACGTGCCACCCGCGCTGGACGAGCTCCTGGGTCAACGCGAAACCCAGGCCACGCGAGCCGCCGGTGACGAGGGCAACGTGGGATTGATCGATGGTGGTCATGCCGCCATCCTGCAAGTTCAAGTAAAGTTGAGGTCAAGGCCGCCGCCGGCCTCCGCCTACGACGTGGTGAGGTCGCGGCGGCGGAACCCGGCCAGGCCGGCAACGACGAGACCGGTCGCGAGGACTACCAGCACCACCAGCGGCAGCGCAGTCAGCTCGTCGGCCGGCACTGCGGGTATGTGCGTGAACGGCGACAGGTCGAGTACGGCCTGCGGAAGATCGAGCAGCGGGCCGAGCTGTCCGATCAGGAAGCAAAGCGCCACGGCCGTCCACGCGATCGCGATGGCGCGGTGTGGCAGGAATCCGAAGGCCGCGACGACGAGTCCGGCCAGCGCCAGCACGGCTGGTAGGTAGACAAGAGAGGCCGCAACCAGCCGCGGGGCCTGGCCGCCGACGTCGCCGATGACGAACCCGTACGTCAAGCCAGCAGTAAAGCCGGTCAGGGCGACGAGCAGGACGATCCCAAGTGCCGCGACGGCGATATGGCTCCACGCCCAGCGGGTCCGGCTCACGCTCGTGGCGAGCAGCGGCTCCAGGCGGCCGCCTGCCTCCTCCGATCGCAGCCGCAACAGCGCCTGGGTCGCATATCCGGCCGCCCCGATCGCGGCGAGGCCGAGCGCAACGGCGAAGTACAGGTCGGTCAGCTTCCCCGTGCCGCCCAGCTGGTTGAAGTAGTCCGCCATCTGCTCGCTGTCGTCGGCGAACTCCGCGATCTCGTCGCCCACCCCGCCATAGACAGCCCCCAGAATCGCCAAGCCGACCGCCCAGCCGAGCAGCACGCCGCGCTGCAGCCGCCAGGCGAGGCCGAGCGGGCTGAGCAGCCCCGGTGAAGCCACCGCCGGACCAGGCCGGACGGCCCGCATGCCGGCGCCCAGGTCCCGGTGCGCCGTCAGGGCGAAGGCAGTTCCAACGAGCCCGACGAACGCGAGAGCGAAGAGGCCGAATACCCACCAGTTGTTCTCGTCGAACGGGCGCACCTCCTCGCCCCAACCGATGGGCGAGAGCCATGTTGGCCAGGCGCTGATGACGGTGAGCCCACCGTCGACGACCTGCCCGGACACGGCCCCGATCGCGCGCAGCAGGAAGGCCACACCGACGGCCGCTGCTGCGAGGCCGTTGGCACCGCGAGAGGTCTCGGCGACCTGCGCCGTGACGGCGGCAACGGCGGCGAACGTGATCCCTACGGCTGCGATCTCGGCGCCGGCGGCAACCGAGCTCCCTGCGGGCAGATCGTTGGCGATGAGCACGGCTGCGCTGGCCAGTGCGAGGACCACATTGGCAGCGACAGCGACGAGCAACGCGGCGGTCAGGATCGCATTCCGTCCGACGATCCCCGCGCCGATCATCTCGGCCCGGCCGGTCTCCTCGTTCTGCCTAGTGTGCCGAACGACTGCCAGCGTGCTCATCAGTGCGGCGCCGACAGCCACCGTCAGGAAGCCTTGGGTAACAACCGTCGCGCCCATGCTCGCCCCCGAGACCAGGCCGTTGAACATGAGCGAGACGGGGCTTCGGGCCGACGAGATCGCCAGCGCGAGCCGGTCGCTGTCGTCCGGGTAGAGACCAACGATGCTCGAGATCGTGACCGCTTGGACCAGCATGAGGCCGATCAGCCAGAGCGGCAGCTGGACTCGGTCGCGTCGAAGAGCGAGTCGGAGCAGCCGGCCAGTGCCGGTAAACGATGTCATCGTGAGCTCGCCTCAACAGTGTTCGACTCGCGGGCGAGCTCGTCGCCGTAGTGGCGAAGGAAGAGCTCCTCCAGAGTGGGCGGGGTGCTGGTCAAAGTGCGGATATCGAACTGGATGAGATGCTTCAACACGTCGCCGACCTGGACGGTGTCGACGTCGAACCGGGCCTGGTCGCTGTCCACCGTCAGGTCGTGGACGCCCGGAAACTCGGACAGGCCAGTGACGGGCCGGCCAGTCTCGACCGAGATCGAAGTGCGGGTCAGGTGGCGCAGCTCGGCGAGGGTGCCGGATTCAACGGCTCGACCGCGGCGGATGATTGTGACCCGATCGGCGAGCGCTTCGACCTCACTGAGGATGTGGCTGGAGAGCAAGATGGTCTTGCCTGCCTCCTTCTCCCGCCAGACGAAGTCCCGGAACACGGCGTCCATCAATGGGTCGAGACCGGAGGTCGGCTCGTCGAGCAGGTACAACTCGACGTCAGACGCGAAAGCCGCGACGACGGCCACCTTCTGCCGGTTCCCTTTCGAGTAGGTGCGGCACCTCTTGGTGGGGTCCAGATCGAAGCGTTCGAGCAACTCGGCGCGCCGTTTTTGGTCCAGCCCCCCACGGAGGGCACCGAACAGGTCGATGGCCTCGCCACCGGTCAGGTTGGGCCACAGGTTCACGTCGCCGGGGACATAGGCCAGCCGGCGGTGCAACTCGACGGCGTCGTGCCACGGGTCGCCGCCGAGCAGGCTGGCAGTGCCGGAATCCGCGCGAAGCAGGCCCAGGAGTACCCGGATAGTCGTGGTCTTGCCGGCTCCGTTTGGACCGAGGAAACCGTGCACCTCGCCGGCAACGACCGAGAGGTCGAGCCCGTCCAGGGCCCGCGTCTGGCCGAACGTCTTCACCAAGGCCGACGTGGCGATCACCGATGTCATGGCTCTTACGCTACAGTATCTTCAGAACGTCATGAAGTTAAGGAATCGTATGGATTCTGTGTAGGCGGTGAACCGATGGCGGGCTCCGACCCACCCCGTGACGGCGCCGCCGTCGGCCGGTTTGTCGAGCGCTTTGCTCTGACCTTGCTCGAAACCGGACTTCCGCGGATGCCTGCACGCGTGTTTGCAGCGCTGCTGATCGCGCCGGACGCTCGGCTCACTGCAGCAGAATTGGCCGAGCAGCTGCAGGTCAGTCCGGCTGCGATTTCCGGAGCGGTGCGGTACCTCATTCAGGTGCGGCTGGTGACGCGTGAGCGGGAGCCGGGGACTCGTCGCGACCATTTCCGGATCCTTGACGACTTTTGGTACGAGGCGACCATGCATCGCGACGAGATGCTCGTCAGGTGGGACCGGGACCTGTTGGCCGGCATCGAGGCTGTCGGTGGACGTGATACCGAGGCCGGTGCCCGGTTGGACGAGACGCGGCGGTTCTTTGCCTTCGTGCGCGGCGAGGTTCCGCAGCTGATGGCGAAATGGAGAGAGCAGCGCGCCGCAACGGAACGAGTGTGACTCGTGGTGCTGAGGGTTGCCACCTGGAACGTGGAGAACCTGTTTCTGCCGGGGACGGACGACGGTCCCTCGAACGAGGACGTCTACACCCGCAAACTGGCGTATCTCGCGTCGGTGATCATCGATGTCGGCGCGGATGTCGTGTGTCTACAGGAGGTCGGAGGCGAGCAACCGCTCTCAGACCTCGTCTCTGCACTGGGCGGCAGCTTGCCCCACACGGCGATCGGGCAGCCCGACGAGCGCGGCATTCGGGTCGCAGTCATGTCGCGGGTCCCGATCACCGAGAAATACCACTGGGTCGACTTCCCCGCCGGAGCTCTGCCGGGGGTGCCCGATCCAGACGGCAATATGCTCACGGCGATGGGGCGCGGGGCCGTCGAGACCGTCCTCACCCTCGAGTCCGGCCGAAGGCTGAGAGTGGTGACCACGCACCTGAAGTCCAAACTCTTGACCTTCCCCGATGACCGGCGGTATCCGCTCGACGAGAACGAGCGAGCCCGCGGGGCTGGCTATGCCCTGCTCCGGCGCGCCGCCGAGGCCGTCGCCGTGCGCGTCGAACTGAACACCTGGATGCCGCGAGAGCCCGACGTTCCCGTCGTCGTGGCGGGCGACATGAACGACGAGCCACAAGCGGTCACGACCATGCTCCTCGCCGGCCCGGCCGACGCCGACCCGAATCGGCCGGACCGGTACGACCCGTACCGCATCTACAATCTGGCCGACCGGTTGCCGCCTGCCCGAGCGTTCTCCCGGATCTACCGCGAGCGCCGGGAGCTCATCGACCACGTCTTCGTCTCGCGAGAGCTGCTCCTTGCCGGGGTGGCGGCCGACGCTTTTGTCGACGACATCGTGGGCATCAACGGCGACCTCGACAGCCGACGGGACGCGGTCGTCCCCGATCACGCGATGGTTTTCGCCCGGATCTCCTGGCCCTGAGAGTCCGCACCACGAGCGCATGCTTGTCTCACACCGGCCTTGATTGTCACAGTGATCACAGTCCGAGGAGGCCACCGTGATCAATCGTGAGGCACTGCGGGAGTACGCGTCGGCATCGCTGTGGGTGCTGCCGACGATCGCCGGTTTGCTTGCTCTGCTGGTCGGATCGGTCATGTCGCAGATCGACCTCGGTCCGGACTCGCCGCTCGTCTTCCAGGGCACAGCCGACGACGCCCGGGGTTTGTTGATCGCGATCAGCGGCACGGTCGTCACGGTGATCGCCTTGACCCTCGGTCTCACGGTGGTCGCACTGCAACTGTCGTCGACGCAGTTCTCTCCCCGGCTGCTGCGCAACTTTCTTCGCGACCGCCCAAACCAGGTCGTGCTCAGTTTGTTCGTCGCCACCTTCACCTACAGCGCGGCTGGACTCTTCACCGTCGGGGTGGCTTCCGGAACCCGGGTCGAGGAGTTCCCGCGACTGGCTGTGAGCGGCGCAATGGTCATGCTGTTCGTGAGCCTTGCGGCGGTGGTGTTCTTCGCCGACCACCTCGCGCACTCGATCCAGATCGACGCGATCACCGGTAAGGTCGAACATCAAGCGGTCAGAGTCATCGGCAAGGACTGGCCTGGCCAGGTCGAGACCACTTCCCGTCGGCCGGACTGGGCCATCCCGGTGGCGTCCATCCATTCGGGCTACATCCAAAATGTGCACCTGGAACAGATCTTGCCGCTCGCTGCGCGACACGCAGTCACCGTCCGGCTTCGACGGCGCGTCGGCGAACACGTGGTTGCCGGGACCACCCTGGTGTGGATCTGGCGCCCCAATCGGGACGACCCGCCGCTGAATTCGGAGGACTTCCGCCAGGTCGTGAACAGCGCCGTCCGGATCGGGTTCGAGCGAACCTTGGAGCAGGACATCGGTTTCGGCATCCGCCAGCTCGTCGACGTCGCCTGCAAGGCGTTGTCACCGGCGATCAACGACCCGTACACAGCGGTACAGGCGGTCGACCATCTCTCGGTCATCTTCAGCAAGCTCGGTCCCCGCCCGTTGGGCGATGTCGTCCTGCGCGACGGTGTCGGCGTCGTCATCCTCCCGGGCCGCCGGTTCGATGAGCTGCTGAGTCTTGCGTGCGGACTGATCAGGCGGTATGGCGCGCGAGAGCCGACGGTGTTGCTGGCCCTGTTATGGCTGCTCGGCAACTGCACCGAGTTCATCGGGGACCATCCGGAGCGAGCAGCCGTAATCCATGAACAGGCCGAGCTGATCCTGGCGGCGGGGGAGCAGGAGATCGGGCAGCGCGAGGACGTCGTCGCCCTACGCGCGGGCTTCGACGCCGTCGAGCGACACCTGCCCGCTCGTCCGGCGACCGCTCCTCCCACACCGGCGCAAGACGCCCCGAGATAGTCGGCCGTCATGGCTGAGGCGGAAACGGCGCACCACCCAGGTGCGATCGACCACACCGAGGAGGGGCACCGGTTAGCTGCCACGGACAGCGGTGCCGAGCCGTGGCGGGCATGGGGTCCCTATCTCGCCGAGCGCGCCTGGGGAACAGTCCGCGAGGACTACAGCGCCGACGGTTCCGCCTGGGAATTCTTCCCCCACGACCACGCCCGTTCGCGGGTCTACCGCTGGAACGAGGACGGCATGGCGGGTTTCTGCGACGAGTCACAGAACTGGTGCCTGGCCTTGGCGCTGTGGAACGGCGCTGACCCCATCCTCAAAGAACGCATGTTCGGGCTGTCCGGTCCAGAGGGGAACCACGGCGAGGACGTCAAGGAATACTGGTGGTACCTCGATGGCACGCCTACCCATTCCTGGCACACCTGGCGGTATCACTACCCGCAGCGGGCATACCCATACGACGAGCTCGTCGCCGAAAACGGGCGGCGGTCGCGGACCGAGGCTGAGTACGAACTGGTCGACACCGGGATCTTCGACGACGGCCGGTACTGGGTGGTCACCGTCGATTACGCCAAGGCATGGCCGCACGACCTGCTCATACGGATCACCGTCGAGAACGCCGGGCCGGACGAGGCAACGCTGCATATCTTGCCGACGCTGTGGTTCCGCAACACCTGGGCCTGGGGCCCGACCGACCACGGCAAGCCAAAGCTGCGTGGGGAGGACGGCCGTGTGGTCGGGCAGCACGACCGGGCCGGCCGGCTGGTGCTCACCGGCGACGGCGCACCGGATCTGCTGTTCTGTGAGAACGAGACGAATACCACGCGTCTCTTCGACGACCCCGCGGGAGTTCGCTTTCCCAAGGACGGCATCAACGACCACGTCGTCAACGGCGCAGCGTCGGTCAACCCGGCCCAGCAAGGCACCAAGGCTGCGCTCCACTATCAGGTGACCGTTTCCGCCGGCCGTTCACAGGTCGTCCGGGTGCGACTCGTCGGGGGTAATCACGATGGCGCGGCGCGGACAGACCTGGCCAGCGGGTTCGACGCAGTGATGACGGCCCGGCAGGCGGAGGCCGACGCGTTCTATGCGGCGCTCACACCGGCTCGGTACGGCATGGAGGAGGCTCGTGTCCTCCGACAAGCGCTGGCCGGCTTGCTGTGGAGCAAGCAGTTCTTCCATTTCGACGTCGAGCGATGGCTCGACGGCGACCCGGGACAGCCGGCACCGCCACAGGGCCGAGGAGACATCCGCAACGGCGACTGGCGGCACCTGAACAACCACGAGATCCTGCTCATGCCGGACCCGTGGGAGTACCCCTGGTATGCCGCCTGGGACCTGGCCTTCCACTGCGTCACGCTGGCGCACATCGACCCCACCTTCGCGAAGAATCAGCTCCTCCTGTTGCTGCGCGAGTGGTACCTCCACCCCAACGGGCAGATCCCGGCATACGAGTGGAACTTCTCCGACGTCAACCCACCTGTGCACGCGTGGGCGGCCCTTCGTGTCTTCGAGCTCGATGGCGGCTCGGACTACACCTTCCTGTCCCGGGTCTTCCACAAGCTGCTGATGAACTTCACCTGGTGGACCAACAACAAGGACCACGGCGACAACAACCTGTTCGAGGGCGGCTTCATGGGGCTGGACAACATCGCCCCGATCGACCGTTCGAAGATCCCGGCGGACCTCGGCTACCTCGAACAGGCGGACTCGACCGCGTGGATGGCCATGTACGCGTTGGATTTGCTCGCGATGGCCGTCCGACTGGCGCTGCACGACCGGTCTTACGAGGACGTCGCGGTCAAGTTCTTCGAGCATTTCCTCGCGATCGCCAACGCGGCGAACAACGCCGGCCTCTGGGATGAGGACGACGCGTACTTCTACGACGTTCTGCATCTGACCGATGGTCGCCACGTGCCGATCAAGGTGCGCTCACTCGTCGGGCTGGTGCCGATCACGGCGGCGGTCGACATCCGCGACGGGTTGCTCGACCAGCTGCCGGAGTTCGCCGAGCGGGCGAAGTGGTTCGTGGACACCAAGCCCCGGCTGGCTACTGCCCTCCACGTGCGAGTCGACGATGGTATGACCCATCGGCTGCTCTGCCTCGTATCGCCCGAGCGCCTGAAACGGGTGCTGGAGAAGATGTTCGACGAGCAACGGCTGCTCTCGCCGCATGGGATCCGCTCGTTGTCGGCGTGGCACCGCGATCATCCGTTCGCGTTCACCGCCGGCGACCTGGTCGCTGTAGCCGACTACCAGCCTGCTGAGTCGACGTCCGCGCTCTTCGGCGGGAATTCCAATTGGCGGGGTCCGATCTGGTTCCCGCTCAACGCGTTGCTCATCGAGGCGCTCCGCGACTACGACCGCTTCTCGAACGGAACCCTCCTGGTGGAGTATCCGGCCGGCGCCGGAGTGCAGATCTCATTGGGTGACGCAGCGGCCGACATCGTCCGGCGACTGGTGTCGATCTTCCTCCCCGGGCCCGACGGGCGCCGTCCAGTCCACGGCGGCTACGACCTGCTCGCCACTGACCCGCGCTGGCGGGACAACATCCCGTTCCACGAGTATTTCCACGGCGACACCGGTGCTGGCCTGGGTGCTACGCATCAGACCGGCTGGACCGCGCTGGTAGCACATCTGCTCCTCGACGACGCCCGTGTTCCGGGCGACAAACCAGCCGCTGCACGAGCTCGGGTCCTGTTCTCGAATTGACCGGCCATCACCCCAACTTTCGCGTTGATCTGGCGGGGTGGTCGCGGCCTGGAGGTCCTGATCGAGGCTGTGCGAGCATCACCCGAGTGGGTAACGAAGTGCGGTTCACCGCCAGGGTGACCGCAGACGGGCGCAAGCGGGTTCTGGTCCCGGTGGCGGTTGATCCCGATGACGCTTGGGGGCCGAAGCTAGAGCATCACGTCGCCGGGACCGTCAACGGCATGGGTGTTCGTGCCGTAATCGAGCCGTTTGGTTCCGGGCGCGGGATCCTGCTGGGACCCGCCTGGCGGCGCCACTGCGGCATCGGACCGGGCGACGAGGTCGGGGTCGTGCTGTACCCCGAGGGACCGCAGCGCGCAAACCTCGCGCCGGACGTCGCCGCTGCGTTGGACACGGCGCCAGACGCCGCAGCCTTCTTTGACTCGCTGGCGCAGTTCTACCGGCGCGGCTACCTTCGCTGGATTGACGCCACCAAGCGCAGCCCCGAGAAGCGCGCCGCCCGGATCGCGGAAATGATCGAGCTGTTGAAAGCGGGCATCAAGGAACGGCCGGGAGGTCACTGAACCAGAGCGTGTTGACATTTCGTGAGCGGTTCCGCCGCCCGTCGCGCTCAGCATGGTTCAGGTAGTCGTGGACCAGTTGGCTGGCTATCGCGCCTCGGAAATGACAGCGCCGTAGAAGACGCCGGCCCCGTTCAACCCCTCCAGCCTGGGGATGCCCAACCTGCGGTATGTCATCCCCGTTGCAACCAGTACCGCCCTGGAGGTCAGTCGGGTGCCGTCGGAAAGGACCAGCTGATGCTCGGCGCGGCCGATGCGCAGGCCGGTGACCGCACGCATGAAATGGAAGCCCGCACCAAACAACCAGGCCTGCTCGTAAGCCCTCGTTGCGAGGGACGCTCCGCTGATTCCTGCGGGGAACCCCAGGAAGTTCCGGATCAGCGAGCTGGTACCCGCCTGCCCGCCGAGGGCCTCACGTTCCACCACGAGAACCTCGAAGCCCTCCGGCGCCGCATAGACGGCCGCTCCCAGCCCGGCCGGACCGGCCCCGACCTTGGTCCCTCAGCCGACCCAGAGTTCCCAACGAATGCGACGGTGATCCCTCGCATACAACCGCGTAGTCCTGGCCATATCGCTTCGAGAGCTCTCGCTCCAAGTCGCCAGGTCACCAGGATCGTCCTCGACGCCCAGGATGATCGTCGCCGATCGTCGGTCCACCGGAATCACGACCGATCCCTACATCACCGTTGCGTGGCGCACCAGCCTTAGCCAGTTAATGGCGATCCTGTGAGGGTCGAGCGAGACGACGAAGGTGTGCGTGGTCGACCCG
The DNA here is from genome assembly GCA_035697245.1 of Jiangellaceae bacterium. Classification (GTDB taxonomy): domain Bacteria; phylum Actinomycetota; class Actinomycetes; order Jiangellales; family Jiangellaceae; genus JACVRX01. Next base: position 11,212 of record DASSDH010000137.1, read on the forward strand.
GCGATCACCTGGTCGGTGAACACTAGCTAAGCGACGCTGAGCAAGCTGGCCAAGTCACGAAGGAGACGCCACTGGCTCCGTTCGCCCCACCGTCGCACGTGAACGCTCGATCGCCTCGAGATACACCTTCTCGTAACCGCGGGCCATCGCCTGGAGAGAGAAGCGGTTCTCGACGACTTGCCGGCACGTGTCGGGGTCGATCTCGCTGGCACGTTCGATGGCAGAGGGTAGCTGGTCAGGCTGGTCACAGATGAACCCGTTCACCCCATCTTCGACGATCTCCGGGACCGCCCCTCTCCTGAGGGCTACTACCGGTGTTCCCGACGCGAGTGCCTCGATCATGACCATCCCGAATGGCTCGTCCCACTGAATCGGCATGACCAGCGCCCGAGCCCGGGCGAGTAGGTCGTGCTTCCGCTCCTTCGGTGGCTCCTCCAGCCACTCCACGTCGCTGCCAAGCAACGGCTCCACGACTTGCTCGAAGTGCTGCTTCTCAGCCGGTTCGCGGCATTTCGTCAGCGCAATGAGCGTGCGCCCTGCGTCGCGCGCAGCGTGGACAGCGAGTTCAGGCGCCTTTTCTGGGCAGCAGCGCCCGATGAATAGCACGAAGTCGTCCTTGTCCCGACGAAAGTCATGGTCTGAGACCCGCACGCCGTTGTACACGGTGGCTGCCCACGGCAGATCGGGGGCACCCGCCCGCTGCGAGTTCGAGATAGAAACGAACATGATCCGCTCGTCAAGATGCCCGTAGTAACGGCTCAGATCTCCGTAGTAATCACCGAGCTCGCCGTCCACCGGACCATGCGCTGTCACCACTGTCGGTATCTCGAGACCAGCAGCGACCAACGGACCGGCAGCCGTATGGTCATGGATGACGTCGACCTCGAGGCCTCCGAGGATCCGCGACACCGCCGCCGCGTGCCGCACCTCGGTGAGGGCGTCTCCAACGCTATCGCTCTGCGGTTCCTTGGTGGCTGCGAAGAACCGGGTCGCGTCCGTATCGTCCTGGCCTGCGCCAACGAGCGTGACGTCGTGGCCTCTGTCGACCAGCCCGTCGACGAGGCCGGCACACACCGACTCGATGCCGCCGTAGCCGGTCGGTGGGACCGGGAACCACGGCGGCGCAATGACGGCAATCTTCAGGCACGGTACGGCCATGGCTCCTCCTGGGATATCGGGAGAGATACCCAGGCAGACCACAGTCACACCTTCACCGTCGCCGGCTGGTCCAAGTCCCGGTGACCGCGTGCGTACCCGAACAGTCCCTCACCTCGGCGCTGCCGCCGACGGAAAGATCGTCCGACCCCACCAGCTCCGCCACATCGCGGCGAGCCTGGCTGTGTCGGCTGACCTGCAGGTTTCTGCGTGGAGACGAAGGGACTTGAACCCTCAACCCCCGCCTTGCAAATGCCAACCAGCCGCGTCGCTGACGTGCGGCGAACGCGCCCATTATGCCTCTGACCTGGGCACATTGCGTTTGCTCGCGTTGGTTAGAGTGCGGCATCGTTAGCTCGCACAGGGGCAAATTGGGGGCAAGCTCAGCTCAGCCGCCCGTGTCCTCGACCTCGCCTAGGTACGCCTCCAGCGCAGCCATGACCAGACCAGAGACCGGCATCCGCCGCGCCTTCGCGTAACGCTCGGCGCGAGCCCACAGCTCGACGTCCTCGTCCCGCACATAGACAGCCTTGGCAATCCCCATGACGACAGCGTGAGACCTCGCGAGGTCTTCACATAGCTTCGCATGCGGCGTAGCGTCCATCACAAGGCGGGACCGCCCGGAGCGCGAACTCCGAACGGTCCCTTGATCCCCACCTGAGCAAGCAGGAGGAGACCCGTGGACAACCTACCCACGACCTACGAGCAGCGGATGGCAGCCGTGCGCCGCCAGCTGCGCCGCCAACTCGACCCGCAGACCGACCCCGAACGTGGCACCGTCGACTGGCTGGAAACCTGCCCAGTCGACACGCTGGAACGACTCGCCGGCATGATCGGCCGCGCGATAGCCGACGGATACGACCGCGGCTCGGCCGAACTGGGCGAGCAGTGACCAGCCAGTCCAGTCGGCCCTCCGCGACGTCGAGGATGATCACGTTCGGGGGCGCCGGGAACGTTGGCCACCACGGTGATGGCCTCTCCACTGCCCTACGCCCTACGGTGTCTCATGGGGGCCGTCCGGTGATCTCTCCGGTGAGGGTGTTTGCCGTTGCGCTCGGCGCGTGTCCGCGATGTTGAGCGGCTACGCGCGCTGTTCCACCGACGAGCAGGACCTCACCGGTCAACGCCTCGTCCTGCTCGGCTGGGTGTGGCCGAGGACCGGATCTACCTCGTCAAGGGGCTGACGGCACCAACCGGGCCCGGCCCGGCCTGGTCCAGGTCCTCGCGGCCGTGCGGGCCGGGGACACCCTCGTGCCGAAGCTGGACCGGCTCGCCCGCTCGATGTCCGAGCATCGGTGATGCTCTCGTCGCCCGTTGGGTGCGGCTGTTGCCGGGCGGGACGATCTACGACCGGACCGACCCGATGGGGAGGATGTTTTTCAACATCTCCGCCACCTTCGCCAAGCACGAGGTCGACCCGCTGCGGATGCGTGCCCGCAGGGGCATGGCCGTCGCGCGGGCAAAGGGCAGGCTGTGGGGAAGGCAGCTGAAGCTGTCCGCCCGGCGGCAGGCCCGCCTCGCCGGGTTGCACGCCGCCGGGCGAACACTCGGTCGCCGACCTGGCTGAGCTAATCTCCGTCTCTTGGCCGGCGGTGTATCGGGTCCTGGAACGCGTCGGCGGGCGGCCGGCTGGCCGCGAGGCAGAAGGGCGGCAGCACCGTGGATGAGTTCACCATCACAAGCTCTGCCGATCCCGATGGTCTGCGGTTGCGGGGCAGCCGGCCCCGGCCGGACACGGTGCGTCTGGCCGTGACCGGCGCGATCGACGTGTCCAACGCTTCACACCTACGTGCCGGGGTCCAGGAAGCGGTCGACGCCGGAGAAGCTGCCGCCTTCGAGTTGGACCTTGCCGGCGTACCGATGCTGGACTCCACCGGGGTGGGCACGCTGGTCGCCTGCCGCGCCGCCACGCAGCGCGTCGGTCTGCGGTTCGCCGTCGTGGCAACACGGCCGATCGTTTACCGGATCCTGCAGATCGTCGGCCTGATCGAAGCCCTCAACGTGTCCATGTCGGCCGAGCCCAACGGCGGTGAGAGCGGACGGATTCCCGCAGCTGGGGGTGATGCCGGTGACGACCCGGACGACCGCTCCTGACCAGGCTCTCGACGTTGAACAGCAGCGGCTGGCCGCGGTGCGCCGCTACGCCATCCTGGACACCCCACCCGAGGACATCTTCGACCGGATCTGCGCTTTGGCGGCCCGCATCTTCAACGTACCGATCGCCACCGTCTCGATCGTTGATGAAGACCGGATCTGGTTCAAGGCCGCCACCGGACTACCCACCGGGCAGATCCCCCGCGACCCTGGGCTGTGCGCGTCGGCGATCCTCACCGACGGCCCGTATCTTGCTACCGACGCCGCCGTGGATCCACGCACCCTCGACAACCCGCTGGTGCGGGGCGAGTTGGGTTTGCGGTTCTACGCCGCGGCGCCGATCGTGACCGCTGACGGGCACCGGCTGGGCACCGTCGACGTCATCGACACGCAGCCGCGGCAGGTCACCGACGCCGAACTGGACCGGCTGGCCGACCTCGCCGCGATCGTCGCTGACGAACTGGAACTACGCCTGGCCGCGCTGCGGCAGGCCACCATCGAACGGGCGGCCCGGCGACGCGTCGAGGCACAATGGCACCACGCGCAAGACGTCGCCACCGCCCTCGGCCACAACCTTGTCCCGTCCCGGCTCGCCTACGTGCCGGGACTTGAGACCGCCGCGTTCCACCAGCCGCTGTCCGATGATCACGTCGGTGGGGACTTCTACGACTTGTTCCCCACCGACGCCACCGGAACCTGGGCGGTTTTCCTCGGCGACGTGTGCGGCAAAGGGCTGGCCGCCGCCGCTTTGACCGCACTGGTCCGCTATACCCTGCGCGCCGCCGCGCTCATCGACGACGACCCCGCCGCGGTGCTGGCCAACCTGCACCACACCATCATGCTCGACCCGGAAACCAACGAATACAGCTACTGCACCCTCGCCTACGGCAGACTCCAACCCCAGCCGGTTGGCTACCGGCTCACCATCGCCGTCGCCGGGCACCCACCACCCCTGCTGATCCGTGGCGACGGGGCCACCACCACCGTGGCGGGCACCGGTCCCGCCGCCGGACTGCTCGCCGACGCCACCTACAGCACCACCACCGTCGACCTGTTCCCGGGCGACACTCTCGTGCTTTACACCGACGGCATCACCGACCTGCGCCTCGGCGAAGGCTGGCCCGGCCCCGACGACCTCACCGACCTCCTCGCCGGCACCGCCACTGCCGCCGCCGCCGTAATCGCCCGCATACAGCAACTCACCGCCACGATCGAGCACCCACACGACGACATCGCCGCCCTCGCGGTGTCCATCCCTACGCCTTGACACGCACACCTTGGACTGTTGGACAGTGCCATACCGGACAACACTCACACCCGCCGAGTGGGAGTCTGTCAGGAGAACGGTGTTACTGGTCCGACACGCCGGGCGTGATGGCTTGGCGGGGAAGGACCTGAGTGACGGAGACGATTGAGCCCATGCCGGCTCAGATTGATCAGCAGCAATGGCGGAGCTGACCGCTAGGGGCGCAGAGTTCATCGGCGACGTCCGCGACGAAGGCTGGGGCATCACGGCCCGGCTGAAGGTGCCCGGAGCTGGCGAAATGACGCTCTACCAGCCCAACTATGACCCGCCCGCGACGTCGGGTTAGCTCCCAACCCCGGCGGCGAGCGGTCGCCTTTGCTGGCACGGGAACGTCCGCGTCTGGCCGCTGGTCGCGCGGTCGTGCGGAGATGCACGCCCGCGGGCGCTGGGTGACGGGTCTCGTGTCAGCGCCGGGGCACTGCCGGCGGTCAGACCGGTGTCATGACGACGGGCGTCGAGCCCTCGCTGCGGACGAGTGTCCCGACCGATGAGGGCACTCGAGCGGTCTCCGTGTTGGAATGTCGGTACGCGGGAGGGAGCAAACCGGGGCGGCCAGCTTCGCATCGAGGGGTATATCCCGGACCGGACCTACGCTGTCGCGATGCGACGTACTCACCGTTGTCGCGATGCGATCTGTCAGGACAGGCAAGGCAACCTTCAGTCGGCGCCGCCGGTGGGCGGGTCGTCATCCTGGTTGATTGCGCTGCCCGAGATGGTGTGGCGGCTGCCGGCCGCACGGGTGATCTCGACCCGGCGGGGCTGTACCTTCGGTGAGGCGGGGATGGTCACGTGCAGGACGCCGTCGGCGTACTCGGCGGTGAGGTTCTCTGAGTCCACGCCCTCGCCGAGGGCGAGCTGTCTGGTGAACGACCCTTGGGGTCGCTCGGCGGCGATGACCTGCTCGCTCTCGCCGTAGTGAGGCGTGCGGTCGGCCCGGATCGTTAAGGCGCCGTGCTCTACGGTCACCTCGACGCTGTCTGGGTCGACGCCGGGCAGGTCGGCCTCCACGTGGTAGCTGCCGTCTTCACCCCGGTAGACGTCCAAAGGCATGCCAAGCGGGGCACGCGTCCCACTCGCAGCCATGGACACCAGCCGGTCGAGCTCCCGGAAGGGGTCACGGAAGGGCTCGAACCTCATCACCGACATCGCTTCCTCCTCGCATGGTGTCTGCCCGGGACCAGGCACCGGCTCCGGTGACCCGTCCGCTCACGGGACAGGGTAGGTCTGCAGGCGCTTCCCCAGCCATGCCTCACCAACCGCACATCGCCAAACCCGCAGCCGTCCGCGTTGCGGCTGGCCGATGCCCCCGGCGGATTTCGCGGCGCGGGGCGTCCATGCCTTGAAGTCCGCCCACCGTTGTAAGGCCCGCGACCTGCTCGCGAGCGTTTGGCCCGCGTGAGCTGCCCGGAGGAACCCTGCCGCCGGCTCGCCGTCGACCTCGTCGGCGAGCTCGAGGCGGTCGACCACAAGCTCAAGGAGCTGACCAAGCGGCTGCGCCAGCAGGTACTCGCCCTCGGGCTGGCACTTGATGGACATCTTCGGCATCTCAGCGCCGGCACGGCCGGCGTCCTCGCCGACGACGTCGGCGATGTCACCCGCTTCCCGACCGGGCGCACTTCGCGTCCTGGACCGGCAACGCCGCGATCGACGCCTCCAGCGGCGAGCAGCGGCGACACCGCCTGTCCCGGGCCGGGAACTCGGTGGCTCAACCACCTGCGCTGTCTGGCCGGCGTGGGGAACGCCTCGGGCCCCGTGCGGGCAGGACTCTCTCCCGAGGATCGACCGCGCCGACGGCGCCGACCCGGTCGAGGCGATGAAGCGTCCGGTGCAGGTTGGCCTCGGCGCGGCGAGCCGTGTGCGCTCTAGGCGCGGTACTGCACGACGAGCGGGCAGCGGAATGGGTCGCTCGCGCCGAGTCCCACTTGGTTGAGGTAGCGCACGACGACCCGGTATGCGGTGAGCAGGCTGGTCTCGGTGTAGCTGACCCGGTGGGTTTCGCAGTAGTCGCGGATGATGGGCTGGGCGTGGCGCAGGTTGGGTCGGGGCATGTTGGGGAACAGGTGATGTTCGATCTGGTAGTTGAGGCCG
>DASSDH010000138.1:0-3547 GCA_035697245.1 Jiangellaceae bacterium
CGAGGTCGGAGCGTTCGGGGCGCTCCTACCCGTAACCTTCGGGCGCGGGGGCCAGGTCCGATGAGGTTGTTGTGCTGCGTACGCTTTTGCGCTCAGCTGCCGCCTTGGCGGGACTCATTACATGGGTGGTCGTGGCGGCAATGCCGGTTCCGGCAGACGCCGAAACCACTGACGGCACGTTAACGGTGATCGTGAACCGCGATGTCGACGGGAACCGAAGCTACGACGCCGTGATCGATGAGCCACAGCCCGGCATTGGGATTGCGGTAACCGACGCCAGCGGATCCCGCGTCACAGGTGTCACGGATAGGGACGGCACTTTCGTCCTTCAGGGCACGAGCAAGCTTGAGGGTGGCCGGTACTTTGTGGTCGCCGAGATCCCGGCAGCGCTCCCTCGACTCACGCCGGTTCTAGACAGCAGCACGTTCCAGCCGTTGAGTACCACAGTCGACGTGACGTCGGATGACCAGACGGTGCGGATGGGCGTTACCGCCGGTCGCACGTCCACTGAAGCCCCACAATCTGAACCGACAAGCCTGTCCCGCAGCTCAAATCGGTCGGAGCTTGCCAGATTCGCGGTCGGTGACATTGTCTGGCGAGACGACAACCGGTCGGGCGTGCAGGATACGGGGGAGTCTCCCGCGAGTCGGGTCAGCATCCAACTGCTCAACGTTGACGGCGAGGTGGTGGCCTCGACGGTGAGCCGTCCAGACGGACGCTACGTCTTTGACAACCTTCAGGCCGGGACCTATTCGGTGCGGTTTGCAGGCGTGCCGGAGGACTTCGGGCTGACGCCAGCAGGCGCAGGCAGCCTGCGCGCCGCCGACTCCGATCCGGACTACTCGGGCGCGACTCCACCCTTCACGTTGGGGGCTGGGGAACCCAATGTTCGAGCTACGACGGCGGTAGACGAGGTGGCAGCGGCGTACATCAATCCGACTATCGACGCCGGAATCACCCCGCTCCGCTACGCCGTGGGCGACCGGGTCTGGCTGGACACGAACGGCGATGGCGTCCGGCAGCCTGAAGAACCGGCCGCGTTGGCAACCGTGTCACTGCTCACTGTCACCGACAACGTCGTGGCCACCACCAACACCGATGCGACGGGCCACTATCAATTCACCAACCTGCGAGGCGGTCGTTATCGGCTCAAGTTCACAGAGCTGCCAGCCCACCACGTCTTGACAGGGCGGGCGGCAGACACGGACGCCGCGCTGGATTCGGACCCAGATCCCGCCACGGGATTGACCCCGGTCTTCACGCTGGCCCAGGGAGCGCCCAATTTGGTGCCGGTCACGGGGGCGAATGCTGCCTCCATCGACTTCGAGAATCGGACTCTGAACGCTGGCCTGGTAACGAGGTACTCAGTCGGGGCCAGGGTGTGGCTCGACAACACCGGGGATGGAGTGCTCGGTCCCGGCGACGGCGGGGTGGGGGGAGTCAGCGTGCAACTCCTGGGCAGCGAGTCAGAGGTCCTCGCCACCGACGTGACCTCCCCGACTGGGCAGTACTCCTTCAACGGGCTGCGGGCTGGCCAATACCGGATCCGGTTCAGCAAGATCCCCGATGGGCTGACGTTCACCCGCCCCGACGCCGGCGATCCAGCCCTCGACTCCGACGTCGATCAAGCCGGAACGAGCGGTGTCTTCACGCTGGGAAGTGAGGCTCCGGCTGACCTCAGCATCGATGCCGGCCTCACCTCGCCCGCGACTTATCGTGGCGCGCCCGGTGTGAGCGGGCGTCCTGTTAGCGCAGCGCAGTCGACCCCTGGTGGCATCGCCCGGCAGATCGCGATGGTCGGGTTGGCGCTCGCGGTGGCCGGCACGAGCTGCCTGTTGGTGGCTCGTCGGCGGCGCAAGGCTTGATCCCCCGTCTGCGAATCGTTCCCTAGGGCGCCGGGAGTTCTCCGTACATTGCCAGGTTATTGATCAGCTCCGGCACCTGACCGGTGCCGAGGCGGCGAACCCTGCGGCGTACTCGGGACTGCGTCGTCGGGTCCCAGCCTGACAAAGCCGCGCCGATTCTGTGATCGTCGAGTCGCATGAGTGCTGCGGCATCATCAAGGTTCGCGCCGGTGACCAGGGCTTCAACCACGAGCAGCAGCGACAGCCAGTCGCCGTTGTGTGTACAAGTGATCTTGAATGGCAGGTCGGCCTCGATCAAGACCGAGAACTGTTCGACGACTTGCCGCGGCTCGGCCTGGCCGGCAGCAATCTTGCCGTAGCGGCCGGTGGCTTCGATCAGCTCGACAGCGGCCTCCCAGCCTGATGCGTACGGCAGCTCGATGAAGACCGTGATCTCGGGCGCGAGCTCGGCAGCGGCCGAAATCACCCGCGCCGCGCTACCGGCAAGATCATCGAGATCGCGGAGAGTCGGCTCAACTGCCGCAATGTCAACGCCTGGTACGTCGCGACGTGCCAGTGCGAGCAGCCCGCCCGCCCCGCCGCTGGTGATCACGCTGACCGGGATGCTGGGACCGGGTGGGATTTGACGAGCAATTTCGGCAAGCCGACGATCTGGGACGACCAGCGTTGCGAGCAGACTCGGGTACGCACTACGTAGCTCGCTGTGGCGGGCGATTAGCGCCGGAACCGCCGTCTCTGGTAGCCGTATCAGGGCCTCGTCATCAAACAGGCTGTCGAACAGCTGCATGACCAGCAGGCTACGCAGTTGGTATTGGTCAGATCTCCGACTCCGAAGCGAGCAGCTCAAAATAGACACGTGAGCCGATTTCCGCCACGCGAGGTCGCCGAGGCGCTCGCCAAGGTGCGCGCGATCTGTCTGGCGTTGCCCGAGACATCGGAACGCCTTAGCCATGGCGGCCCTGCGTTCTTCATCCAGAACAAGAAGTGCTTTGTGATGTTTCTCGACGACCACCACGACGACGGGCGGCTAGCGATCTGGTGCGCTGCGCCTCACGATGTCCGGCCGGATCTCGTCGAGACAGATCCGGAGCGCTTCTTCCGGCCGCCTTACGTCGGTCACCTCGGCTGGCTCGGTGTTCAACTTCCCGGAATTGAGGATGCCGAGCTCCGCGCAATCTGCCAGGAAGCGTTTACCACGGTCGCGCCGTCGAGCGTGCTGAAGATGCTGAGGCGACACTAACTCTGCTGGTTGAGTTTGGACTCCTTGATCACCACTCCGGCATTGGCCAGCTCAGCAGCAATCTCAGCAACCCGCTCCGGAGCGACTGCGGCGGTCAGGTCGAGCAATACGGTCGTCTCGAACCCCTCACGCACTGAATCCAATGCAGTGGAGCGCACGCAGTAATCGGTGGCGATCCCGCACACGTCGAGCTGATCGACTCCGCGCTCCCGCAGCCAATCTGACAGTGTCTCGCCATCGGCCGTGACGCCCTCGAAAGCAGAGTAGGCCGGTGCGTACTGGCCTTTGTAGAAGACGGCTGAGAAGTCGCGGAAGGTGAGTTCATCATGAAAGTCCGAACCTGGCGTGCCGACCACACAGTGCGGCGGCCAGGAATCCACAAAGTCCGGCTCAGGAGAAAAGTGCGCGCCGGGATCGATGTGATGATCACGAGTGGCAATGA
>DASSDH010000139.1:0-14588 GCA_035697245.1 Jiangellaceae bacterium
ACTGCCGTCGTCGATCCGAGCGAGGTCGTGGCCCGGTTGGGATAGGACAACTTCCGCGTCCGGGACGTTCTCACCAATCCGCTCACAGAGGAATGGTTCGTCGTCTCCGGCACCGGCACGTTCAAGGAGCTGACCGCGCACGCCCATCTCCCTCTGTGTCGAAGAGCGCACGGAAGGTCACCCGCCCGCGATCGCGCAGCACGACGTTGCCCTCGCTGTCTTCGACCACGAACGGCTGATCGGCTTCGTGGGCGGTGAACTCCCAGATGTCGCCCGCGACGTGTCGATTTCTGCGAACTCGCCAGCGATCTGATCGGCTGAGGCACGCCGTTCGCGCGGCCAGCCTCGAGGCGCTGGACGCGCGAATAGTGCAATGAGCTGACTGCTGGCAATTGGGCCACGGCTAGGCGAAGGCTGGCATCACCTCGTCGTGGATGAGCTGGAGCTGGTCGTTCACCGAGGCGACGTTCTCGAGATCCCGGCCCATCAGCGCCTTCACCAGCACTGCATCGGTGATGGCGAAGATGAGGTGGTTGACGCCCGCGTCGACGATCTCGCTGCGCAGCTTGGCCACGCATTCTTCCGGTGTCCCCGCGACCGATAACCGCTCGGCGATCTCCGGAGGGGTGAGCTCGATGGCGCCGCCGAGGTCACCCTTGCCGAGCGCGTCGTTGATCGGTTGCATATCTTGCACGGTCACGCCATTGCGCTCTAGCTGCTCCTCCGACATGGACGACGCGTAGAGCCCCACCAGGCTACGGGCGGCCTCCTTCGCCGCGGACGAGTCCGGGCCGACGGAGAACACCATCCATGCGCCGATGTCGAGGGACTGCCAATCGCGGCCCGCCTTCTCGGCACCCTGCTTGACGTTCTCGACCACGTAGTCGTAGGCCTCACGGGTGTAGCTGAGGGCGTGATGGACGCCGTCGGAGATCTCGCCGGCCACCTGGAACGACCGAGGACCGCGCATGGCGCCGAGTAGTAGAGGCAGCCGTTTTTGAACCGGGCGGCCGAACGTGAACAGCCCGTTGTATTTGTAGAACTCGCCGTCAAAGGTGATGGTCCCCTCGTCGAGGAGCGTCCGGATCACGTTGTGCGCTTCGATCGTCCGGGACAGCGGACGGGTCTGTGCCCAGTCGATGCCGTACTGCGCGAGCAGACCGAAGTTGCCGCACGAGATGACGCACTCCGCTCGCCCGTTGGTGAGCTCGTCGAGCGTGCCCACTGCCTGGGTGATGAGCGTCGGCTCGCGGAGTACGACGCCGGACAGGCTGGGGCCGAACCGAATGGTCTTGGTCTTGTCTGCGGCAGCGGCGAACAGCAGCCACATATCCTTCCACCAGGTTTCGTCCGCGGCATAACAACCGTAGAAGCCGAGCTCGTCCGCCTTCTTGATGGACTCCATCGAGTCGGCGAGCGGGTAGGCGGGGATCATCAAATAGCTGAACCTCATTCGGGCCTCACTCCCTCGTCATCGAGTTGGTCTGGCTGTGCGGACTCGGCCAGCAGTTCCTCACCGGAGAGCACCCGGTCCGCCCAGTGGGCGTGCATCCAGTCCAGGTGATCCCATCGTCCGTCGACGATCCGCTTGGTCTCCCACGCCGGGAACTCGTGCTGGCGAACGTGTTCCTGCATGAGTGCCGGATCCACCTCGTAGACGTGGTCGAAGCGCTTGACCACGGTGTCGTTGACCCGCTCGGGCTCCGGTGGCTGCTGCGCCGACAGCCGGAAACCGATCACAGTCGGTCACCCCCCTCATACGCCTGGTCCAGTAAGTACTTGCCCGGGTTCATGATGTTGTTGGGGTCGAGCGCACGCTTGACCTTCTTCATGACCTCGAAGCCGCCACCCATTTCCTGCGGTACCAGGTCGACCTCGCCTTCGCGGCAAGAGCCGTGACACGCGCTGATGGATCCGCCATGCGCGAGCGCCACAGCGGCGATGTCTCGTTTCGCATCGACCCACGCCGCCCACGACTCGTCGTCGAGTTCCTGCTCCCAGATGCCGACGTCGATCTCGGTGAGATAGTCGCCCCACGGCTTGAACGCACCGTTCGTGTAGGCGAACATCCCCCAGTCGTCGAAGATCGGGTAACGGTCTGCCAGCTGGGCGACGATGTCGTGCCACTCTCGCCTGACCTGGGGCAGTGCTGTCCAGTTGATCGATGCGTCCTCGCAGTGCCAGCTCATCGGGACGACCTGCCCGTCCCGGAGGCGCCCGTGCAGCGGCGTGGCATAGCGGTCGTGCCGCGATGCCCAGTCTCCTTGGGAAATCTCGTCGCCCAGATAGTTGCCGCCACTCTCCTGCCCGATCCGGAGCAAGCGCTTCGCAGCGGGACGGACCTCATCCGTAGTGCCGTACATGGCGGTCGCTACGACGCATCTCACCGAGTCCGGTTGCGGGATGTAGGCCTCGTCGTCGCGACGCAGGTACGCCAGCTTCCACTCGTCGAACAGGACGACACCGGCCAGGGTGGCGAGCCCGGACCGGGCGAGCGCAGCTGTCGAGCGCCAGGCCGTCTCGTAGTCGGGGTAGGAGAAGAACGCTGCGAACTCGGTTTCCGGACGTGGCACCAGCTCCAGCGTGGCCTCGGTGACGATGCCCAGCGTGCCCTGGTGGCCCATGAACAAGTGCTTGAGCTGGTAGCCGCTGGAGGACTTGCGCACCTTGCGGCCACCGCCGTCCCCCACCCTGATCAGCTCGCCGGTGGGGAGCACGAGTTCGAAGCTGATGACCAGGTCTCGAGTGTGGCCGTAGCGTCCGCCGATCAGCGACCATCCGCTGGTGCCGATCCGGCCGCCGACCAGGGAGCACGGATAGGAGGCAGGGTCGTCCGGGTAGATCACGCCGTGCGGACGGAGCTCCTCGTTGAGCTTGAGCATGTTGATGCCCGGCTGCACGGTCACCGCGCGATCCTCGAGGTCGATCTCGAGGATCTCGTTCATCAGCTTGACATCAACGAGGATGCCGTGCCGAAGCGGCACGGCACCGTCGGTGAGCCCGGTGCCGCCGGCTCTGGGAACGACCGGGATCCGATGGCGGTTGGCGAGTTTGACCACCTCGGCGATTTGCTCGGGGCTCGTCGGGAGGACGACGACGTCGGGGATGAGGTCGGCCCACCGATGCACCGGGAAGGGCGCCGGCACGCGGGCTCGGTTGACGCGAGCGGACCGGTCGGCGAAGACGTGGTCCGTCCCGCAGATCTGGACGAGCTCGTTGATGACGGGGTCCGTGACCATTGTGGCGGTCATCGGGCCGGCTCCGACCTGCCGGTGTCGTCGTCGATTCCGGCGGCGTGGGCTACCAGCTCGAGTAGGTCCATGACCTCGACCGGATCGTCGCGCATTCCGCCTTGTTCGGACAGCGGGCGCTCGGACCACACGCACGCACTGACGAGAGTGTCAATACCCAGGCCGGCGGCTCGCTCGACCCGGCGGCGGCTGATTTCGGCGGTGAGGTCCGGACGCTCGATACCGAGCCCGGCACCCGCTCCCGAGCAGTACGACCACTGCGTGACGTGGTCGACATCCTTGAAGGTGAGACCAGGGATCGCCCGAAGCACCTCGCGCGGAGTTTCGTGGATGCCCTTGCGCTTGTTGAGTCGGCAGGCGTCGTGGTAGGTCACGACCCGCTCGACGGGTTGTGTGAGCGCCAGTTTCCCGTCGCGGATCAACTCGGCGACGAGATCGACCATCAGAACGATTTCGACGTCGTAGTCGTCGCCGAAGTAGCTGGGGTAATCCTCGGTGAAGGAGATGTAGTCGTGCGGATCGAAGACGATGACGCGCTTGGCCCCGACTGCTCGCCAGTCGTCGACGTTGTGCTGGGCGAACTCTCGAGCGCGGTCCACGTACCCCATCTCGGCGGCCGGGCCACCACAACACCATTGCTCGCGCATGAGTCCGAACTCGACGCCCGCATGCTGCAGGATCCGGGCCGCAGCACGCGGTACCGACGTCCGGTGGAACGCTCCCTCGCAGTCGCAGAAGAGGATGGTTTCTCCTCCCACCGCGATGTCCAACCCGTCGGCCCAATTGCGGACGTTCTCCTGGCTGACCGGAACCTCGCCCAGCACTGGTTCGGACTTCTGCCGGGTGGTCTCCTCGACCCAGCGCTGCCAGTTCGGCTGATGGATGCCGGAGTCCACCGCCAGGGCCCGCATCGCCCGAACGAGCTGAACCGTCCTCGTACGGAACCGATAGAAGTCCCCGGTGAACAGTGTGTTGGGGCAGCGCAGCTCACACGCTCCACACTGGGTGCAGTGGACGTAGTCGCGGGCGACGTCCTCGATCGACAGCAGCCCCTTCTCCATCGCGACCACGTTCGCGTGAAAGGCGGTCGGGGTATGGACCTCGTTGCGGGTCACCTGCATCACCGGGCACACCTCGCGGCAGAACTTGTGGCCCGAGCTGTAACAGTTGTAGGCCGCGTTTCGCCATTGCTCGACGAACTCGGCTGTCGCTTCTCCGTCCCCCCGTGAACCGTCCGCCGGGACTTGCGCCGTACCGTCTGTGCGTTCGGTCGAAGGCATCAGCGGTCCTCCCTGGTCGCCTCCCTCATGCTGCCCTCGGCCGACGTGGGCGTAAAGAGCCTGTCGCTATTCGCGATCGGTGGGGACGACCGCGTGGGCCCGCACGCCCCTTGACCCGATCGACCGTCGGAGGAGAGGTTACGCAGCATGAACTGGACGCTCGAAGTCGTCGTGGTCCCAGTGTCGGACGTGGACCGCGCCAAGGCTTTCTACTCCGATCAGCTTGGCTTCAACGTCGACCACGACACCCGAATCGGTGACGGAAACCGTGTGGTTCAGCTGACGCCGCCGGGGTCGGGCTGCTCGGTCGTGATCGGTGAGGGTGTCGTTCCGGAGATGCCGCCTGGCTTGCTCAAGGGCCTCCAGCTTGTCGTCTCGGACATCAACGCTGCCCGCGCCCAACTCGTCGAACGGGGTGTGGATGTGAGCGAGATCCAGGTCCTAGGAGAGAACCCAAGCCCTACCGGCAACGCCTTGGACAACGTCGGGTTCGTCTTCTTCAGTGATCCGGACGGGAACGGCTGGGCAGTGCAGCAGATATCGGCACGCGCGACGGAAGCCCAGTGATCTCGAGTTGACCGTCGTCAGACACCAGTTGTGTTGACGTAGAGGGCGTAGATCGACTGGCTCGCGGCCATGAACAGCCGGTTGCGGGCCACACCGCCGAAACACAAGTTGGCGCAGATCTCTGGCAGATCGATCTGGCCGATCCGAGTGCCGTCCGAGGCGAAGACATGGACGCCGTCGTTGCCCTCACCACCACTGCAGGCGGCCCATAGGTTGCCGTCAGAGTCACAACGGATGCCGTCGGCTCCGCCTGGACTCATCTCTGCGAAGAGGCGCCCGTCGCCGACGGTGCCGTCGGCGATGTCGTAGGTGTGGATGCTGCGGGGTGCCGACCCGGAGTCGACAACGTAGAGCAAGGATTCATCCGGTGCGAAACACAGGCCGTTGGGGCGGTCGAGGTCCACGATGACAGACTCCGCAGCACCACCATCCGGATCGAGCCGATATACCGCGGTGGGCAGTTCGAGCGCAGCCTCGCGCCCCTCATAGTTCGACATGCTCCCGTAGCCCGGATCCGTGAACCACACCGAGCCGTCCGACGCCACCACGACGTCGTTGGGCGCGTTGAGCGGCTTCCCGTCGAATCGGTCCACGAGAGTGGTGATCGAGCCGTCGTGTTCCGTTCTCGTCACTCGGCGGGTGAGGTGCTCGCACGAGACGAGGCGACCATGCCGGTCGCGGGCGTGACCATTGGTGTAGTTCGACGGGCTCCGGAAGACCGTGACGCCGCCGGTGGTTTCGTCCCACCGCATGATCCGGTCGTTCGGGATGTCGCTCCACAACAGGCAGCGGTGATCACCGAACCAGACCGGCCCTTCGGCCCATCGGCATCCCGTGAAGATCCTTTCAACGGCTGCGTTGCCGATTCGATATGGCTCGAACCGGGGATCGAGGACCCGGACCGCGGGATCCGGGTAGCGGACCGGTTCGACGGGCCAGCGGTCCGGCTGCGGTGGGTGCTCCATGCTGCTCTCCAATCAAGATGTCGGGTTGTCGTCGGGCGAATGGTCCCAGACCGATGGAGGTCAGACGGCCGACCGGCCAGCCCCCAACTATCCTGCGCAGTGACGCGACCACGGGAGGACGCATGGCGGGAAAGGCCGATTTCACGGCGGAGGAATGGGAAGCACTGCAGAAGGGCGTGACGGGAGCGGCATTCCTGGTGGCGGTTGCTGACCGGGGCTTCTTCGACACGTTCAAGGAAGCCGGCGCTCTTGCCAAGCGTCTCGCCGAGGCGCGAAGCAAGAGCACGAGCCCACTCGTGCGCGAGGTCGCAGAGATGCGCGGCACCGGCTTCGGGTTCACGTCCTCGCCGCAGGAGATCGAGAACGAAACCGTACAAGCACTCCGGTCAGCGATGAGCACACTGGCGGCGAAGGCGCCCGACGACGCGTCGGCTTATCGGGATTTCGTCCTCGACGTCGCCCAGTCCGTCGCTGCGGCCGCAGATGAAACCGCCACCGCTGAAAGCGACGCAATCGACAAGATCAAGAGCGCTCTCGCGGCCTGAATCGATCACGGGTGTCCGACAGCCCGTAACCGCTCTTCTCGCAAATCGGTGGTGAGGCGCTAGAGCTGATTCGAAAGGCGCATGCGCTTCCGATCGACGAACGCCCACACCTCCAAGCCCTCACGCACCAACAGAACGATCCCGTTCTTGTTGGGTGTGCCGTTCCGGGGACGGCGACAGCGGTGGTTAGAGAGCATCCTCCGTGCTCAGCGGCCGGTCAGCCGCTCCAGATGTTCTGGGTACCGGGCACCTTCCACCTTGATCTTTGAGGCGGCGCTTTCGATATCGTGAAGATCGTCCGGCGTGAGATCGACTGCGGCGGCTCCGATGTTCTCCTCGAGGCGCTCCAACCTCCGAGTGCCCGGGATCGGGACGATCCAGGGCTTCTGGGCGAGCAGCCAGGCGAGCGCGATCTGAGCAGGCGTGGCGTTCTTGCGTGCTGCGATCTCGCCCAGCAGCTCCACCAGGGTTTGGTTAGCCCTGTGCCTCCGAGGTGAATCGAGGGATGGTCGTGCGGATGTCGGAACTGTCGAAGGTCGTGCTCTCATCGATCTTCCCGGTGAGGAAGCCTTTGCCCAGCGGGCTGAACGGGACGAAGCCGATGCCGAGCTCCTCGAGGGTCGGCAGGACCTCGTCTTCGGGCGTTCTCGTCCACAGCGAGTACTCGCTTTGCACGGCCGTGACCGGCTGGACCGCGTGCGCGCGGCGGATGGTCCCCGCGGCGGCCTCGGAAAGGCCGAAGCGCTTCACCTTTCCTTCCTGGATCAGCTCCTTTACAGCGCCAGCCACGTCCTCAATCGGCACGTCCAGGTCGACCCGGTGCTGGTAGAACAGGTCGATGGCGGGAACCTTGAGCCGCTGAAGCGAGCCGTCGGCGACCTGCTTGATGTGTTCAGGACGGCTGGACAGACCGACCTGGCGACCCTCGGAGTCGAACCGGAACCCGAATTTGGTAGCGATCACAACGTCCCCGCGGAAGGGGAAGAGGGCCTCGCCCACGAGTTCCTCGTTCACAAACGGTCCGTACACCTCAGCGGTGTCGAAGAACGTGACGCCACGCTCCACCGACGTGCGGATCAGCGAGATCATTTCCTGCCGGTCCGGACTCGGGCCGTAGCTCTGGCTCATGCCCATGCAGCCGAGTCCGACGGCCGATACCTCCAAGTCGGTGTTTCCGAGTCTGCGCTTCTCCATTCAGGACCTCCTGTTCAGAGTGGACGCTCGCCATTGTTTCGACGAGCGCGTCGCACGAGATACCCCGCCATCAGGCCGGCCGCCAGCAGTCCCGGAAGGCAGTGAACGGTTAGCACGCCAAGCAGGCTTGGGCCACCCCAGTCATCCCGATATGTTGCCGGATCCGTCACGTCGATGACGAACGGTTCCGCTATCGCCCTGGCAACGAGATAGAGACCGAGCATGAAGCCGACGATCATCAGCGCTCGTCTCGCTGGGCTCCGGTCGAACCCGTATCGAGGAGGCCCGGATTGATCAGGCTTGTCGAGGGCATGCCGGCCGGAACCGTTGGTGTCGAGGCGGTCGGCAAGGTCACCGAGGACGACTACCGGGATGTGCTGGTCCCTGCCGTTACCAGAGCCTTGGAGTCCAAGGATGTGCGGCTGCTGTACGTGCTCGGCGACGACTTCGACGCCTACTCGGTTAGCGCCATGTGGGCTGACGCCAAATTGTGGGCCGGGCACATGCAGGGCTGGCAGAAGATCGCGGTGGTGACCAGTCACCAGTGGGTTAATACGGGGTGAAGGCGTTCTCCTGGCTGATGCCCGGCGAGGTTCGGACGTACAAGCCTGACGAGGTCGAAGCGGCCAAGGCGTGGCTGGCTGAACGCAATACGGGCTAAAGGTGGGATCGGTAGTGTCGATCCATGTCGTACCCAGATGCCAAGTACTTCGGCACCGGTGAGGTCACTGCGAGGTTCCGCCCCGCTGACGCTGCCCCGGAACTCCCACGGCCGGGCGGCGCCGCGAGCTACCTAGCTACCGGAGCAACCACCGACGGACGGTTCGGGCTCTACCGCTGGGACATGGGGCCCGAGCCGGGTGGTGCGAACGCCCACTACCACCGCAGGTTCAGCGAGTCGTTCTTCGTGCTGACCGGGACCGTGAAGCTGTACGACGGCACCGGCTGGTTCGACGCGCGTCCACACGACTTTGCCTACGTGCCCGAGGGCGGACTCCACGGCTTCCGCAACGAGTCCGGAGAGCCCGCCTCCCTGCTCATCCTCTTCGCGCCGGGCGCCCCGCGCGAGGCCTACTTCGAGGGGCTCGTCGAGATGGCGGAGGGCCGCTGGAAACCGTCCCAGGAGGAGCTGCAGGCGTTTTTCGAGGAGCACGACAACATCTATGTCTAGGCCTGCCTGACGAGGAGCAGTCCTCTTCCCGCGTCATGCACACCGGCCGCGGGAGATCGTACGTCGCACGGGTTGGAGATCTGATGAAGGCGATTGTGCAGGAGCGGTTCGGCCCGCCGGACGTCCTACGGCTGGTGGACACGGACCTGCCCGAGTTCGGCGCCGACGACGTCCTTGTTCGGGTGCACGCCGCCGCGCTCAACCCGTACGACTGGCACATGCTTCGAGGCGACCCTCGTGTCGCGCGGCTCATGGGAGGCGTGGGGCTGACCAAGCCGAAGACCCGGGTGGCCGGGATTGATGCGGCGGGTCGGGTGGAGGCGGTCGGGGCGAACGTGCGCAGCCTGCGGCCCGGTGATGAGGTACTCGGCTTCTGCCCCGGCGCTTTCGCCGAATACGCGCGTGCCGAGGCGGACAAGGTGGTGCCCAAGCTGGCAAGTCTGACTTTCGCGCAGGCGGCGGCGGTTCCCATGGCGGCATCGACCGCCCTGCGCGGGGTCCGGGACGTGGGTGAGGTGCGGGCTGGGCATCGGCTACTCGTCAACGGGGCCGCTGGCGGCGTCGGCACATACGCCGTGCAGATCGCGGCGGCGCTGGGCGCGGAGGTCACCGGGGTGTGCAGCACTCGCAACGTCGAGCTGATGCGCTCGATCGGCGCCGCACATGTCGTCGACTACACAACCGAGGACTTCACCGACACTCATGCGCCGTACGACGTGATCCTCGACAATGTGGGCAACCAGCCGCTGAGCCGGCTGCGCCGGGCGTTGACCCCGACGGGGACCCTCGTGCTCAATGCCGGCGGCTCACCCGGCCGGGTGGTCGGGGCAGTGGGCTCCATGCTTCGGGCGGTCGTAGTCAACGGGTTCGTCCGACAACGGCTCCGACCGCTGCCGACCAAGCAGAACAGAGAGGAGCTGCTCACCCTCACCGGGCTAATCGCAGACGGGAAGCTCACACCGGTCCTCGACCGAACGTATCCGCTAGAAGACACCGCTGAGGGCCTGCGCCGCGTCGAGCAGGGGCACGCACGCGGCAAGATCGTCATTACCGTCGCGTGAGGCGTCGGGTGCAGAGCGGGCCCCGTGATCATGTTTGCGTAACGACCTGCTCGAGGCGTCTGTTGAAACTGGGTCGGACATCGAGTGGTTGGTTATAGCCGTCGTTGGTAGACCAAGAGGTTGAACCTGCCGACCTGCCAGTCGCGCTGCGGCTGACGCACGTAGCCCCTGCGTTCATAAAGGCGATGGGCAGAATGCATATCCGGCTCGGTCGACAAGACAACTGCTGCAAACCCACCCGTTCGTGCACGTTCCTCGCATGCATCCATCAACAGGTCCGCTATCCCCATCCGCCGCGCCTGCTCGTCCACCGCAAGCATCCGGACTTCGACCTCATCGGGCCTGCCCACCGCAGCGAACGGCGTGCCCGGCAGCGCGACAGTGACGGTCCCGACCACGTCAGCCTTCAGCGTTGCGACGAAAACGATTGCCTCTTCGATTCGCGAATGTGCATCAAGCAGCAACTTCGAGTAGCCCTCGTCCGTCCATCCACCCGCTCGATACACGCGCTCAGTCAAGACTCCGACCTCGTTGGCTTCGCTCAACTCCGCTAGGCGGACCGCTGGCGCGGACGATCGCTCCGCACCGTGCACGGCGTGAGTATGACCAGCCGGCCTTACTTTCTGGGCGTTGGGCGGTCTCTACTGGTCGGCCCAGTAGGCGGCTAGGCCGGCCATCGACCACTCCCGCTCCGGGTCGGCGCGATACAGCGGGTTCATCGCGAAGACCGTTGCCCGCGCCGCGCCCGCGGTCGTCGTCCCGTGCGCGATGACGGCAGATCCTGGAGCGGAGGGCGACAGTTCGTCGACTGGCCACAGCCCTGACCCGAGGATGGCATCCGCGTCGGTCGGGAAGCGACCGTCGACGCTCATCGTCGCCGGCACGGAGGTGAACCAGGTCGGCGGGTCCATGATCGCGGTGTCCTGGCTCGGCGACGCACCGGTGATCGGGCTCGCCGCCCCGCCCACGTTGTCCCAGTAGACGATGCCACTGTGCCCGTCACCCGTCTGGAGGGCCGCCGCCGCCAGCCCGCTGACCAACGAGCCGTTGGTGAGGAAATTGGCACCGTTGAGGCCCGCACCTATGTAACCGCCGCCGGCGGCGAAGAACGCCTGCAGGCGCGCCTGCGCCATGGTCAGGGTCGCTCCTGGGTAGTTGCCGGTGTTCCAGATGACGTCGTAGTTCGGCAGGGGGTCCTGGGCTGCGGCGTTGAGCTGTGCCGTCGACATGAAAGCGGGCGTGAAGCCGAGGTTCTGCAGCGACCACACGTCCTGGTTGAGGGCACCTGTGAGCACCAGGATGCGGGGCTTGCGGTCGATCGGCTCGGTCGGCGGTGCCGACGTACCGACGCGGTGGAACCACACGTCGTTCGCGCGGCCGAGTGAGGCGAGCTGAACCTTGGTCGCCGCATCGGCGGCGAAGATCGCGCTCCCGGTCGGCAGCGTTGTGCCATCCGCAGAGGTGAACGGCGCCAGGGCCAACTCAGCGGTGAGTCCCTCGTCCATGAGTCCGTTGAGGCTGCGCACCGCTGTCGGTGAGTCGATCTTCAAGGCGTAGGCGGTCGCCGTCCCAGGCTCGACGCCGCCGAGCAGGTGGCTGGCCTGGAGGATCCGGTTGGTCTGCGGCGTGAACGTCGTGCCCTGCTCGACCCGGACTACGTCGGCGCCCCAAAGGTAGCCGTGGCTCCACGCCGCCGGCGGCGCGTAGAGGATGCTGATGTCCTCGGAGATGTCGGCGCCGATTCCGAGGGCCGTGTCGGCAAGCCCCCGGTGGGCCTGGTCCATGAACACGACGTACGAGCCGGCGGGGTAGGTCACGCCGTCGAAGGTGTAGGCCTGCTTGAGCTGGTCGACGAGGATGCCGTTGAACAGCATCCAGTCGACCAGTCGGTTCGCCTCGGGCTCGCTGCGCTGTCCGCTGCCCATCGGCACGATGTAGGCGGTGGGGAACTCCGCCATCCAGTTGTTGTCGACGTCGAACGGAGGCTCACAGCACGGTGGTCGCGGCTCGTTCGCGACGCCGCGGCGGTAGCGCTCGACCTCGTCGAAGAGGAGCTCGTTCCGGTTTTCGAGATCGAAGAGCAGGCTCGACCACACGACGGTCTCCTGGATGATCCGCGATCCCAGCCGGCCGTAGGCGAACGGTGTCGTGCCCGGCAGCGCGCAGTCGTCGTCGGTCTGGTTGCACATCTCCACCGTCGACCCGTTCAGTCCGACGTGCTGGGCATACATCGGCGTGTAGAACGGGCCCCAGTCGTCCCAGCCCTCGGCGACGGCTGGACCCGGCAGCTGACCGTCCGGGCAGATCCCGCTCGGCGGGGCCGGATTCCCGTCGGAGCACCAGTCGTTGATCGGCCGGGTGACATCGAAGTTGAGCGCAGCCATGGCGGCCTCGTTGGCGTCGATGCGCGGCTGGTTCCACTTCAGCCAGAGGTCGTAGTCGATGCTCGGGTTGTGCGGTTTGGTCGTCGCTTCGATGAGCGTGGGTGTGACGTAGCCGTGCAGGTCGAGGACCTCCGGCGGCAGCCACTTCTGCATCACCGCCACCGAGGCGCGGGTCTCCGGCTGCGACTGCGTCATGAAGTCGCGGTTGAGGTCGAAGCCGTTACCGTTGGCGCGGGTACCGGCGACCCTGCCGTCCGGGTTCTGGATCACGTTGAACAGCACGACCGTGTGGTCCAGGACGGCGTCGACGTCCGGGTCCGCCCCGTACGGCGTCGTGGCAAGCCTCTCCAGCGTCTCGAAGATCGCCTCGACCCCTTCGTACTCGTTGCCGTGGATGGCGCCCTGGATGTAGAGCGGGACCTTCACGTTGTCCCCGTAGGACTGGAGCAGTTCCTGGCCGCGAACCGGGTCGGTCAGCGCGACCTTCCGCACCTGCTGCCAGGCCTGGAAGTCCCTTCTCTGCTGGACGGTGTCCAGCGCATTGACGGTGACGAGGAAGAGGTCACGACCCAGCGCCGACTGACCCATGACCTCGAGGCTCATCCGTCCCTGGCTCGACGCCACGATGTCCTCGAGGGTGCAGCGGATGGCGTAGTACGGGATGTGGGGGAAGCTGCCGGGCGGATCGCTGGGATCAGTGCCGTCGGGGAGGTTCTCTGCCGCGTCGGGAACCGGATCGCCGCACCACGGCGGCGCGACAGCCTGGGCGGGCGAAACCGCCACCATCGAGATCAGCAGGGATAGGAGAACGGCCAGCATCGTGACAAACCTGCGTGCGATCGACGGTCACCCCTTGCGCCCAGACCACACGTGTTGGGCGCGCCTAGCGAGCCTCGGCTCGATCGACGTCGCCGCATTGCCTTCGTATCGCGATGATCACTCCGTGTCAATATGCCTGACCTGTCCCGCATCGACAGCGCAAGTGCCTTTTATCCAAGCCACTCGAGACCGATTGGCATGGTGCGGGTACCACCCAAACTGGCTGGAGCGGCCAGTCAGCGTAGGGCGAATTTCAACGCAGCGTGGGCTTCAACTCATACACAGCATCCTTGGCCGGCCAGGGACGTGACACAGGTGCAGTAGGCGACGGCGGGCGGTGCGATCATGATGCGGGTGGCATACCGTCGCGCGGCTAATGGCGCGGGCGCCTGTCGGCGGTCCAACAGCGGCGTTCGGGCGGGTCGACTGGCGGCGCGCTGCGCCACTGCACATTGCCGAAGGGGCCCGAGTGCGATGACCCGGGATGGTCCGGAAGGCGACGCGTGGGCGACGACCTGTGCACGGCGGGCCGCTTGCGCCAAGCTGCATGCGGATGGTGCGCTCACCGAGCTGCCGTGCTTGGCCTGCGGGTATCCGACCCTGACCGAGTGGGGCGGCAACCACATCTGCGTGGTCTGTCACTGGAAGGACGACGACTCGACACGCGACCAGCCCGACCGTCCGAGCGCAGTCAACCACGGTCTCACGCTGCGACAGGCCGCCGCTCACATCGTTGAGACCGGAGTTTTCGCCTCGCCGGGCTGGGTGTGGACCGCCCCCGAGTACTTCACTCCCGAGGTCCGCGCGGCCCGCGCCGAGCTCGTAGAGGCGTACGAACGGCTGATGGTGCACCCGCGAGACTCATCGGCTCGCAAGGACGTGCGCGACGGGCGCTCCAACCTCATGTACGCCATAGTGAACGCGAGGCGATGACAAGCGCCTCCGCGAACGTCCCATAGCTGGAGACCCCGCGAGCGGTTCGTCTGCCGGGCAGGAAGAGCGACCCCGAAACCCGGAGTATGCCGCGATGACGGTCGTATGGGCGCCTGTTGCGGCTCGATCAGAGGTAGTAGCCGTCGACCGGGATGCGTGCTTCGTCGAACAGAAAGGGCCCGTCCTGGTGCACAGGTGGGAAGCCGCCGGACGGTTTCAGGTCAGCGAGCTGTTCGTTGGACAGCGCGAAAACAACGCGGCCGAGGCCGGACCGGTCGATAGCCCCGGTGCACATGCCGCAGGGTTGACAGCTGGTGTACATGGTGGTGACAGCAGCGGTGCTGGGCTCGAGTTCACGGGCGGCCCATCGGGCCAGCTTCAGTTCGGGGTGGGCAGTGATGTCGCCGTCGGAGAGCAC
>DASSDH010000140.1:0-31361 GCA_035697245.1 Jiangellaceae bacterium
CGTGGGCACGGTCCCGGTGGCCGGTATCGACGACGTGGAGGCCGCGCTCACCGCCGCAGAGGCGGGAGCCGTGACATGGCGACGCACGCCGGCGCACGAGCGGATGCAGATCTTGCTTCGCGCGGCCGAAATCGCCGACGAACGCGCACCCGAGATCGCAAGGACGATCAGCGCCGAGGTGGGAAAGACGATCGCGGAGGCGACCAGGGAGGCGGGCCGGTCCGCAGAGATCATCCGGCTGGCGGCATTCGAAGGCACCCAGCTTTACGGCAAGACCCTGCCGCTGGACGCCAACCCCGGCACGGGCCTGGACAAGATTGGTTTCACGGTGCGCCAACCCTGCGGTGTGGTCGTCGCAATCTCCCCGTTCAACTATCCAGCGCTGCTCGTCCTGCACAAGATCGCGCCCGCATTGGCCGCCGGGAACGCCGTCGTCCTCAAGCCAGCCAGCGCTACCCCTCTGACGGCGCTGACGCTGGCCGGCTGTTTCGTCGACGCCGGCCTGCCGGCCGGTGTCCTGTCGGTCTTGACCGGCCCTGGGGGCGAGCTGGGCGACCCGCTGGTCACCGATCCGCGGGTCCGCAAGGTCTCGTTCACCGGCTCCACCGCCACGGGTGAACGCATCACCCGAATGGCCGGTGTGAAGAAGTTGTCCCTGGAGCTGGGCGCCTCGTGTCCGGTGATCGTGCTGGCCGACGCCGATCTTGAGCTGGCCGCGAGCGCAGTCGCCGAGGGCGGCTACGTCAACGCCGGGCAGGTGTGCATCTCGGTGCAGCGGGTCATCACGCACCCCGCGATCGCGGGCGACTTCCTCGATGCACTCGTCCCCAAGGTCGAGTCCATCCGCACCGGAGATCCCTCCTCACCGGACACCGAGATGGGCACCCTGATCAGCACCAGAGAAGCCGAGCGGGTTCGGCAGTCCATCGAAGCGGCCGCAGCCGGTGGCGCGCAGGTCCTCACCGGTGGCGAGCGCGATGGCAGCACCGTGGCGCCCACTGTTGTCGCTGACGTGGATCCGTCGGCACCGATCGCGCAGGACGAGCTTTTCGGGCCGGCGGTTGCTGTCAGCGCGGCGGCGGACTGGGAGGACGCAATATCCCAGGCCAACGGGACCGGGTATGGCCTGGCCGCCGGCATCTTCACCGCTGACGTCGCCGGGACGGTCCGGGCCATCCGGGAGACCGAGGCTGGCAGCATCCACATCAACTGGACACCGCTGTGGCGGGCGGACCTCATGCCTTACGGCGGCCTCAAGGGCAGCGGTATCGGCAAGGAAGGGCCGCGGTGGGCCGTCGAGGAGATGACCGAGCTGAAAACGGTCGTGCTCCACGGCAGGCCCTGGTAGCCGCCGCGACAATCGAAACCGCTGCCGTATCCGACAGGAGACGAACCGATGACCGACACCATCCGGCTGACCGTCGCCCAAGCCCTCGTCACCTATCTCTCCCGGCAGTACTCGGTGGCCGACGGACACCGCCGCCGGTTGGTTCCCGCACTACTGGGCATCTTCGGTCACGGCAACGTCGCCGGCTTGGGACAGGCGTTAGACCAGCTCAGCGATGCGATGCCGTTCATCCAGGGCCGCAACGAGCAGGCTCTCGTGCATGCGGCCAGCGGATACGCCAAGGCGACGCGACGGCACGCGACGCTTGCGGTCACCGCATCCATCGGCCCGGGTGCGTTGAACATGGTGACCGGAGCGAGCTTGGCAACAGTCAACCGCCTGCCAGTGCTGCTGCTCCCCGGCGATGTGTACGCGACGCGGCGGCAGGGCCCAGTGCTGCAGCAGCTGCAGCATCCGATCGAAGCGGACACCAGTGTCAACGATGCATTCCGGCCGGTCTCCCGGTTCTTCGACCGGATCACCAGGCAAGAGCAGCTACTGACCGCTCTGCCCGCCGCGATGCGGGTGCTGACCGACCCGGTCGACACCGGCGCCGTCGTGTTGTCGCTTCCACAGGACGTTCAGTCCCACGCCTGCGACTACCCAGCTGACTTCTTCGCCGAGCGGGACTGGACGATCCGCCGTCCACTGCCCGATCCGGACGAAGTCGAGTCCGTTGCCCGGTTGCTGGCTGCCGCCGAACGGCCGCTGATCATCGCCGGCGGTGGCGTGATCTACTCCGGCGCGACGCGGGAGCTGGAGTCGCTCGCGGCCGCGGCAGGCATACCGGTTGCCGAGACCTTCGCGGGCAAGGGCGCGGTACAGCAGCGAGCCTGGTGGCAGGTCGGGGGCATCGGCTTGGAGGGAACGCCGGCGACCAACGACCTCGCCAGGGAAGCCGACCTCGTCCTGACCGTGGGTGCTCGGCTGACCGACTTCGCCACTGCGTCGCATTCACTGTTCGAGAACCCGGACGTGCGTTTCGCGAGCATCAATGTCGACCCGCGCGATGCGAATCGGCTGGGCGCCGTCGGTATCGTCGCCGACGCGAAGCGCGCATTAGCTGAGCTCGCCGAGGCCGTCGAGGACAGAAGGATCGCCTCGTCGGACGCGTGGCAGCAGCGGGTGCGGACGCGCAATGAGCAGTGGCAGGCCGACCGCACACATGCCCTGGACGCCGACGTGCCGTTCAACACATCGGCACTGTCCGATATTTCCGACATCGTCACCGACACCGACGCCGTCCTCACCCAGGGACAGCTCATCGGCCTACTCCAAGAACACGCCCAGCCCGGTGACACCATCATCGCCGCTGCCGGCGGACCCCCGGGCGACCTGCAGAAGGTCTGGGACGCCACCGATCGCCGCTATTGCCACCTGGAGTTCGGGTTCTCCTGCATGGGCTATGAGATTCCCGCAGGTCTGGGGGTCCGGCTGGCGGTACCAGACCGCAGCAAGCGGGTCGTTTCCTTCGTCGGGGACGGCACGTTCCTGATGGCACCGACCGAACTGGTCACCGCGGCGCAAGAAGGGCTGGCGGTCACCGTCGTCGTCTCGGAAAACCATGGCTACCAGGTCATCCACCGCCTGCAGATGGGACGCAGCGGCCGCGAGTTCGGCAACGAGTTCAGGTACCGCGAGAGCGGGCTCGACCTCACCGCCGAGAGTGACTCGGCCAAGGCCCCGCGCCTCGCGGGAGAGTACCTCCGCCTTGATCTCGTCCAGATCGCATCCGGGTTAGGTTCGCGGGCTGTCCGGGCCATCACCCCGGCCGAAGTCCGCGCTGCCCTCGCCGACACCCGCGATCACGACGGGCCTGTCGTCATCGTGGTGCCGACGATCCCACACGCCGATCTGCCCGGCGCCGGCGTCTGGTGGGACGTGGCGCCGGCGGAAGTGTTCGAGATGGAGACCGTTTGGCAACCCCGCGACGAGTACGAACGGGGCCTTGCCAGCCAGCGGTGGCACGGATGACGGGCGGTCGTACATCTCCACTTGACCGTGGCGACCTGCGCGCTCGCGTCGCCGCCGGCGAGAGGACCGTGGGCACGTTCGTCGGCACAGCCTCGGCCGTCACCGCCGAAGTATGCGCCGCCGCCGGAGTGGACTGGCTGGTTCTAGATCTCGAGCACGGGGCGGGCGGGGAGGACCTGGTCGGCGGAGTTGTGCTCGCCGCTGCCGCCTACGGCGTTCCGACTGTGGTGCGGGTGGAATCCGCCGCCCGCATCCGGCTGGGCCGGGTTCTCGACCTTGGTGCTGCCGGCGTCATGCTGCCCAGACAGGACACCTCGGCCGAGGTCCGGGAGGCGCTGCGCCATGTCCGCTACCCACCGAATGGTGACCGAGGTGTCGCCACATCCAACCGGGCTCACCGTTTCGGTCTGGATTCCAGCGCCCTCGACTCGGCCAACCGCGAGGTGCTCGGCGTGGTGCAGATCGAGTCCGTGCAGGCCGTCGAGCAGGTCGAGGAGATCGCTGCACTCGACGGAGCGGACGTGCTCTTCGTCGGACCACGCGACCTGAGCCATTCCCTCGGGGTGCCGGGAGACTTCGGGGCGCCCGCCTACCCGGCCGCGCTCGACCGAGTCCGCACCGCAGCCCACCTACATGGAAAGGCCGGTGGCCTGCTGGTGCCCGACGGGGCGGCCGCGGCGGCCCGCCTGGGGGAAGGGTGGACGTTCGTGGCCGTCGCATCCGACTCGACCCTGTTGGCCGCCGCTGTCACGGCCGAGCTTGCTCGGGCCAGGGCCGCCAACTGACCACGGGAGACCACTCATGGTTAGCACGAACAACGGTGAGATCGGCGTCGGTCTGATCAGCGTCGGCTGGATGGGCAAACTGCACACGCGCGCGTACCAGGCACTGCCGTCGGTCTACCCGGAGTTGGGGCTGCGGCCGCGGCTGGTGCACGCCGCCGACACCGCGCCGGACAGGGCCCAATACGCCTGCGACGTCCTGGGCTACGCGCACGCGAGTACGGACTACCGCGAGGTTCTCGCCAACCCGGACGTGGACGTGGTATCGATTTGTGCGCCCACTGGTCTGCACCGAGAGATCGCCGTCGCCGCCGCCGAAGCACGCAAGCACTTTTGGATCGAGAAACCCGTCGGCCGCGATGCCAAGGATGCGGGCGACGTCGCCACGGCAGCCGCGAAGACGGACGTGGTGACCTCGATCGGCTACAACTATCGCCACGTTCCCGCCGTGGAGCGGGTCCGCGAACTGGTGGCGGGAGGCCAGCTCGGCCGGATCACGAATGTCCGTGCCGTCTTCTTCTCCGGCTATGCCGCCGAACCGAAGGCGGCGTTGTCGTGGCGGTTCATCCGTGCGCACGCCGGCTCCGGCGCTCTCGGCGACCTGTTGAGCCACGTCGTCGACCTCGTCCAGTACATCGTCGGACGGATCAGCGATGTCAGTGCCGTGACCAGCACCGTCTACACGGAACGGCCGATCCTGCCGATGGGCTCGGGAACCCATTTCGCCGTCATCGAAGACGGTGAGATTGGCACCGTCGAGAACGACGACTACGCCGCGGTATTGGCCCGTTTCGCCGCGGAGTCGGGAGCCGCCGGAGCCGTCGGGACACTGGAAGCGTCACGCATCATCGTCGGCCCACAATGTGGCCTGGGCTTCGAGATCTACGGCACGGCCGGCTCTGCCACCTGGAACTTCGAGCAGATGAACGAGTTGCTGGTTTGTCTGGGCCGCGGTGGTCCGCACGCCGGCTACACCACCGTGCTCGGCAACGCGTCTCTCGGGGACTATGCGCATTTCCAGCCCGGCCCGGGCATCAGCATGGGATACGACGATCTGAAGGTCATCGAGGCGAAGAAGTTCCTCGTCGCAGTGACCGGCGGCGAACGCCGCAACTGCACCGCGGCCGATGCTCACCACGTAGCCGAGGTGATTGCAGCCGCGGCCGCCTCCGCCGAGAACGGCACGTGGCAGCACGTGCCCACGGTTACTGGTGCAACATTCGGCGGCGAATCAGAATGACCTCTGATCGTCCCGTCGTCGTCGCGCTCGGCGCAGTTGACCCGACGCTGGTCAATGGAGTTCTCTGCAGCGGCATCTCTTTCGTGGCCGAACCGTCCGCCGACGACCTCGCTGTCGCTGTTGGTGCTATCGCCCGGGCCGATGCGGTGGTGGACAACGCCTTCTTCGAGCAGGCGCCACGGCTACGCGTGGTGGCCCGGACCGGCGTCGGCGTCGACCTCGTAGACCTTGCCGCAGCCAGCGCTCGCGGCATCCCGGTTGTGATCACGCCAGGCAGCGGGACGCGCGCCGTCGCCGAGGGAGTGCTTGCGTTCGCACTGCACCTCGTCAAGCGGCTGGGTCCGTTGACTCGTCTCATCCGCGAAAGCCGCTGGGCGGAGCGTGACGAGGTGGCCGTCGGCGACCTGGACGGTGCCAGGATCGGCATCGTCGGCTACGGGCGCATAGGGCGGCGCGTCGGAGAACTCGCCACGGCGTTCGGTATGCGAGTCCTGGCTCACGATCCATTCAGCCCACCGCCGCCAGACGTTGCGTGCCCGGACCTCGGCGCGCTCGCCGCGGAAAGCGACGTATTGACCATGCATGTGCCGCTGACCGAAGGAACGTATCACCTGGTCGACACGGCGTTTCTGGCCGGCACATCGCCGGGGGCGATTCTCGTCAATTGCGGTCGCGGTGCCTTAGTCGATCTCGACGCCGCCCTGGCCGCGCTGGAATCGAGCCAGCTAGCCGGTGTGGGCCTCGATGTCTTCGAACCCGAACCACCTGAGCACCACCCGCTTTTCGACCATCCCAACGCGGTGCTCACCCCCCACGTGATGGGGCTGACCAGGCGTGCCACCGCCGCCACCTTCGCCGACGCAGCCCGCGGAGTCCTCGACGTGCTCGCCGGTCACCAGCCAGCGGCAGTGGCCAACCCCGACTGGGCCGGTATTCCCGTCCCGACAAAGGAGGACGAGTAATGCCGTTGCTGGCCGAGAAGGTTGTCCTTGTCAGCGGCGGTAGCCAAGGGCTCGGCGCCGGCATCGCGCGGGCCGCCGCGCGCGAGGGTGGCACGGTCGTGGTGACAGGCCGGAACGCTGAGCGCGGCGAGGCCGTTGCCTCCGATCTTCGTGCCACCGGAGCAGCGGCGGCATTCATCCGTGCCGACGTCGCGGACGTCGAGCAGGTGCGCGCCTGCGTCGCAGGAATAGTGACGACCTTCGGGCGGGTGGACTGCCTGGTGAACTCCGCCGGACTTACTACCCGAGGAACGTTGCTCGATACGACTCCTGAGCTGTTCGACGCACACGTTGCGGTCAATCTGCGCGGACCGTTCTTCCTGATGCAGGCCGTCGTGCAGGACATGGTGTCCCGAAGCGGCCCCGGGACCATAGTCAACGTCATCTCGTCATCCGAGCTCGGTGGCCAGCCTTACCTTGCACCGTACGTCGCGGCCAAGGCCGGACTGGCCGGTTTGACCCGTAATGCCGCCCATGCCCACCGGTGGGACCGCATCCGCATCAACGGACTCGACATCGGCTGGACCGAGACCGAGGGCGAGGAGGCAACCCAGCGTACGTTCCATGCGGCCGGTGACGACTGGCGCGAGCAGGCCGCAAAGACGTTGCCGATGGGCAAGCTCGGTCAGGTCGACGAAATCGCGGACTTCGTTGTATTTCTGCTATCCGAACGCAGCGGCGTCGTCACCGGGTCGGTCATCGATTGGGACCAAAACGTCTTCGGCGGTCTGGATTGAGGTGACCAGGTATGCGCCTTGGCCTCATCGGACTTGGCAGGATCGGCGCCTTCCACGCCCAAACGCTGACCAAGCTGCCGATCGTCGAGTCGCTCGTCGTGACCGACGCTGTGCCAACCGTCACGGCGGAGGTCGCCGACCGCCTTGGTGCGCAGGCGTGTGACTCACCCGAACAACTGCTGGCGGCAGGTGTCGACGGCGTGCTCATCGCAGCGGCGACTGACGCCCATCCGACCCTGATCCGCGCCGCCGTGGACGCCGGGTTGCCGGTCTTCTGCGAGAAACCGGTCGCGCGCAGTACCGAGGAGGCCGTCGGCGTGCAGCGGTACGTGGAAGCGGCCGGGCTGCCGGTGCAGATCGGCTATCCCCGCCGATTCGATTCCGCATTCCAGGCGGCGCGTGATGCCGTGGCTAGCGGGGAGCTGGGCTGGCTCCACACCGTCCGCTCGACCACCCTGGACCCGGCCCCACCGCCGGCGGGGTACGTAGCCGTGTCCGGCGGGATCTTTCGCGACTGCAGCGTGCACGACTTCGACGCCATCCGCTGGGTGACCGGCAGAGACGTGGTGGAGGCCTACGCAACGGGCAGCAACAAGGGCGCCGACTACTTTGCCGACGCCGCTGACGTCGACACGGCCTCGGCGGTGTTGACACTCGACGACGCCACCTTGGCCGTGGTGTCCAACACCCGGTACAACGCACGAGGTCACGATGTCCGCCTCGAGTTGCACGGCTCCAAGGACAGCATCGCGGTCGGTCTCGAGGATCGCCTGCCGCTTCGTTCCGTCGAACCGGGAGCAACGTTTCCGGCCGGCAAGCCGCATTACTTCTTCATGGACCGGTTTGTTGCGGCCTTTCGGGCTGAGCTCGCGGCATTCACGCAGGTCGTCGCAGGGCAGCGACCATCCCCCTGCACGATCGCTGATGCCGTAGAAACTGCTTGGGTCGCCGAGCTGTGTACGACGTCCCTACGGCAGCACCGACCGGTGCGCATGGAGGAGGTGCGCGGATGAGCGCCGAGACAACCGAGTACAAGATTGCTGGAGCGCCGATCTCCTGGGGGGTATGCGAGGTACCGGGCTGGGGTTATCAGCTTCGCACTGACCGGGTCCTCCACGAGATGCGTGACGTCGGGCTCACAGCGACCGAACTTGGGCCCGACGGATTCCTGCCAAGTGACCCGGCTGCGATGGCGAACGTCCTGTCCCGCTACGGGCTGCGCGCCGTGGGCGGCTTTACTCCATTGCTGCTGCACGTGCCCGGACACGACCCGGCACCCGAGGTGAATCGCATCCTCGACAGCTACGCCGCGACAGCAGCCAAGGTCCTCGTGCTTTCCGCGGCGACGGGGGCTGATGGATACGACACCCGTCCACAACTCGACGACGACGGATGGCAGACACTCCTGTCCAATCTCGACCGGCTGACCGCGGTCGCGGCGGAACGCGGAGTCCTCGCGGTGCTCCATCCGCACGTCGGCACCATGATCGAGAACGGCCAAGAGGTACAGCAGGTTCTCGACGGCTCATCTATCTCCCTGTGTCTCGACACTGGCCACCTACTGATTGGCGGCTCGGACCCGGCAGCCCTGGCACAGCAGGCTCCAGAGCGGATCGCGCATCTGCATCTGAAGGACGTAGATTCGACGATCGCCGCGAAGGTCCGGTCCGGCGAACTGACCTATTACGAAGCGGTGAAGCAGGGCATGTACCGGCCACTCGGAACCGGCGACGTCGACGTCACCGCCATCGTCGGCCACCTGCGGGCGCATGGGTACGACGGGTGGTACACCCTCGAGCAGGACACCGTTCTCACGGGCGAACCCGAGGGCGAAGGTCCAGTCGCCGACGTTGTCACCAGCGCCGAGCACCTTCGTGCGGTGCTCGGCCGCAGCCGATGAACCACATCATCGTGACGGAGGAGAGCTCATGGAACCGCTACGCATCGGCGTGCTGGGTGCGGCTCGCATCGCTGAGCTCGCCCTCGTCAAACCCGCCAGCGTCACTGGCGACCGCATCGTCGTCGTCGCCGCCCGTGATCGACGGCGCGCCGAGGCCTTCGCAACCCGTCAAGGCGTGGAGCGGGTCGTTGACTACTACGACGATGTGGTCAGCGATCCCGAGGTCGAGGTCGTTTACAACCCGCTCGCGAACTCCCTGCACGGGCCATGGAATCTGGCAGCCATCGCGGCGGGGAAGCATGTGCTGAGCGAGAAGCCGTTCGCGAGTAACGCGGACGAGGCCCGTGAGGTGCGCGATGCCGCCGCCACCACGCAGCTGACGGTGCTCGAAGGCTTCCACTACCTCTACCACCCGGTGACCCGCCGCCTCCACACGTTGCTCGATTCCGGCGAGCTCGGCACCCTCCGTCATGTCGAGGTCGTCATGGACATGCCCGCGCCCAACGACGACGATCCCCGTTGGTCGCTGCAGCTGGCCGGGGGTGCGTTGATGGACCTCGGCTGCTATGCCCTACATGCACACCGGATGCTTGCGCCGTGGGCCAGCGGCCCACCACGCCTAGTGGCAGCTCACGGAGGGGAGCGGGCCGGACACCCGGGTGTGGATGAATGGCTCAGCGCCGAGCTGGAGTTCCCCACCGGCGCAACCGGTAAGGCCCGCTGCAACATGGCCGCGGAAGAGAGGCGGATGTCGTGCCGGATCGTGGGGGATCGTGGCGAGGCAACGGCCGCGGACTTCGTCGGGCCCCACCGCGATGACCGCGTCACGGTCACGACTCCCGACGGCACACGGGTGGAGCAGCTGGGAAAGCGGTCTTCCTACACATACCAGCTCGAGGCCATGCGAGCGCACTTGCGCGAGGACGCTCCGCTGCCCATCGACACCGACGACGCCGTCGAAACGGCACAACTGATCGATGATTGCTACGTTGCCGCCGGCTTCGAGCCGCGACCACGATTTGCCGAACAATGAATCGGAGATCGTTTTCTCAGACCGTCTTGAGCATTC
Organism: Jiangellaceae bacterium; assembly: GCA_035697245.1. Taxonomy (GTDB): domain Bacteria; phylum Actinomycetota; class Actinomycetes; order Jiangellales; family Jiangellaceae; genus JACVRX01. Next base: position 10,091 of record DASSDH010000140.1, read on the forward strand.
CGCCGTCGACGAAGTACGCGGAGCCGACGGAATAGCTCGCCCGGTCCGAGCAGAGGAAGACGACGAAGCTGGCGAGCTCCTCCGGCGTGGCAAACCTGTTGATCGCGGCGTGTCGACGCGCGACCGAGTCCAGGTAACCCTGCCAGTCACCGCCGGTATCGGCGGTGAGCTGCTTGGCGGTCTTCACCCAGTCCGGCGTCAGGACGAGTCCCGGGTTGACGCAGTTGACCCGAATGTTGTCGCCGACGACCTCGCCAGCGAGCGTCTTGGAGAACATCATCAGAGCGGCTTTCGTAACGTTATATATAGGTTCATACCAAAGCGGCTGGACGGCGCATATCGACGCGTTGTGCACGATGGCGCCGCCGCCCCGGCGCCGCATGCCGGGCACCAGTCCGCGGGCGACACGCACTGCGGCCATGACGTGCAGATCCCAGTACGCCTGCCATTTCTCGTCCGGCGCTTCCATGATCGTCTCATTGGAGCCCGCGCCGGCGTTGTTGAAAAGGATGTCGGCTCCGTCGAAGCGCTCCTCGGTGGCAGCAGCGAGCGCCGCGCAACCGTCGGCGGTCGCGACGTCGCAGGCGACCGGACGTGTCTGTACGCCGTAGCGGTTCGCCACCCGCCGTGCCTCGGTGTCGAGCCGGTCGGCCCCGCGAGCTGCCATGACGACGTGCGCACCTTCGGCGGCAAGGGCATCGACAACCGCCAGCCCGATGCCGGAGCTCGCACCTGTTACCACCGCAACCTTTTCCCGTAGACCGAGTTCCATCGCGCCTCCTCTCATCGCCAGCTTTGGGCGACGCCGATCGTGGCACCGCTCGCCACGGCGTGAAAGGGTCGGTAATTCACCGATGGGAGGGTCGCGGTGATGACGCAGGGAGGGTCCGAGCTCGTCGAGCCAAGGAGTGTTGGCGCCGATGGGCGCCGCACCGAGGTTGACCGGACGACGGCGCTACGTGAGCGGCTGTTCGCCAATGCCGTGGGTGCGTTGGAACTTTACAGCGTCTACCTCGGTGAACGCCTCGGGCTGTATCGCGCGCTGGCGAAGGCGGGTCCGGCCAACTCTTCGGAGCTGGCCGGGCGCACGGGAACGTCCGAGCGGTACATGAGGGAGTGGCTCGAGCAGCACGCCGCGAGCGGGTTTCTCGACGTCGACGACCCGCGGGCGGACCCTCTCGTGCGGCGGTACTGGTTGCCTCCGGAGCACGTCGGCGTGCTCGCCGATCCCGATGATGTCAGGTACGAAGCCAATATGGGCGTCGACATCGCCCGGGCCGGTCGCCGCCTGCCACAGCTGGTGGAGGCGTTCCGAGTCGGCAACGCGCCGCCGGCGCTGCCGTGGGAGCCAGAGGGGCGGGCGGAGCCGAACCGGGCTCGTTTCATCAATCTGCTGGGCACGGACTGGCTCCCCGCGATCGTCGACGTCGACATTCGGCTTCGGGCCGAGCCTCCAGCGCGCGTCGCCGACTTGGCGTGCGGCACCGGCTGGTCCAGCATCGCGATGGCCCACGCGTACCCCAGCATCACCGTGAACGGCGTCGATGTCGACGACGATGCCATCGCCGCTGCACGCCACAACGCCGAGCAGGCCGGCGTCGCCGATCGCGTGACGCTCTCCGTCGCGAACGCCTCAGACCTCAACCTTTCGGGCGAGTACGACCTTGTGACCATCTTCGAGGCCCTTCACGACATGTCGCGACCGGTTGACGCACTCCGAGCCGCCCGGGAACTGCTCGGCGCGGATGGGACGGTGCTGGTGGTCGACGGGTTGGTCTACGACGAGTTCACTGCCCCTGCCTCCTTGCGGGAACGGCATGAGTACGGCTGGAGCGTGGTCTCCTGCCTGCCCGACGCGATGGGGGACCCCCAGACGGCCGCCACCGGAGCCGTCATGCGCCCGTCGCTGCTACGGCGGTACGCCCTGGAGGCGGGCTTCAGCGACGTGGAGATCCTGCCCATCGTCACCGACTACTGGCGCTTCTACCGGCTGATTCCTTGAACGAACGGGTCCAGTGGAGGTCCGGTCCGGGCCGGCGAAGGTAGCGCGATGGTGCAGGAGCTGGACATCGCCCGCTGGCGGTTGCGCAGCCAACATCTCGTCGCGCCGTATGCGGCGTCGGCGTCGGAGGCTGTCGGCGGGCTGCTGGCCGTCCAGGCGGAGAACCCGGGTCAGGCGGCCTGGGCGGTGGCCTCGCGCACCCTGGACGCGCGCGAGGCCGACCTGGCGACCCTGCTCGATGACGGCGGTGTGCTGCGGACGCACGTGCTGCGCCCCACGTGGCACTTCGTGCGGGCCGAGGACATTGGTTGGCTGCTCGACCTGACCGGTCCGCGGGTGCGGCGGGTCACCGGCCAGCAGTTGCGCACCGCCCATGGGCTCGACGAGAGCGCGATTGAGCACGCCGTGGGCGCCGTCACGCAGGCACTAGTGAGTAGGGGGGAGCTCACCCGTGCGCAGTTGGCCGACGAGCTGCGCGACCGCGGCGTCCAAGCCACCGGGCAGATGCTGATGATCCTGCTGGCCCACGTCGAATTGGACGGGTTGATCTGCAGCGGACGCCTCGTCGACGGCGAGCACAGCTACGCGCTGCTGGCCGAGCGCGTGCCGACACCGCGCCGGCTCGGCCGGGCCGAGGCGCTGGCCGAGCTCGCGCTGCGCTATTTCACCGGGCACGGCCCGGCGACCGAACGGGACCTGGCGTACTGGGCGACGCTCACCCTGAACGACGTGCGCGCCGGCCTGGAGCAGGTGCGTGATCGGCTCGAGTCGTTCAACCACGATGGCCGCACCTTCTGGCACGCCCCGGCCGATGCCCCCGCTGGACCACAGCAGCCCGCAGGCCACTTGCTGCAGATTCTCGACGAGATCTACCGCGGCTACCAGGACTCGCGCTGGGTGCTCGACGCCGCCGGCGACGTGCCGCGCACCCGCGAGACCGCGACCGGGATGGCCCTGGTGGACGCACAAATCGTCGCAGCAATGCGGCGTACCGTCGCCAATGACCACGTGCAGTTCGACCTTCGCCCCTACCGAGCTCTGCTGCCCCCCGAGGTCGAAGCCCTCGAACAGGCCGCCAGACGGTACGGCGACTACCTGCGGCTCAAGGCCCGTCTCGCACTGCCCTGACCGTCGCGCTTCGATCCCCAGCAGGCCGTCCGCCCCGTCGGGCGCAGCAGAGTGATGATGGCCACACGACCCGGCCGGGCACGTGAGTGCGTGTGCAGTGACGTCACGGCTGACGTCACTGACCTGCCTTGGAGACGATCTCCACGAGATTTCCATCGGGATCGCGCAGGAGCGCATTCCGGTTGTTGCCGCGGTTGTGCGGTGGCTGCACCGTGTGCACCCCCGCGGCCACCAGTTCCCCATAGGCGTGATCGACGTCGTCGGTCCACACCACCAAGACCACGGCCGGGCTGCCCGGCGCAGCCTCAACACCGTGCACCCTCTTGGCTGCCTCGACCGTGCCGAGGCCGATGGTGAATCCGTTCAGCCGAAGTTCGACGTGCTTAGGCCTACGGCAAACATGTTCAGCAACGTACGGGCAGTCGGCAGGTCCAAGGCAGTGACGTGCGCAGGACCGCGGGGCGAACTGCTGGTTGCGGACCACGAGAGCCGACGCGCCTTCGTGGCGAGCCTGCGCTCCGCTCCGGGCAGCGACAAACCAATCTGCTCGACATCCGCCTACGAGACCGAGGCGATGGGTCGGGCACCCTGGAGGCGTGGGCTTGTCTGAAGGTTGCCTCATCTGCCAAGGCCTTGACGGCGACCGCGAACTTGGGCGCGTCCTGGCCTGGGAGGACGACGTGTGGCGGGTAACGATCAGTCTGAAAGCTCCCGTGGTGGGCTTCGCCTATCTGGAGCCCAAGCGGCACATCCCGCATATCACCGACCTCGACGATGTCGAAGCAACCACGCTGGGGCCGATCCTGGCCCGGGTCACCCGCATACTGGTGGAGGAAACCGGCGCAGAGCTGATCTACGTCAACGTGTTCGGTGAGCGCGTGCCACACCTGCACTTCAACCTTGCCCCACACCGAACCGGCGACCCGCTCGCTGGCGGAGCGGGAATGATCATCGGAGAGCCACCACCCCAACCTGAGCACACGCTCCGCAAGATTGCTAACCAGCTAGCCCGACGCCTACGCGACTAACACGGCATGCGGCATTGTCAGGCGAGCCCTTCGCCCTCAGCGGCTATGAGCGGAAGTTCCGGCGCTATTCGATGTTGTCTTGACAGGGCGTCTCCGTAAGAGAATGCTTACCGTTCGTGAACGCTTACTAAAGTGAGGAAGCCTGGTCCGCACTCGGCGATCCGACGAGACGGGCCATCATCGCCGCACTGGCTGAGCGACCTCGCGCCGTCGGCGAGATTGCCGACGATCTACCCGTCAGCCGTCCCGCGGTTTCGCAGGCACTGAAGGTGCTCAAGGACGCGGGCTTGGTGGCCGAGCGCCCGGTTGGCACACGCCGCATCTACCGGCTCAACCCGACCGCCGTCGCCGCTCTCCGGGACCAACTGGACACCTACTGGAACCGCGCGCTCACGAACTACGGCGAGCTCATCGATAGATCAACGGAGGAGAAGCCATGACACAGGCAACGGCTACCGACGTCCGCCGGCAGGTCACGGTGGAGGTCCCGATCGAGGATGCTTTCACCGCCTTCACCGAACGCTTCGGCGACTTCAAGCTGCCCGAGCACAATCTGCTTTCGACGCCGATCGCTCAGACGGTGTTTGAACCTAGGGTCGGCGGTCACATCTTCGATCGCGGGACCGACGGCAGTGAGTGTCGCTGGGCTCGCATCCTCGCCTACGAACCTCCGCAGCGAGTCGTGTTCAGCTGGGACATCGGCCCCACATGGCAGCTGGAGACGAACGCGCAGAACACCAGCGAGGTTGAGGTGCGCTTCGTAGCCGTGGCCCCCCGGCGGACGCGAGTCGAACTCGAGCATCGCAACCTCGATCGACATGGCACTGGCTGGGAAGCGGTCAGCGACGGCGTGGGCGACGAGGCAGGGTGGTCTCTCTATCTCCACCGATACGCCGCCCTGGTCACCGACGAGACCTAAAGGAAGGCCCTCCTAGCCGTTCGGCAGCTCGCGTTGAGCGACGGTGGCGAGCGGGGTGGGCTCCCGGCCGAGCAGGAGGCGAAGGACGTTGGCGCTGGCCGGGTACCCGGCTCGATCGTACTTGGCGAACATGGCCAGCATCTCCGCGATCGTCCTACGCGGCAGACCGGGTGGCAGCGGGAACGAAGTGGTTGGAAGCTCTTCCACACGAAGGTGTCTTCCTGTCGCCTGTGCGACTCGTTCGGCCATTTCGGTCGAGCTCAGCCGGTCAGGCCCGGCCAGCTCGTAGGTGGCGTACACATGGCGGTCCGGGTCGACTGCAACTTCGCCGACGACGCGAGCCACGTCCTGCAGATCGACGAGGTGGAAGCGTGCGGCAGGGCTGTATGGCAGCCGCAGCACTCCGTCCGTTGCCTGGCGGACCAACCCGAGGAACGTCTGCTGGTACATAGTCGGCTGGATGATCGTCCAGCGCAGGGAGGAGTCCTTGACCTGGGTCTCGACGTCGAGCTTGCGCAGGTGGTGCGGCACGCCGCGGAAGGACGGGTGCAGAACCGAGTAGTAGACGAAGTGCCCGACGCCCTGCCTGCCCGCCGCGGCGAGCGCGTCGGCCGCATGCGCATCCTCGCGCCCGTCGAAGGGCGGCGCGATGAACACGAGCAGGTCCAGTCCCGCGAGCGCGGCCGCCATGGACTCCCTGTCGGCGAGGTCGGCCTGCGCCGTTTCGAAAGCCCCGGCCTCACGCGCAGCGTCGGCTGCGCGCGTGCTGCGCACCAGGCCCCGCACCCGATTCCGCGGCGGGCGAACTCCCGGATCAGGTAGCGGCCGGTCTGCCCGCTTGCGGTGGTTACTCCGACGAATGGCGTCACCGGATCAACGTTAGGTTCCTGGGGCATCAGGCAAGTTCGGCTTGCAGGATCGGGGCCACGGGGCGGCGGGCGCCGAGGCGAGCTGGAATGGTGGTGAGCACCGCCACCACGAGAACGGTGCCCGCCACCACAGCGAGCAGCCACCACAGCGGTGGGATCGGCGCCTTGTCCGGAACCACGGCCATGTACAGCCCGATCCCTCCGGGGATGCCCAGCACGGCTCCGGTGAACGCGGGAAGCACCTGCGCCGCTGAAAGTCCTGCGCTGACCTCCCGAGGAGTCGCGCCCAGTGCGCGCGCCAGCGCACGCACCGTGCTGGTGCGCGCGGCCCGCGGCGTGGTCGTCGAGGCTGGCCCGAACGCACCGTTGTCAACGACGTCCACCACCACCACACGTCGGTGATCGGGACGATGCGAGAACGCTGGGAGCTTGGCAAGCCGTTCACTGGGCGGGACGCGACCGCCCCGACCTCGCCCCGTTGCTACCCGCGACAAGCCACGAGCGCCAGAGGACTGGCCCGACGTCTCTCCCCAGCCGGTGCCCGACTTCGACGGGGTCGCTCATCCCGCGCGATGCACCGCTGTCGCCGATGGCGAAGTGGCCCGTGGGAGGAAATGCCGAGTTGGCCCGCAGCATGGATCGATCGGTACCCGAGATCCCGAACCTGGACGACCTCACGGGCGTAGAAGGGCTGGCGATCGTGCACGAAACGGTCGGCCACTTGTTCCCCGGCCTCAGACAAACCGGATAGCCAGGCGACGAGCGGGGGGCCTCGCGGTTATGTGGGCATCTCCGGGAGCAGACCAAGTTGCCCGAGAAATTCCATCTGGTCGAAGTAGAAATTGTGGGTCGTCACGAGTCCCCCTTCAACGGTCGCGACGTCGCAGTCTCGTACCCTGATCCGCTTGCCCGTTGGGGGAATGCTCTCACCAGATGGCATGGGCAGCGGCGCCGTATGCGTACCGGTGATGTAACCCTCATCGACCGCCACATTACCCGTTTCGTGCTTATCAATATGTTCGTATTGGATGTCGGGAAATGCGTCAGAGAATTGACGGAGGTAATTGGCGATCGCCGCACCGCCTCTAATCTCGCCCTGATCTGGCGTCACGGCGACCGCGTCGTTGGCGTAGCACTCCGCCACCGCTCGGAAATCCTTGGTTTCGGTTGCCGCTGCCGTGAGTCGGTCCATAACCTCGCGCGCTTCACCCATGAGCGTTTCCGTCCTCCTCTGGTCTGATTTCATCCCTACCGGATGGTGGCACGGATTATGCCGCCTTGGGCAGTATTCGGTAAAGTCGTCAAGGCGGGCGCAGGTTAGGCGGTTGGGTCGCCTGCGTGGACGATCCCGGATTCGTAGGCGAACACCACTGCTTGGGCCCGGTCTCGCGCACCGATTTTGGCGAAGAGGTGCCCGATGTGTGTGCGCACCGTCGCCTCGCTCAGGTGCAGCCGAGTGGCGATCTCGGTGTTGGACAGGCCACGGGCGAGGAGGACGAGCACCTGGCGCTCCCGGTCGGTCATCCGGTCCAGGCCCGCGACGAGCTCGGGGGAGGGCTGGTCCAGTCTCAGGTGACGTTCGATCAGTCGCTTGGTCACGCTTGGTGCGAGCAACGCGTCTCCGGCGGCGACTGTTCGTACCGCGGCGTACAGGGCGTCGCGGGGAGCGTCCTTGAGCAGGAAGCCGCTGGCACCGGCACGCAGCGCAGCTAACACGTATTCGTCGAGGTCGAATGTCGTGAGGATCAACACCCGGCTGCGAGTGCGAGCGTCGCGACAGATCTCGGCGGCGGCGGCGATGCCGTCCAGATCGGGCATGCGCACATCCATGAGTACGACATCCGGCCGGTGGGTCCGGGCCAGGTCAACCGCTTCGCGCCCGGTGGCCGCCTCGCCAACGACCTCGAAGTCGGGTTGGGTGCCGAGCACCGCGGTGAACCCGGCACGGACCAGTTCCTGGTCGTCGGCGACCACTATCCGCACGGTCACAACGCGCTCATGCCCGGCCTACCGGTATGCGTGCGCGGACCCGGAATCCCGAGCCTGTCGGGCCGGATTCCACGTCACCGCCATACAGGGTGACCCGCTGACGCACGCCGATCAGGCCACGCCCGGTTCCAGCCTTCTGGGATTGGCGGGAGGAGGCGTCGTTTGGGCCGTGGTCCACGACTTCTACCAAGACATCGTCGGGCTTGACCCGCACGGTTGCCTGCACCGTTGTTCGCCCAGCGTGTCGCAGCGCGTTGGTGAGCGCCTCCTGCAGCACGCGGTAGGCCGCGAGATCGACACCTGGGGGGATGTCGGCAAGGCGGCGGCCATCGATGTGCAGCTGCACATCGAGGCCAGCACTGCGCATCCGCTGCACGAGCCGGTCGGCATCGCGTAGCCGGGGGCTTGGCTGGAGAGAAGGTCGTTCCGACGCGTCGGCTGCCTCGTCGCCGTCGAGAGCGCCGAGCAGGTGGCGAAGCTCGGCGAGCGTTGCCCGCCCGGTGTCTTGGATCGCGCGCAGCGCCTGGCCGGATCGCTCGGCGTCGGGCAGCAACGCTTCGCCCGCCTCGGCCTGCACCACCATCACGCTGACGCTGTGGGCGACCACGTCGTGCAGGTCGCGCGCGATGCGGGCGCGCTCCTCTGCCGCGACGGCCCGGGCCTCCGCAGCGCGGCCGCGCTCCAGTTCGGTGGCCTGCGCCGACAGCTGCTCGACGAGTTGTTGCCGTGACCAGACGACCCGGCCAGCAACCCAGAATCCCCCGACCAGGGCGACGATAAATGCGAGATCTTCGAAGGGGTCACCGGTGGTACGCCAGCTGGCGAACGACATGACGGGAACGAAGAGCAGCAGTCCGGCCAAGGCCGGCCGGAGCGGGCGGTGGGCGGCCAGGGTGTAGGTGCTGACCAGCAGGCCGAAGAAGACGCCCACTCCTTCGGTAGATCCACCCAACGCCGATTCCACCGCGATCATCAGCAGCACGAAGCAGTACACGCCGACGGGGAAGCGCCGCCTCACCGCCAACGGCAGGGTGATCAACAGCCCGGTGACGATGACCAGCCACATGGGCCCGTCGTCGTAGTTGCCGGCGAGCGTCTCGACGGTGGCCACGAGCGCCATGAACACGGCAAGCGCGGCGTCCACCCGGTCCTCGCGGGTGAGCCGACCCTCGATCCGCGACCACCGCCTGCGCAGCTGCCCCGGCATGCATCTCACGCTAGACGGCGCCAGCCCGCCCGGCATCAGCTTTGACGCTGATCCGGCCACGCGTTGGGTCAGCGCAAAAGCGGAGACAGGCGCGCGATAACGCTGACGCCACGGCGATCCGACGCGCCTACCGTCTTGAGCGATTCGGACCCGTGTGGCCCGAGTCCGGACGCAACCCACACCTGGGGAGGACAACATGAACAGCGCGGTCACAGGCAAGACACCCGCACACACGGCTCCGGCCACCGCGCTGCACCGCGGACTGCTGACGAGCTGCCTCATCGCCGCCCCCGTCCTGCTGACGGTCTCCGAACTGGCCCGCCTCCAGGTGGAGAACAGCCGGGTCGAAAGCGACGACAGCTACCGGGATGTCCTGTCCGAGCTGGACGCCGTGACCGCCCACATCGCGCTCTGGCGCCTCGCGGCCTGGCTCGACCTCGCCTTCATCCTCACGTGGATCGGTGCGCTCGTCGCGGCCGTCATCGTCATCCACCGCACCCGCCCGCGGATGGCCGCTCTCACCGGCGTGACCGCCGCCATGTCCGTCGTCGGACTGAGCATGCACCACGCCTTCTACTACCAGGAACTCGCCGACCTGGCCGGCATACCCGACCACGACGCGACTGCCCGTCTGCTTGCCCAGGCGGGCTCCGAGCCACTTTCTGTGGCCGCGTTGCTGATGTTCTTGATCGGTGCTCTGCTCACACCCATCATCCTCGGGGTCGGGATGTGGCGATCCCAATCATTGCCTTGGTGGGCGGCAGCAGGTCTCCTGTTCTGGACGGGATCAGTCCTGATCGGGTCGGAGGCGACTCCCGCCGCACTGGCCAACCTGGCGCTCCTGCTGCCGTTTGCGGCCCTGGCAGGGGAACTGACGGCAACATCACCCGCCGCAAAGCGGCCACAAGTCGCCGAAAAACTCCCCAACATGTGACGTTCATTGGACGGACTGCATCGAGTCGTCGTAGTACCCCTCCTCGACTCGAAGCCAAGCCGAAGGGCTGTACGTGATCTTTCTATGGCGATCTTCGTCGTGGACGGTCAGTACGGCGTTGGCGTTGCCGATCTCGTATGTCGAGCTTCCGTGGAAGGACGATTCGGTTTCGTCAGGCGCATACACCCTGAATTCCATGCCCGGAGGCTAGTGGAGAAGAGGCCAGGTCGTTTCGGCTGCCGCAACTACACCGGGATCGAGTCGTAGCGGGCAGAGATCGCCGCCCGGGTAGCCGGATCTCGGATCACGTTCGGCGGCAGCCGTCCGAGCTCAAAAAACATCTCTTCGAGCCCACCTGGAACCATCAGGGTCAGGAACCGGCCTCCGCCCGCCGCTGCGCTGATCGTGTGTGCGGTGCCTCGCGGGACGAGGATGTACATGCCTGGGCTGGCAGCGATGGCTTCCTCGCCCACGGTGAACGTGAACAAGCCGTCGAGGATGAAGAACGATTCCTCGAACCCGCGATGTAGGTGTGGGACCGTCCAGGCTCCCTCGCCGGTGCCGGCGAACTCAGTCAACGCGAAGGCGCCGCCGGTTGTGGCGTCGCCGCTGGCGAGCACCCTCATCTGCGCGACGCCAAGGTCCACGGTGCGTCCTTCTCCCGACGCCACGACATGCGCGTGTCCCGGAAGGATCATGCTGTCCACCACCATCCATGGAAGGTCGGCTCGCCGTCGGCCCGGTGGTGTTGAGGCTGCCGCCGATTTGACACACCGGCAATATCAAAATCTGAAGTTGCCACTGTGTGACACCAGCGGCACGCTGGTGGGGTGCGCGACTATGGCCAGTTCTGCCCCATTGCTCGGAGCTCGGAGCTGCTGGCGGAGCGTTGGACGCCGATCATCGTCCGTAACCTCCTCAACGGCTGCCGGACGTTCACCGAGATTCGGCAGGGAGCGCCGGGCATCTCGACGGCGTTGCTGGCTCAGCGTCTGGAGTCCCTGGAGCGGCACGGCGTGCTCGAGCGCATCGTGAACCCGTCCGGCCGCGGCGCGACTTACGAGTTGACCGAGATGGGTCTGGCGCTGAGGACGGTGCTGGACGCGATGGGGCAGTGGGGTGCCCACTGGCTCGAAATCGAGCCTCGCCACAGGGATCCCGCCTACGTGCTCTGGGCCACTTTGAAACTCGTCGACGTCGACCGGATTCCCGCGCACACCACGGTGGTCCGGTTCGAGTTGCGCGACCGGCCCCGGGCCGGCTATTGGCTGATCCTTCGGCGCCCGCAGCCGGAGCTATGCATACGCCCCAGCGGTTATGCCGAGGACATCGTGTGCCGGACTGACTCAACGACGCTCATCGACCTGCACCTGAAGCGGCTGGGTTACCCAGCCGCCATCCGGGATGGGCGTGTTGATCTCATCGGTCCGCGCCGGCTCACCCGCCAGTTCCGGAGCTGGTTCCGCACCAGCCCATTCGCTGAGTTCATCCCCGACACGTCCCTGCCAGGCGCGCGGTCAGCGGCAAACCCGATCGAACCGGAGGCCATCAGGCATGAAGAGCTGCCACGTTGACGGGGGCCCGCCTCTACGATGTCGCGGTGCCTCCCGACCTCACCGCCCTCCGCGCCCGGTTCTCCGGCGACATCCTCACCCCAGCGGACCCCGGATACGAGAGCGCCCGGGTCCTGTTCAACACGCGCATCCGGACCCGGCCGGCTGTCCTGTGCAGGTGCTCCTCCACGGACGACGTCGTCGAGGCGGTGCACTTCGCCAGACGGTCCGGCCTGCCGGTTGCCGTCAAGGGCGGCGGCCATCACGCCTGCGGTTTCTCCCTCGTCGAGGACGGTTTGGTGGTCGACCTGTCGGCGATGAGGGACGTCGCATTTGACCCGGGCAGCACGACAGCGACGGTGGGTCCGGGCTGCGGCTGGCGCGACGTCGACCTCGCGACCTACGTTGACGTCACTGTTCCCGGTGAGGCCGGGCGGCCGTCCGGCTACGCGGGACCGGGCGGCGACTGCCCGACCGTTTCCAACGCGGGCTACAGCCTCGGCGGCGGCTACGGTCTGCTCGGCCGCCGCTTCGGACTCGGCTGCGATCACATCCTCGAGGCCGAGATGGTCGACGCCGAAGGTCGCGTATTGCGCGCATCCGATCAGGAGAACCCCGACCTGTTCTGGGCGCTACGCGGGGCGGGAGGGGCCGGATTCGGCGTCGTGACTCGGCTCCGTTACCGCCTCGACGTCGTGCCGAAGACCGTCATGGGCGGTGTGCTCATGTGGCCCCTCGAACGCGCCGCGGCCGTGTTTCGCGCCTACCGTGACCTGTATGTCGGCCGGGATGACGATCGCCTGTCGCTTTATCTGGTGCTGACGACCGATCCGTACCCCGACGGCGAGAAGGTCGTCATGGTCTACGGAATGTACGTCGGCGATCCGGCTGAGGCGGAGTCACACCTGGCGCCTATCCGATCCGCTGCGAAGCCGCTGATGGACGGATTCGGCCCGACGTCCTATTACGACCTCCAGACGATGCTTGCCGAGGAGATCCCGTACGGCATGCAGTCGAAGTGGCGTGGTGGGTACTTCACCGACGGTGGATTCGACGACGACGCCTTCGCACGCATCATCGACGGATTTCAGCGCCTCCCGTCGGGTTACACGATGGCTCGCTTCGACCTGCTCGGCGGCGGCGCGATCGCTCGCGTGCCCGCGGACGCGACGGCCTTCGTGCACCGGGACTCGCTGTTCTATATCTCGATCATCTCGGTGTGGGAACGCGACGACGAGACCGACGCCAACGTGGCGTGGACGGACGACGTCGCTGCCTCCCTGCGGCCGTACCTGTCCGGCGAGGTCTACCAGAATTACGCCGACGAGGATCTGGTGGACTGGCCGGCCGCGTACTACGGGGCCAACTACCCACGCCTGCAGCAGGTCAAGCGAGAATACGACCCGACCGACTTCTTCCGGCACGGGCAAAGCATTCGTCTCGAGTGAGTGCCTCGCTATGGTGGACCCGCCATGGCACACAACGCTGATCCGCGCGTTGACGCGTACATCGATGCCCTGCCCGATTGGCAGCAAGCCATCTGTCGCGAGGTTCGCGACCTGGTCCACGCTGCCGACAGCGAAGTCAGCGAAACCATCAAGTTCACGAACCGTCCTTACTTCGTGCTGCAGGGCAACATCTGTGCCCTGTTGGCGGCGATGGATCACGTCAACGTCTTTCTCTACGACGGCGCGATCGTCCCCGATCCCGAGGGAATCATCACCGGAGGTCACAACAACACGACAGCGCGGACAGTGGCTATCCGGGAAGGCGAAACGGTCAATGCGCTCGCACTGCAGGCCATGTTAAAGCAGATCATTGCCAACAACCGCGCTGGTGGCTGGCGCACATTGAAACGCAAGAGTTGATTCACGGCGATGGCGGAAGCGCAGCTGCATGTAGTCGAAGTGCCTGGTTCCATACAGTTGTCCCAGGAACACGTATGTCTCTCGGCGGGTGCGTTCACGGCGCTGCAGCTGACGATTCCCGACGACTTCCGTCGGCCCGGCGCCCGAAGGCAACTCCTGCTAAGCGAGCGGGATTCACATGCCATCGTCACGGTGGCCGCCGTTCTCCCGGATGGTGATCTCGCCGAAGCCGCGATCGGCATGGGCGATCCGGATCGGCTCTTCGCAGGCGCAGCGCCCTCGGCGACCGTGTCTGCCACGACTGACGTTTTCGCGGCGGGGCAACTCGTCGAGACGTTGACGGAATCTGGCGACGTCGCTGTGATAGCTCCGCACGGCAGCGCCATCGAACGGCATACGGACGAACAGGTGGCCATGCTCGGGGCCGATCCGCGCCTGGAAATCGACCAGTGGGTGTGCGTCGGACGTGGTGCCGATCAGTTCCGGCGACTGCACATCACCAGCGACGACATCAGTGAACACTCCTTTCCCGGATTGTGCGCCCTGCTGGAACGGACACATTGCTGCGCTGTCTCGTTCCACGGCTTCAACCGAGCGATAAAGCCAGGCACCACGATCGCCTTGGACGTAATCGTGGGCGGGCAGTTCGACCTCGACCGACGATATGACCTTGCGGATCGAATACGGCACGCACTCCCGCCGGAGGCGGAATTCGAGGTCTTCGTGACCACCTCGTGCGGCGATCCGTTCTCCGGGCTTTCCCCTCGCAACGTGGTCAACCGGTTAGCCGGCTCAGGAGGTATCCAGATCGAGCAATCGGGACGGCTGCGCCAATTCCCGTACGCCCCGCGGCTAGTGGCCGGAGCCGTCGCCGAAGCGCTTCTCGTCGAGGGCAGCTGACCAACGGGCGGCTCTGTGGTACAAGCGGCGGACCTGGCCGTTCGCAAAAGCGCTGTGGCGGTGTCCCTTGTGGTCAGGCGATCACTCCAGTAGGACTGTCCACCACGAGAGTGCGGTCGGCAGGAGGATCGGATGAGCGTTTATCGGGTGACGGATGTCATCGGCACCAGCGCTGAGTCGTGGGAGGCAGCGGCCCTCGAGGCTGTCAATACGGCGCGTCAGACAATTCGCGATCTCCGCGTCGCCGAGGTCGTGGCGCAGGACATGGTCCTCGAGGCGGAGGGTGTGACCTATCGCACGAAGGTCCGGATCTCGTTCAAGTATGAGCGCGGATCGCAGGGCGGCACCGGGTGACCTGAACCCCGGAACTCGGGGCCGGCTCGGTGGGACAAATCACATCCGAGCATGTATCACGCCTAGGGTCTGCCGGCTCTCCCCGGCATGGTCTGGTTTCGACAGGTCAGCCGGCTGGCACGTCGGCTTGCCGGGCGCCTCGCGATGGCAACGATCGCCGCGGTCACCGCCGCCTGCTTTGGTTTGCTCGCCGCGCCGTCGGCCAGCGCTGGCCTGTAGCGGAGGCCGTGCGCTAGACATGCGCCATGGCCAGGTATTCCGTCAACGACGCCGCCGTGGCTCGGGCCCGGCAGCTCATCGACGCCCGGCAATACGTCCTCAACAGCGACTGGGGGGAACGGCAGCCGCGCGCCGA
Source organism: Jiangellaceae bacterium (assembly GCA_035697245.1). Classification (GTDB taxonomy): domain Bacteria; phylum Actinomycetota; class Actinomycetes; order Jiangellales; family Jiangellaceae; genus JACVRX01. The sequence continues at coordinate 25,197 of DASSDH010000140.1, forward strand.
CGACGAGAACAAGTACCTGAAGTCGCATTCCTGGGACGAGTACGCACAATGGCACCTCGGCCTGACCGAGGGGGCGGCGGACGAGACAAAGGCACGATATGCGTTTGTCTACGGCGACTTCCGACGCATCCACCGCATGGGCCTCATCGCCTGCGTCTATCGAGCGATGGAGTGGCGGCACAAGGAGGTCGAGCTTGCCGCGCACGACCTACTCCAGCGTCTTGACCGCAAGAGCGGCTCGATTTGATCGGTCCTCACTGATTATTCGGTCCGGATTGGTCGTCGACGGTGGCTTGGCGCTGGCGGCCCATTTGCACGGCACCGAGAAAGGCACGCAGGCCGAAGCCGAGGATCAGCAGGTCCAGGACCATCTGCACGGTGACCATCAACCGAGCGATCTGGCTGGTCGCAGTGATGTCACCGAACCCCACGGTGGCAAACGTAGTGACGGTGAAGTAGAGCGCGTCGGTCCGGTTCATGCTCCGGCTGAAGTTCGACGATCCGCCGCCGGACATCAGGAAATAGGTCGACGCGAAGAGCAGGATGAATAGCGGCGCTGCGACCGCCAGGGCTTCGACAGCGCGAACGCCCGGGTATCTCGACCGGAGAATCCTGCGGATCTGCCAGGTGGTGACACCAGCAAAGATGATCAGGCCGACGACGAGCCGTACCACGGCCGACAGGCGCAATGTCTCGTTCATCGGTAGGACGTAGTAGAGCGCCACCAGGACCGCGGTGGTCAGCGAAGCGCGCAGCAGTCCGACGAGGATGAGGCGGCGCTCCGGCCTAGACCCCAGATTGTTCGTCGACGTCTCGACCATGGCGTCCAACCGTAGGGCACCGTGGCTATGAGCATGAGGTTCGCGGACCATGGGTAAATCTGCTGCCGTGACCAGCTCTCAACAGACGGTACCCGGTGTACAGGCCGATCGCCCGAGCGAGATCCCAAAGCCCGGCTGGCGGCAGATCGTCAGGCGCGCATGGAAAGAGGCCAAGAAGGATGCCGTCCCGCTGCTGGCGGCCGGTGTCGCCTTCTACGCCTTCCTGGCCCTGGTCCCGACGCTGATCGCGCTCATCCTGCTCTACGGCCTCGTCAGCGAGCCGGCCGATGTCGCCGCCCAGGTCGAGTCGTTCGGTTCTGCACTTCCCAACGCAGTCGAGGAGCTACTTGAAACGCAGATGAATTCGCTCGTCGAAACGTCGGACCGAGCGCTCGGGATCGGGTTTGTCATCGCGATCTTGCTTGCTTTGTGGAGCGCCTCCGGAGGTATCAGCAACCTGATCACGGCGCTCAATGTCGCCTACGACGAGGAGGACGAGCGCGGGTTCGTCAAGAGCCGGTTGCTGGCCCTGGGTCTGACACTCGGCGCGATCGTCTTCATGGTCCTGGCCGTGGCACTGGTGGCGGCCCTGCCGGTGATTCTCGACGCGCTCGACCTACCCAACTGGTTGCGGGCTCTGGTCCAGGCTGGCCGATGGCTCGGTTTGATCATCGCGGTGCTCGTCGCACTTGCCGCGCTCTATCGGTTGGGGCCGGACCGGGATGCGCCGAAATTCCGCTGGGTGTCGATCGGCGCCGTCGTGGCCACTGTCTTGTGGGTCGTGGGCTCGGTCGGGTTCTCTTTCTATGTTGACAACTTCGGTTCCTACGGCAAGACCTACGGGACTCTTGCCGGTGTCGTCGTCCTCCAGCTCTGGTTGTGGCTCAGCTCGTATGCCGCCCTGCTCGGCGCCGAGATCAACGCTGAGATGGAGCAGCAGACCATAAAGGACACGACCAAAGGCGAACCCGAGCCGCTGGGCCAGCGTGATGCCGTGAAGGCGGACTCGATCCCTGACCCGGCGAAACCGGCGGAGACCGCCGACGAGCGCGACCAGGCGGACGGGGGCGAAGAGAAGAAATCCAGAGAGGATGGCTGAGGTTCCCTGCGGCGGGGTCGGCGAAGTCCTGACCGGCCGAGTACGAGCCGACGGCGGCGCCCCCCGGTCCAGGAAGGGCGCCGTCGCAACCTCCGTATTGGTGGGCATAGACCCACCTCGGTACCCACCGCACGCCGGACTATGCGCTGGTCATTAGTGCTCTTTGTCACTCACGACAAGCTCAGCTGAGGCAGAGGTTCGCGCGGTAATGAGCGGGTAAGAAGCCTGCGGCCTGACAACCGCAAGGGAGGTATCGCTATGCCGGATGACGTGGTCGACATGATCATGGCTGACCACCGAGAGCTCGAGCGACTCTTCGACCTGCTGGAGAACGAACCCAGCCAGCGCGCCCGCAATCTGCCTGTCCTCAGCACTCTGCTGATTGCGCACAGTCGAGCCGAAGAGGCAGAGGTCTATTCGGTTGCCCGAGACGAGGCCGGCGCGAGCGAGGAAGTGGCCCACAGTCAGGAGGAGCACCTCGAGGCCGAGCAGCTTCTCAAGCGCCTGCAGGCAACTGATCCGGCAAGCGCCGAGTTCGACCGCCTACTCGCCGAGTTGGTCGACGCCGTCAGCCATCACGTCGAGGAAGAAGAGAGTTCGGTACTGCCGGCAATACGCACCGGCTTGGCCGACGGTCGCAGGCAGGAACTCGCCGACGCTTTCCTCCAGAGTCGAGCAGAACACCTCGGCGACCTGCCCGGCGAGGCGACCAAGGACGAGTTGCTTCAGATGGCAGAGAACGTGGAACTCACCGGTGCCAGCTCGATGTCCAAACAGGAGCTCGACCATAAGCTCAAGGAGCAGGCGCAGCAGTGAGTCGGGTGCGCTATTCGACGCGATCCCGGTAGAGCCGGTCGAGGACCGCGCTGACCGATCGGCGGCGCAGCCCGCCGAAGAGGCCGTGGTTCGCCAAACACGCCCTGGCGGCGTTCCAGCCACTTGCTCCGTGCACCCCTCCGCCCGGATGCGCGGATGCCCCGGCCAGGTACAGATTCTCGATCGGTAGTTCCGGACGGCCAAGGCCTGGGACCGGGCGGAACACCAGTTGCTGGTGCAACTGCGACGTTCCGCCGCCGACTCCGCCGTCGACCAGGTTCGGGTTCACGGCGGCCAACTCGGAGGGACCCTGGACGAACCGGTCGATGGCCCCGTTGGCGAAGCCGGGGGCGTGCGCATTCAACACCTCTTCCATCCGGGCCACCGTGTCGGCCACCGCAGCCGACATGGCATCGGCGCCGCGGTTCCTGACCGTGTACCCGCGCGGTAGGTGGGTGTACGCCCACAGGCTTTCCGAACCGTCGCTGGACCGGGACGGGTCGGCCGTGGTCATCTGCCCAACCAGCATGAACGGCCGGTCAGACAGCTCGCCACGCTCGATCTGCTCGCTCCAGCGCACGGCACCGTCGGTATCAGCTCCGATGTGGAGGACGCCAGAACGGCCGGCCGGATCAGCTCGCCACTGCGGTGTCCGGGGAAGAGTCCAGTTGACCTTGACCGTCGGAAGGTCGCGGTCGAAATGGTCCAGGTCGTCGACCAGTCGACGCGGCAGCGCGTCGCTTGGTATCAGCTTGCGCAGCAGGGTCTCGGCGTCGATTGCCGCCAGCACGGCACGGCGGGACCGGATCAGCCGGCCGTCGGCCAATCGAGCACCGACCGCGCGTCCGCCGGCGACCAAGACGTCCTCTACCGGCGTGCCGACGAGAATCTCGACGCCTGCGGCGCGAGCCCGACGTGCCAGCGCGTCGGACAACGCCCCTGCGCCTCCCCGGGGGGCCGGGAACCCGACGTCCTGGCCCAGCATGGCGAGCAGCCAGCCGAACGTGCCGCTCACCGGCGCGGTCAACGGCACATCGGCATGCAGCGCATTGCCGGTGAGAAGCAATCTGCCGTGTTCGCCCCGGAACAGTTCCTCACCCATCCGGCGTACCGGCAGCAGGAGAAATCGGGCCAGGCGGAGACCGTCGGCGAGGCCGAGCAGGCGGGCCAATCGGGCCGCCGGCCGCATCGGCGGGAAAGGAGAGAACAACGCGTCCAGCAGTGGCTCGCGCAACCGCTGCCATTCGGCGAACAGTTCCTGCCAACGCTCGCCGTCGCCCGGGTGGTCGTGGTCCAGTTGTTTGGCCGTCTGGCGAACGTCGCGATACAGGGCTGCAGCCTCGGTGGTCTTCTCGTTTGCCGGGTGAGCCAGCACGACGTCGGCGTGCGACCACTCCAACCCGTGCCGGTCGAGTTCGAGTGCGCGCAGCACGGGCGAGGCGGCGGCAAGCGGGTAGAAAGCGCTGAACAGGTCGGTCACCGTTTCGGGCCGTCGACGTACCGACCGGACCGCGCCGCCGAGATGACTGCCCTCGACGAGGACCACGTCCCATCCGGCATCTGCCAACGCGATCGAGGCGACCAGTCCGTTGGGCCCGGCGCCGATGATGCACGCGTCGGCGTCGACGGACGGAACCACTCGGCGCAAGGTCACAGCATCCTCATCGGGTCGCTCCGAGCTCGAGTCGGCCGACGATCGGCGTCGACGTCGGCGTGCTGCTCATGTCAGGGCTGCTCCTCTGGCGAGACGAGAACGTCGCCTCCGGATATTAGGCGGCGCAACCGTGGTCGGCGATCTCCTCCGGCACGGCCCATCATCTGGTGGAGACGTCATCATCCTCCGTGATCTGAATACGCTGGCCTGGTGGCTGAAGTCGACACCGGTGTTCGCGAGCCGCTCGTCGAGCGCGACCTGCTGATCGTCGGCGCCGGCCCGGTCGGCATCTACGCCGCGTACTACGCCGGGTTCCGTGGCCTGACGGCAGCGCTGGTCGACTCGCTGCCCGAGCCAGGCGGACAGGTCACCGCCATGTACCCGGAGAAGGCGATCTTCGACGTCGCCGGGTTCCCGTCGGTCAAGGGACGTGACCTGGTCGAGGGACTGGTCGAGCAGGCAGCCCAGTTCGATCCGACCTACCTGCTGGGCCAGGAGGCGCAGGATCTCACCCGACCGGGCGACGGCGTCATCGACGTCCGAACCGACGTTGGTTCGGTCATCCGATCCCGGGCCGTCATCGTCAGCGGGGGCATCGGCACATTCACACCCCGTCCACTGCCGGCCGGCGCCGACTGGGTGGGCCGGGGGCTGCATTTCTTCGTGCCACGGCTCGCGGCCCACACGGACCAAGACGTGGTGATCGTCGGCGGCGGGGACAGCGCATGCGACTGGGTGCTCTCCCTCGAGCCGATCGCCAAGTCGGTGACGCTCGTCCATCGCCGCGCCAAGTTCCGCGCCCACGAGCACACGGTCGACCTGGTGCGCCGGTCCAGCGCCGAGGTCATCACCGATGCCCAGGTCAGCAAGATGCTCGGCGGGGACACTGTCGAGGCCGTCGAGATCACGCTGACGGACGGCTCGACGATCACCCGGCCGGCGCAGGCCGTCATCGCCGCACTCGGGTTTGTCGCGAACCTTGGCCCGCTGCGAACGTGGGGGGTCGAGGTCGTCCACCATCGGTACATCACCGTCGACACCACCATGGCGACGAGTTCGCCGGGCGTGTTCGGGGCGGGCGACATCACCGACTACCCGGGCAAGGTGCGGCTGCTCTCGGTCGGCTTCGGCGAGGCCGCGATCGCGGTCAACAACGCGGCCGTGCTGATCAACCCGGACGCGAGCCTGTTCCCCGGCCATTCGTCGAACATGCCCTAGCCCGCTCGGGCCCCTCTTGAAGTCGCAAGGGAGCGGGCTGCGAACCGGCTGAGGCCCCTGGCCTCCAGATGCTGAGATCCCTGGCCTGCAGATGGTTTACACCGCACGCTGATCCGCAGTACTTTGATCATCACCTGCCGTGCGGTCCGGGAGGCGCAAATGCCACGTTTTACCAGAGAGCATTTGTTCCACATTCGTCCTGTCGGCTCGCTGGTCGAGGAGACGCACGAATCCGGTCACGAGTTGAAACGGGCGGTTGGTCCGTGGAGCCTCATGGCGCTCGGGGTTGGTGCCATCGTCGGCACCGGCATCTTCGTGGTCGTCGGCGAGGGCCTCGCGCGCGCGGGTCCGGCGGTGATCATCTCGTTCATGGTGGCCGCCGTCGTCTGCCTGTTCTCGGCCCTCTCCTACGCCGAGCTAGCCTCGTCGATCCCGGTCGCCGGAAGCGCTTACACATACGCCTACGCGACGCTTGGTGAGATCGTCGCGTGGGTCATCGGATGGGACCTCATTCTCGAGTACGGCGTGTCCGTGGCCGCGATCGCGGTCGGCTGGGG
>DASSDH010000141.1:0-2483 GCA_035697245.1 Jiangellaceae bacterium
GTCCGAGTCGATGAGCGCACTGGAACAGGCGTTGGCCGCACCCGCGCCCGGACGCCGGGACGCCTGGGCGCAGCGCGTCCACGTCGCCCTGGTCGAACTGGTCAGCGACTTTCGGGAACACATCGCCATCGCCGAGGGACCGAACGGGCTGTATCGCGGGGTACTGAGCACCACCCCGCGGCTGGCAGATGCGGTGGCTCGCCTCACCCGCGACCACGCCGAGATCAATGACCTCATCGACCAGCTGCTCACCCGGGTCGGCGCAGCACCTGTCAACAACGACGCCGTAGACGCCGTCCGCGACCTCGGCACCACCCTGTTGGTCCGGCTGATCCGATCCCGACAACGCAGCGCCGACCTGATCTACCAGGCCTACCAGTCCGACATCGGCGGCGAGGCCTAACCAGTCGCCGTGCGATCGGCCCAACCCATACGGATCGGGAGGGACCCGTTTCCTGCCCGGCCTAGACGGCATCGCCGTCGCTGAAGCCCTCCGTAGCGAGCTGCCGGAATGCGCCAGCGTCATCGTCACCAGCCACGGACGACCAGGTCACCTCAAACGGGCCCTCGCCGCCGGTGCCCGCGGGTTCCTACCCAAAACGGTCTCCGCGCACGTCCTCGCCGACGTCGTCCGCGCCACACACAGCGGCGGAAGCTACGTCGACCCCGAACTCGCCGCCGAAGCCATCAGCGCCGGCGACAGCCCCCTAACACCCCGCGAAGCCGACGTCCTCGAACTCGCCGCCGACGGTGCACCCGTCGAGGAGATCGCCCACCCCGCCTCCCTCTCCCCCGGCACAGTACGCAATTACCTATCCTCCGCGGCCTCCAAACTCGGCGCCGCCAACCGCCACGAAGCCGTCCACGTCGCCCGCACCCACGGCTGGATATGACGCGGGCCTCCCACACCCCAAGCGTCACAGCCCGCTAGGCCCGGCCACCGATGGCTCGCACGATGAGCTGCACGTGGCGGTCCGGGCTGCTGACCCGCTCTGAGCCAGGCATGAAGGGCCGGGCAATCGGAGCACGTGTAACGGACCGCGTCGCAGATTGCTGGAGACCCGGATGTGCTCGTCGTCGGCAGCCAGTCGGTGCTCGCACGCTGACAGGTCCACGAGCTCGGCTCACTCGCCTTCGAGCCGATGCGGGCGGATGAGCGCTGTTGGCTCGTCGCCGACGTTGATCAGCTGAAGGTCGGACACGACGTCTGCTGCGCCTTCTCCGATTTCTACGAGCACTGGCATGGCAGGATCACCGAAACGTTCCAAGGCAGCGATCAGGTCGCCGACGGTATGGATGTTCACCGGGCTCCTCCTCCGTGCTCGACGGTGCTCGGCAGGCACCGTCGAACCTACGCCCGTTGATCTCGCCGACCAGGTGGCGCGTCGCGACGGGGAGGTGAGGACGAGAGTGGCGCTTGTTCCGTCAATGGTTCTGACCGGCTCCATCGAGTGCTCGCCCGCCTAACGCACGAGAGCTCGCCTCGTCAGGCTCTGAGCAGGACCCAGGACACGTGGTCGAGCCCGTGCTCGAAAACGACGAGTGCGCCGACGTTGGCGACGGGCGCGGACGATGCATCGCACCAGGCCGCCATGTGTGACGGCGACGATGCCGCGCTCCTTGTGCCCCCTCCCCCGGGGGAGAGATTCTTCGGAGTGACGGCGAGGAGCAGTTCGAGACGGTGGCGCTCGGCTGGACCGGCCACAACGTGTACCTGCGGATGCCAGACCGGTGCTACCGATTCGCTGCGGTGTGGCTGAACGCCGCGGACGTCACGCGGCATTAGCAATGCGCGCTCAGTGCTCTGTTCGATCAGGTGTCATTGCGTCGACTCCGCTCCGGGCTGGGTAGCCACCGCGAAAGCAGCATCCAGGCCACCGCTAGCACGATCCCGTAGGCGGGCACCAGCCACCCTGCCTGGAATGGGTTCATCCACCACGAAAACCCGTAGCCGGCAATGTAGAGCCAGATGAACGCGGTGGCGACGTAGATGATCAAACCAGCCGCCGGCAGGCCCAACATGCCCTCGAGCGATCTCGGGGGTTGTCCTAGGAACGGCCCCTCCTCCGTGCTCAGCCCGAGCTGCTCCTCAAGGGTGCCGGCCTGAACTTCCAATCTGTGGCACCGCTGCATCCCGCGCAGCTCGTACGCGAAAAGGCCTACAGTCACGACCAAACCCAGAAGCCCGATCGGACCCAGCGACTGCAGAATTTCAGGGTGTTCCGGGTCTTGCTGCCGGAGCAGAAGTAACGAAACGGTGCCCGTCGCCAGAGGCAGCAGGCCCAAGAGCTTGACCCTGAACTCCGAGATCGCCTCGTGGTTCGTGCAAGCCCGCTGGTACGCAAGCTCGAGAGCCTTATCCCTGCGGGCCGAATCGCCGTGATTTCCCACCTCGATCCCTCCCCCTCGAAGAGCGTTCAGCCGTCCGCACCGAGGGTCCGGGCGCGCACGACAAGCTTGGCAGACACTCTTGTCGTGCGTCC
>DASSDH010000142.1:0-14756 GCA_035697245.1 Jiangellaceae bacterium
GACGAGGCGGTCTGTTCCGTCCGGGCCGAGAGTGTGCACATGAAAGTATCGGCCCGCGTCGTTGCCGATGATCTCGGCGAGCGAGCCGTCGCCAGTAAAGTGCACGACCATATCCCCGTCGCCGTTGAATGAGGGGTTGAACGTGGGAATTGCCGAAAGCGACAGCACTTTAGGAGCCGGTGGCGCGGACCTCGAAGCCGGTGGATTCGCCGCCGTTCCAGTTCAGCGACCGAACACCTTGGTAGGGGCGCAGGGTAATGACCGACGTCGGGGGGCCTGGCGGCGTCAAACTCGCCCGTCGGCGGTTTGGACATGTCGTCGCCGATATCAGGGAAGGCATGGTCGGAGAGGGGTCCCCTTTCGCTCACTGTGACCCGGCCAGCGCACCCAGGCCTCCGAACCGCCCCGCCCGTCCGCAGTTGCTCCGCGGCGGGCGGGGCGCACAACTAGCCCCGCCGATCCCGGCGACTCGGCGGGGCATGTTCGTTGCGTGACTAGTCGTGGCAGCGGAAGAACTCGTTCACGGTGCCATTCGGCCGAGCGTTGAAGTGCTCAGTGGAGTGGGCAGCGCGGGTCCGGCAGGCGAATACAGGCGTGTTGGCCGGTCCAGCCCAAGGCGAGTGTCGCGATGTGTTCCTCGCAGTCGTGATCCCACACGATGCGGACCACGACCGGCATCGGCTGGCCGAACGTGTGCTCCGGCACGCGGGGCGCCGGTCGAGTTGAGGGTGCCCTGGCGACCGGCCTCCCACGGCGGCGGCGACTTGACGTACTCCACTCTCCCAGTGTCGAACAGGAGTTCGAACAAGTCCAGGCGGCCCCAGAACGGCATTCGTTGGGGATGGCCTCCTGCTCGGCTCCCTGGCTTGGGGCCACAGGTAGGAGTCTCAGCGGTTGGCGTCGAAGAGCGTTCCGGTCGTGTCGCCGTTCGGGTCGTAGACGTGGCGTATATCTCCTCGCTGTGCGGCTCCGAGCACGGCACGGTCTCGACGCTCTCGACCACTTCCCCACGCCCGGGCAGCGAATCGGCGAGACAGTCGCCCGCCTCGACGTCGAGGACGGAGACCTCTTCGGCGTCCCCCTGCGCCGGCACGGAGGTCTCCACCGCCGGCGAAACGGTGTTCTCGGCCGCCGGCGAGGCGGCGCCCACCACCACCGGGCCGCCCCCACCGTGATCTCCACACTCCAATTCGAGAAGAGGATCACAAGGTTGACGATCAATAGGGACCACCACGGCTGCGCTGGTGATGATCCCCACAGCGCCACCATGCCGTTGGTGGCCTCGCCCCGCTCGGCGCGGCCACGACCGATGAAGCCGAGGATCAGGCCGATGATCCCGAGGATCCCGAGGATCCCGTAAAACCGGTAAGGGAACGGGGTAAAGCTGGCCACGACGCAGATGATCCCGAGGATGAGCGCGGCACCGCTTCCGCCCCCTGAATCGGCGCCACCGCGCAACAGAACACCCCCGGGCCACCAGGGTCCAGGGGTGCTGTGTTGTGGCGTCAGGCGGCCGCGTGGGCCAGCGCCACAAAGCCGGTGATGGTGCCCACGCCTGTCGAGCCGTCCGATGTGCCGACGTCTACCCCGTGGCCGATGATTCCCTCGTAGTCACCGGTGCCGCCGACGATCTGGACGGGCCCGGTGTTCGTGGAGTCATCCTCCTCGCCAAACGTGAGGAAGATGTGCTTGAGCATGTCGAAGGTGCCGCTGCCATCAGTGCACGTGTACGTCGTGCGAACGAGCAGGTTGCCCCCGCCGGACCGTGCCTGCTCGGAATGGGTGAACGCGGCCACCCTGACGTCGTCCTCGAACGTGCCCGACGAGCAGAGGGGTTCGGTGGCGGTGAACGTGAACACGCCGGTCTCGAAGTCCAGCTGCTCGTTGATGGTGAATGAGACGTTCTCGGCCGCATGCGCCGGTTGGGCGATAACGAACACGGCCAGCAGACCCATGACTGCGGCGCCGATCCTCAGCATTCGGTACATGGCGATCCCCCAACGTTGACCCCCACCGGGCCTGGGCGGCCGAAGCGCGGGCATCTGGAGCGTGCGCCCGCAGAAATCTCGACATTCCCGAACATTCGCCGATTCCGCACGATCTGGTGAGCCGGGTCGTACCTGCCGGGGTCGAGCGTTTCGTCGTGCTCCAGCTCGTCATGGCCGGCGCTCAGATCGCCGCGCCGGGACCGCTGCCTCTGCGGCGGGTCCCTGACGCAGGAGTACTCGACCGATCAAGGAAGCCCGTCACCATCCGTTTACGCAGGTCGTGCACGGGATGAGGCTCTGTTCCCTGATACGGAAGAAGTCCCTGGTTCAAGTCCAGGTAGCCCACCAAACTGCCTTCGATCACGCCTTTCCTATCCTCGTGTGTCGTGGGCGAAGGGACCAGGCGGCTGGCCTGGGAGGGCTTGCTCAACGCGCGGGATCTCGGCGGCTATCGCACGGCCGACGGTCGGGAGACGCGGTGGGGCGCGATCGTCCGATCGGACAACTTGACGCCGTTGACCGCCGCCGGCCGGGCGGCTCTGCTCGCATATGGCGTCCGCTCGATCGTCGACCTGCGCCGGCCCGAGGAGGCGCGAGAACACCCGAACCCGTTCGCCGAACCGGGGTCGCACGGCCTCGGGTACCTCAATGTCCCGTTCGAGGACCCCGCCGTGTACGCCTTCTCCGAGGAACCGGAGTCGCTCACCGTCGTCTACCAGCTGATGCTGGACCACTATCGGTCGCGCGTTGCTGACGTCATGACGTCGGTCGCTGACGCGCCACCGGGCGGAGTCCTGATTCACTGCATGGGCGGCAAGGATCGAACCGGCCTGGTGTCCGCCCTCTTGCTGGACCTGGCCGGAGTAGACCGCGAGACGATCGCGGCCGACTACGCCGTGACCCAGGATTACCTGCGCGAACGCGACGACGAGTGGGTGCGGACAGGCCCCGGCGAGCGGGCCGAGCGGGAGCGGCTTGTGGCCAAGTTCAGCGCGAAGGCGGAGGTCATGTGGGCTGTACTGGCTCAGATCGACGACTGCTTTGGCAGTGTCGAGCGCTACCTGCTCCAAGCAGGTGTGCCTGCAGATCGCATCACCGGTCTTCGTCGGAGGCTCGTTGCCGGTTCGTAGGTCCTGACATCGAGAGCACTGAACTCAGCGCCGGCGCTTCGACTGAGGAGCGGTTGCGCGGTCGAGGGCGTCGAGCTCGTCATCGTCGAGGCTGAACGTGAGCGCTTCGGCGTTCTGCCTCGCCTGGCCGGCGTTCTTGGCGCCCGCAATGGGCAGTACTCCTTCCTGCTGCATCAGCCAGCGCAGGGCGACCTGGCTCGGTCCCGTGCCGTGACGGCCGCCGATCTCGAGGAGCAACTCGAGCAGATCGTTCAAGACGGCGAGGTTCTTCCCGCGGAAATGGCGCATGTATCGACGCCATCCAGCGGGCCGAGCGGTTGCCGAGTACTTGCCCGTGAGCGCGCCGGCGGCAAGGGGCATATAGGCGATCAGTGTGACGTCCAGCTCCCGGCATGTGTCGAGCACACCGTTGATATCCGGATCACGGTGCAGCAGCGAGTATTGGACCTGGTTCGATGCGAGCGGCAGGCCCCGCCTGGCGAGCTCCGCATGGGCGGTGCGCATCTGTTTGGCGCTGTAATTACTCACCCCGGCGGCCCGGATCTTGCCTGCCTCCACCGCGTCAGCCATCAGGTTCATCAGCTTGCGGATCGACATCCATGGGAACGGATAGTGGATTTGATACAGATCGATCCGGGTTCGCTGCAGCCGATGGAGGCTCTCATCGAGTGCGACGGGAAGGCTGCGCTCGCGGGAGAAGTTGCCCAACGGGAACTTCGTCGCCACGACGAGGTCTTTGCCCCTGGTCAGCTCACCGACCCGACGCTCGGAGACTCCCTTGCCGTACATCGCTGCGGTGTCGAGAAAGTTCACGCCGGCTGCCAGGCTGACCTCGAGTGCGGCCCGCTGCTCGTCCGCCGTGCTGGTGGGCCCGTAGGCGCTGCGAGCTGGGCTCCACCACGGCGCGGTCGACATGTCACCCCAAACCATCGCTCCGATCCCGAGTTTGGAGACCTGGATATCCGTGCGTCCCAACGTGATGGAGGTCGGGTCCTGGGGTCCTTCGGTCATTTGGGCACCTCAATCCGGACCGGTGAAGTCAGTCCGCCAATCGTGCATCACATGTTGCCCGGGGCCGTGCAGCACTCGACGCGCTGCGACCGCGGCCGTAGCGTGCGGGGGAAAGTCGACAAGGAGGTCGGGAATGTTCGTTCAGGTCATCAAGGGGCAGGTGTCCGATGCGGCAGACGTCCAGGCTGCGTGGAACCGTTGGCTCGATGAGACATCCCCCGGCGCGATCGGCTGGCTCGGCACAACGGCCGGTGTGACGGACGACGGCACATTCGTCGCACTCGCGCGCTTCGAGTCCGAGGAGGCGGCCCGACGAAACAGCGAGCGCTCCGAGCAGGACCAATGGTGGCGTGAGACCGCCAAGCTCTATACCGGCGACGTCACCTTTCACGACTGCCCAGAGGTCGTGCAGATGGGACCCGGCGGGTCTAACGACGCCGGCTTCGTCCAAGTGATCGAGGGTCGCATCAGGGACATCGAGCGGTGGCGGCAGATGAGCGAGCGTTGGGAGTCCATGGGAAGTGACTTCCGCCCGGACGTCATCGGCGGTGTCGTGGCCCTCCACGGCGACGGCGGTTACACGAACGCGGTCTACTTCACCTCCGAGGCAGAGGCCCGTGAGGGCGAGCAGAAGGACATGCCACCGGAGATGAAGGCCATGTGGGAGGAGGAGATGTCGCTGCACGAAGGCGAGCCCACCTACTACGACCTCCGCAAGCCCTGGCTGGCGTCGCCGAGCTAAGCCAGCGGCTCACCCGAGGGCGCGTTCCTCGGCGGTCGTCAGACAGCGCGTCAGAAAGGCCCGCTCCGGTTCGTTGCCGACGAACTCGAGCGCTCTCCGGTACGCCCTCGCGGCCTCGCGGTAACGGCCCAGCCGGTCGAGCAACCGGCCGCGTGCGGCATGGAGCGGGTGATACTGGTCCAGGCCCGCCCCGGCGAGGTCGTCGAGCAGACGGAGGCCGTAGGCCGGCCCGTGCACCATCGCCACGGCGACCGCCCGGTTCAGTTCGACGACCGGCGACGGCGCGGTTTCGCGCAGGGCGTCATAGAGGCCGACGATCTGAACCCAGTCCGTTGTCTCGACCGTCGCTGCCTCGTCGTGAACCGCCGCAATTGCCGCTTGCAGTGCATATGGACCCGGCGGTCCACCGGTCAGGGCCGCGACCACCAGCGAGCGGCCCTCCTCGATCTGCGCCCGGTCCCACTGGGAGCGGTCCTGGTCCTCGAGCAGCACGAGCTCGCCGGCTTCATCCGTGCGAGTGGCCCGCCGCGCGTCGATGAGCAGCATCAACGCGAGCAGCCCGGCCACCTCGCGTTCGGCCGGCAGGAGGCGGTGCAGGATGCGGCCCAGCCGGATCGCCTCGTCGGCGAGCTCCGGGCGAATCAGGGCCGGACCGTGGCTCGCGGCGTACGCCTCGGTGAAGACCACATAGACGACGCTCAGCACCGCGGGCAGCCGGGTCGGCAGCTCGTCCGCCGACGGCACGCGGTACGGGATCCCGGCTTCCCGGATCTTTCGTTTGGCCCGCACCAGGCGTTGGGCCATGGTCGTGTCGGGAACCAGGAAGGCCCGGGCGACCTCCGCCGTCGACAGCCCGGCCAGGTAGCGAAGCGTCAACGCGACTCTGGCTTCGGCGGCCAACGCTGGGTGGCAGCAGGTGAAGAACAACCGCAGGCGGTCGTCACCGATCACATCCGGGTCGCCGGCCGGAGCGTCGAAGCGCTCGGTCTCGGCCCGCTCCGCCTCGACCCTGAGGATGGCCAGCTTGGCGGCGTAGGTCTGTCGACGTCGCAGCAGGTCGACTGCCCGCCGGCGCGCCGTGGTCAGCAGCCAGCCGGCCGGGTTGTCGGGTACGCCGTCGACCGGCCAGCGCTCGAGGGCGACCGCGATCGCTTCGGCGGCGACCTCCTCGGCCAGGTCAAGATCCCCGACCCAGCGGACGAGGGTGGCGAGCAGCCGCCCCCATTCCTCCCGGAAGACGGCTTCCGCGGAGTCGGCTGCCCGCCCGCTCATCGTCGGGTCACTGCTACGCGTCGAACTCCATGACCGGACGAACCTCCATCGACCCGTACTTCGCGCCGGGGCAGCGGGCCGCCCAGTCGAGTGCGGTGTCGAGGTCGGGTACGTCGATTAGGTAGAACCCACCGAGCACCTCGCGGGTCTCGGCGAACGGCCCGTCGGTGACCACGCGCTCGTCGCCCTTGAGCCGAACCGTCGTCGCTGTCTGCGACGGCTGCAGTGCCTCTCCGGCCAGATGGACACCGGAGTCCTTGATGGCCTTGGTGTAGGCGTACCACTCGGCCATGGACGCATCGATCTCATCCTGCGGGGGTGGTGCCGTCGATTCCTCGCTGTAGATCAACAGCAGATACTGCATGTCTGGCCCTCCTCGGGGGTCCTCGTGGGGCGGCCCGGTGCCGCCTCATCATGACGACGAATGGGCTCGCCTGTCATCGACGTGCCGCCACCCACATTTCGCCGCAATCCTCTACCCGAGTTGGAGAGGGCGGTGCAGCTGCTCGGGATGGGCGTCGCTTCGGCTCACCGCCGTGACCACTGCGCCGGTCATGACCTCAGATTAGACAGCTGCCAAGGGGCAGGGCAGTCTCGACCTCGGAGTGGTGCGGAGCACGCGCTGCGTTAGCCTGCGGTGACCCACGACCGTCCCGAGAGGTTGCTGACCGTGATCAACAAGAAGGTCCTCATCACCGCGCTCGTCGCCATAGCCGGGTACCTGGGCTACAAGCGGGTCCAGGCCGACAAGGCTGAGCAGGACCTGTGGGCCGAGGCCACCGATCCGGTGGCGCCGCGCGACCGTCAGTAGCTCGAACTCCGGGGCCGAGATGGACCCGGTCGAGGCACTACGGCGGATCGCATACCTTCTCGAGCGAGCCCGGGAGCCGACGTATCGCGTCCGCGCTTTCCGCACAGCCGCCGCCACGATCAGCGGCCTGTCCGCCGCGGAGGTGTCCGCTCGCACCGCCGACGGGACGTTGACGACGCTCCCAGGGATCGGCAAGGTGACCGCAGAGGTGGTGCGGGAGGCGCTGGCTGGCGTCGTTCCGAGCTACCTCCAGCGACTGGAAGAAGCCGACCAGGCCCGGGAACCCGAGACGGGTGGCGCGCAGATCCGCGCCGCACTGCGCGGCGATCTGCACACGCATTCGGACTGGTCCGACGGCGGGAGCCCCATTGAGGAGATGGCGGCGACCGCACGAGATCTCGGACACCAATACGCCGTGCTCACCGACCACTCACCGCGGTTGACGGTGGCCAACGGCCTTTCCCCCGCCCGGCTTCGGCGGCAACTCGACGTCGTCGCCGACGTCAACGAACACCTGGCACCGTTTCGTCTGCTGTCCGGCATCGAGGTGGACATCAATGAAGACGGCAGCCTCGACCAGGAACCGGCCCTGTTGGATCGCCTCGACGTCGTCGTGTCGAGCGTGCACTCCAAGCTGCGCATGCCCGCCGACGAGATGACCCGGCGGATGGTCGCCGCCGTCGCCAACGTCCACACCAACGTGCTCGGGCATTGCACCGGGCGGCTGATCACCGGAGGCCGGGGGACACGTCCGGAGTCACAGTTCGACCCCGAGATCGTGTTCGAGGCGTGCCGGCAGTTCGACGTCGCCGTGGAGATCAACTCACGGCCCGAGCGGCTCGATCCGCCCAAACGCTTGCTTCGGCTGGCGGTCGAGGCCGGCTGTTTGTTCGCGATCGACACCGACGCGCACGCCCCCGGTCAACTGGAGTGGCAGCACTACGGCTGCGCACGAGCCGAAGCGTGTGGCGTCCCCGTCGACCGGATCGTCAACACCTGGCCCGCCGAGAAGTTGTTGGCCTGGGCCGGCAGGTGAAGACCGAATGAACTTTCCTGCGTGTCGCTTGCGCAGGCGCGCGGAGCACGACGTGATAATGGATCACACGGAAGGGGCTCCCTCCAAGTATGAGTTGGAGGGAGCCCCTCGAGTTCCACGTCCCCGGGTGACCGATCGCTCGGCACCCGGTTCTGCGGAACCCAGCCGCCTGTCACGACAATCCCGAAATCACCGGTTGCCCAGTGACCCCGTGTTCAGAGGCGAACCCCTGAACTCGGATCGCCATAACTGGCGACGTGAGAGATTTCTAGCCCTCTGGAACAACCCGCGCAAGAGCTAGCCAAGACCTTTTTCAAGATTCTTTCTGCGTCCACAGATCGGTCGCGGTTTTCCCCCGAGCCTGCTGGTTATCCACGACTTCGTCCACCGCACCGTCCACAACCTCACTGGTCGTGGACTTGCGGTTGACGCAACGTCAACACGTAGCGTCGTGGCCATGAGCTGGTCGATCGCCGATGTAGCGCGGATGTCCAACGTGACCTCGCGCACCCTTCGCCACTACGACGCGATCGGGCTGCTGCCGCCGGCCTGGACGGCTGCCGGCGGGCGCCGCTACTACGAGCGCGGGCAGTTGCTGCGCCTTCAGCAGATCCTGCTCCTGCGTGAGCTAGGCCTGGGACTCGAGGCCATCGGCGACGTGCTCGCCGCACAGAGCGAGGCGAGCACAGTCGAGGTGCTTCGGCGACACCGCGCGTTGTTGCTGGCAGAACGTCGGCGTCTCGACCGACTCGTCGAGACCGTCACAGCCACCATCGAGGATCTGGAGAAGGGAAACACCATGGCAGTGGAGAAGATGTTCGAGGGGTTCGATCCCGGTCAGTTCGGTGGCTTCGACCCCGAGCAGTACGTCGACGAAGCCCGCGAGCGCTGGGGTGACAGCGTCGACGAATCCATCAGTCACGTGCAGGGCTGGACCAGTGACGACTGGGCCGGATACAAGTCCGATGCGGTGGCGGTCAACGACCGCATCGCTGAGCTGTTCGACGCCGGGGTGCCGGTCGACGACCCGCGGGTGCTCGATGCGATCGACGGACACTTCCGGCTGGTAAGCTGGTTCTGGACGCCCGATCGAGAGTCCTACGCCGGCCTGGGCCAGATGTACGTCGACGACTCGCGGTTCGCGAAGAACTACGAGGACGTCCGGGAAGGCCTGACTGTCTACATGCGCGACGCCATGAAGGCTTATGCCTACGCCCGGCTTACCTGACGCCTCCCCACCACCCTGCTCGGCTTGCCTCCGGAATGACCACGTTCACCACCCGTGCCCATACATCACCAGGCTTGTATGCCTGGTGATGTATGGATTCGCCTGGTGGTGGCTCGGCTGGCATGCCGGGTCGTTGGAGCCAGGGCGAGCTGCGCCGGTACCCTGGTGAGGTTGCCGGGGACGTAGCTCAACTGGCAGAGCACCGCCTTTGCAAGGCGGGGGTTGGGGGTTCGAGTCCCCCCGTCTCCACCAGTGTGATCTCTCACGTCATCCCGGACGGGCCGGACCCAGGATTTGGGTCCGGCGTTCTATTTCTTGGCTTGGGGCCGGGAGGTCGGCCGAGGGGCTGGTAGTTGCGGCTGGGATCGATGGTGAGCTGGCGGAGGAGTTCGCCGGTGGCGGCGTTGATGATGCGGACGTGGAGTCCGTCGACGAGTTTGAGGACCTGGGTTCGGGCGTGTTCGGCGCCGATCCCGATGTGGTGCATCTGGCCGTTGAGGCGCAGGCTGAGTTTGCCGTCGCGGTCGACCCTGTCGCTGAGCACTCGGTAGTGGGTGTCCTGGCTGCGGTCTGCGGTCGGACCTGCCCTGGGTCGTGCTTGGTAGGCGGTGGCTGGGGTGGCGCGGTGTGGCAGTGAGCGATGGGGTCGGGTGTTGTTGTAGGTGTCGACGAAGGTGTCGATGAGTGCTTGCAACTGCTGGGTGGTGGTCGGCTGTTGGGGTTGCGCGGCGAGCCCGTTCTTCAGCGTCTGCTGGAACCGCTCTGCCTTCCCGCAGGTGGTCGGGTGGTTGGGGCGAGAGTTCTTCTGCATGATGTTCAGCCGTTGCAGCTCGGTCTCCAGGGCGTTGCGTCCGCCCCGGCCGCCGGAGAATCGGGTGGTGTAGACCATGGCGTTGTCGGTGAGCACGGAGGCGGGATAGCCGTGCTGGCCTGCGGTTTCGCGGAAGGTGTCGAGCACGATCCGGCCGGTGACGCGGCGGTGGGCGGAGACGTGGAGTGCGTAGCGGGAGTGGTCGTCGAGCCAGGTGATGATCTCGACGTCGGTGCCGTCGAGGAGCTGGTAGTGGGTGAAGTCGGACTGCCAGGTCTCGTTGGGCTGCTCGGCCTGGAATCGGATGTAGGAGGCCTTGGGGCGCTTCTTCGGTTGCGGGGTCACCAGGCTCTGCCGGGTCAAGGTGCGCGCGACCGTGCTGACCGACACCTTGACCTGGTGGCGGTGTTCGAGGTGCCAGGCGATGGTGTCGGGGCCGGCGTCTAGGCCGGCCTCGGTGAGTTGTTTGCGGATGGCGATGATCAGGTCGATGGTCGGCTGCGGGATGGCTGTCGGGCTGGTATTGGGCCGTCGGGAGTGTGGCTCGAACGCGGTGTCGCCCTCGGTGCGGTAGCGGGCGAGGAGTTCGTAAATCCATGAGCGCGACACCCCGTAGGCCTTGGCGACGTCGGTGACACTGCGTCCTTCGATCTCGATCGTGGTGATGACCAGCCGGGCCTTGGACATGGCCGGGAGCGTCCCGGCCAGTTCAGTGCAGAGAACTCAGCCGCGCCGGGGAGGACCTCAGATGTCCGGGATGTCTTGAGAGAGGCGTCCGGGATGTCCTGACGGATCACACCCCCGTCTCCACCAGCACGTTCGCTCTGCCAGCGCACGTCAGGACCCATCCGAAGTCAGCAGATCGTCAGCAGCCAGTCCGGCGAACACCGCGCGGACCCTGAGGTCGGCGTAGTCCCTGGCATCGTGCGTGTACCGGTTGAGGGTCGTGCTGATCTGCTCGTGACCCATGAGCCGGCTCACCACGTTGATCGGCACGCCGTCCGAGACGAGCCACGTCGCGTAGCTGTGCCGCAGGTCGTGGAAGCGCAGCCGAGGCGACAGCCCGGAGTGCGCGACGGCCGGCGCCCACGCCTGCCGCCGGAAGTTGGACCGGCGCAGCGGCGTCCCGGTGCGGGTGCCGAACGCCAGCTCGGCCGCCGCGTCCTGATCGAGCCGATGAGCCCGGAGCGCGTCAACCACGAACGACGGCAGCGGCACCGTCCGCCGACCGGCCCGGCTCTTCGGGTATGGCCGCACGTCGAGGCGACCGGACAGCTCCACCACGACCTGCCGCACCCGCAGCTCTGCGCCGTCCAGGTCGACGGCGTCCCACGGCAGCCCCGCGCACTCTCCCCATCGCAGCCCACAGCCGGCAGCCACGCAGACGAACGCCCGGTACTCGGCCGGGACCGCTGGCAGGAGCTTGCTCGCGAACTCCTCCCGGGTCACGGTCAGGATCGAGTCGCCGGCCCGGCGGTTGCTCGGCAGCAGCAGGCCCGAGCACGGGTTCACGGTCAAGAGTTGGGACCGCACCGCTGACGCCAGGATGAGGGACAGCACGTTAACTGCCTTCGCCACAGTCGCCGGTGCGAGCCTCCCGGCGAGGTCTCGCACCCACTGCTGCACCGACACGTGGTCGATCCGGGCGAGCGGCCAGCCGCCCCAGTGCGGAAGAACGTGAGTCCGCAGGATCGACCGGGTCCGCTCGTCGGTGGTCGCCTCTACGGTCCGGCCAGCGAGCCAGTCGGCGGCGAAGTCGCGCAGCAGCACCCGCCGACCGGCGTGCGGATCGACGTAGCTGCCCCGACTGGCGTCCGCCTCCACCTGGGCGAGGAACGCCTTGGCCTCTCGCTTCGTCCTAAGAGTCTTCGCCCGCTGCTTGCCGGCCGGGTCCCGCCAGTTCACCCGGTACGTGCCAGCCGGGGTCGGGATAACCCAGCCCATCAGGCACCCTGCTCGACACCGGAAAGCCAGGCGTCCAGCCGAGCACGCGGGATGATCCAGCGCCGACCGACCCGCTCAGCCGGGATGGTACCGGCGCGGACCAGGTCGTACGTGAGCCCTCGGGACAGCCCTAGCAGGTCGGCCACCTCGTCCACCGTGTAGACGAGCTTCACCGGCCGGCCGGCCGAGCGCAGGGGCACCAGCTCTCCCATGACGTTCCTCCTGTCTACTGTGGATGGTCAGGCAGCGACACCGGCAGGTCGTCGCGATCGGGCGGCGTCGGCGGCGGCGAGGGCGAGGGCGGCGTCGGCGGTGGTACGCCAGCCGGTACCGGCGTAGGTCCAGTCCCCGACGATGAGGACCGGGTCGTCGTGGTCCTGGGGTGCGAGCTGTTCGGGGTGGGCCGCCGTCGCGGTGCTGGCGCGGCGCATGGCGGTGGAGCGGGCAGCGCGGAGTGCGCCGAAGGTGGTCGAGTAGGCACGGGACTTGGTGGCGAAGTGGCCGCCGAAGCCGAGCATGTGTGCCCAGGGCCGCAGGCGGGACCAGCCGTCGCCGGCGTCGGGGCGGCCCAGGGTCCAGGCGGCGGCGACGAGGCGACCGGTGTGCCGGTTCGGGTCGGCGTAGATCCGCACTGTGGACTCGGTGAGGCGGGTCGAGAGGTGCCCGGCGGGTTCGGTGGCCTTGGTGGCGTACTTGGCGAGGTAGCCGGCGACGTGCTGTTCGGTGACCACTGCGCCGGGCAGGCCGCGGGCGACGGTGAGTGGCTTGACGTGTTCGCCCCATTGCACGACCCAGCCATCCGGCCGATCGGGATGCAACGGAGTGCGGATCGCGGTGGCGCGGACGGCGTCGACCAGGAGGCCGTTCAGCAGCTCGGCGGTCGCCCACGGCGGGGGCGGGAGGACGGCGGTCGGGTCGTCGGGGTCGTCGCCGTCGAGGCGGACCAGGGCGTGCAGGTGGACGGTTCCGCGGGCTTGGAACTCCGCGACCTTGGCGTTTGGCTGCCCAGGTCGGCACCGACGGTCGGCAGATAAGGCGGTACGAGGCGGGCGAGAGCCAGCCGACCCTGCCCGTCGCGCGCTCCATCGCCCGAGCACTCGGCATCTCGCTGGACGAGCTAGCGGGAGGCGACACCCGCCGGATCAGCCTGACCGGTGACTGGTGGGTGTGCTGGCAGTCTTGGAAAGACGGCCAGGAGACCATTAACCCGCACGAGGTGGAGATGCGGCAGCAGGGCGACCTGGTCCAGATCGTCGCCACGACCCGCGGCGCTGTCACCCCCGAGGAGGGCGCGTACCTCTGGCGCGGGGAGCTGCGGGTGTTCGACAACGAAGCACTCATGGGCTGGTACGTCGCGGACGAGGGCGCCGTGAGGTCTCGAGGAACCATGTACTTCGCCCTGCATCAGCACGGCACCTACATGGTCGGCAAGTGGGTCGGGCTGAGCCACGATGGACCTGTGATCAGCGGTTGGGGTGCCATCGCAAAGACCGAAGGCGAGGTCACCGCACTGATGGACAAGCTGCGCGAGAGCGGACCGGAGGCCGTCCTGTGACCGACTACTGCGAGGTTGTAATCACGGCGGACAGCGCCGATTGGCTCGCCTCCTACACGCGCCGGCTGGTCGAGGACCGGCTTGCCGCGTGTGGGCACAACATCGCGTCCATCCGATCCATTTACCGCTGGGACGACGCAGTGCAGGACGACGCGGAAGCCCGAGTCGCGTTGCATACCCGAGCCTCGCTCGTCCCGGCGATCATCGAGCGGACCAACGCCGAGCACCCGTACGACGTGCCCTGCGTCATCGCGCTACCGATCGAGCACGGGAATCCCGCGTACCTCGACTGGATCACCGAGTCGACCCGGGAGCCGTAGCCACCCGTCGAAGACTTTCCCTACGAGATCAAGGGCGGGCGCTGCGCGCCCGCCGCGCCACCGGCTCGCCCGCGCGGGACCTCCGGCCGCCGCGTGGGCGGCCGGCGCGCGGCAGCGCAGGCATCGACACTGTCTCGCGGCGGACGATCACGACGGGGGAGCGGGCAGGATCGGCCGGCACCCACGTCCGGTCCAGCCCTCCATGCCGCCGATCCTTCAACGGCCGCCGCGTCTGCTCAAGGGCGCCTACGGCGTCGCGCCGCGATGGGCTACGCCCACCCTTGACCAGCCACGACGACCGCAGGACCCGGCAGCTAGGAGGGCAGGCCCTCAGTGCGAGTGCTGTCGTTTGACACGGCAGACCTCCCCATATCGTCCCTACGCCAGTTCTGCCCTCGGATCTTGAACTGAAGGCAGACCGGTTCGTTAGTCGCGGTCAGGCGCCGCTCATCCGGCGGCCTAACCTGCCAGGTGGAGTGCGGCGGAACCAGCTTGCCGACCTCGACGCCGGCCACGCTTGCCACGAGGACTGGCCAGTCCGTGTCGTTGTGGACGACGTACATCAGCCAGCCTTGCGGGTGCGCCTTGAACGGCTGTCCATCTCGGGTTGAAGTGCTCGCCAAGGTTGCCCACACACGGCCAGCCCTTTCACGACCCAACACCCGGCGTTGGCGCTGAGTGTCGAGCAGCGCCGCCGTACTGATCGTCGGCGTCCAGGGGCAGCAAGATCTTTTCGGCCGCCACCTCACCCGTCCACCGGACCGTTCCACTCGCGCAAGGAGTCCCGGAGCCGAAAACATCTTGCCGCTGATCCCTGGACCCCGCCGCCGTCTCGACTGGTATCGGCATCTATCGGGTGAGGGGGAGGAATGGCGAGCCCTGCCTTGTCGCAGCGAACAGCTCGACCT
>DASSDH010000143.1:0-24207 GCA_035697245.1 Jiangellaceae bacterium
CACGCGCCGGTTTCCGAGGGCGTCGTCGAGGGTCACCTGGAGCAAGTCGCCACAGTCGTCAGTCGTGTTGTTCTCCGCGTGGACCCGGATGCGGACTTCCTCAGCCGTCTCCTCCACATCGGCGGAAAGATCCGCGTTACATGTGTCTATCCCGAGACCGAGCAAGCGCCACGAGGGTTCGCCACTGACGCTTCTAATTCGGCCATCGTCGCTGGATTCGCAGGCCACCATGAGCACCACCACGGCGGCGATCGTCGCGACCCCGACCGCGCCGGTGCGGACGCGGCGCCCCCACATGCTGCGGAGACGCACAATCCTCGCGCCGCCGCCTGGCATCAGCCCCCTCCTCCGAAACTCCGCGGATCCACCACACAGTCTGCGCCTCACCTCGCAGATCCGGACCGTGCTCATCTCATGTGGCGCGCGGGCCAGTTCGCGGGCGATCACCGCACGTAGCGCATACCGCAGGTCGACGTCGGCGGCGTTCCAGCTCGTCATAGCTCACTGATGCCGCCCTTCTGGTCGTAGTCGTGGAATGTGTCCCTGATCCTGCCCAGCGCCTCCGGCCGCCGGCAGGGTGCGGTCGAACGCTAGCCGGCGAACAGCGCCGACCAGGGTCAGCAGTTCGGCCCGGGTGTGATGTCCGCTCGGTACGGTGGTCATGGGCCAGGCTCCTTCCCCGGTCAAGGGCCCGGCCGAGCGACTATCTCCGCGTCCGGGCCCGCCCCCGCCAGTCGAGGTAATTTCGCACCACACCGCTCCTTACCTGCACGGATACCAGCCCCACGTGCACAGCGTTCACGCGTTCGTACTGCGGAAGTACCTGGTCTGACTTTTCCCCGGAAGGCGGCATGGCGCAACCGTGGCCGGCGGATGGTCGCGGCGCGTCGCCGCCGCCTGGTCGAGCACACGAAGCGCGTCGTGACATCGGGGTCCGGGATGCGTCAAACCCACCCTGGCTGGCGGGGAAGGACATGCCGCCGCTGGCGCCTGCCGAACGAATCGCTACCAGCAGCCTGGTCGGCAATGCTCCGACCTTCGTCGACGACGGGGTCGTCGTCACTGTCGCAGACTCGGCAACGAGATCTGGCCGCGCACGTTGCTGTCGGACAGCCACCGATCCAGCTCGCCGAACAGTGTCGACTGGCCCGGTGACCCGGAACTGGTCTGCCTCGACGGCGAACAGACGCGGTGCCCGACCTGCGGCGGGTGACAATGATGTGTTCAGCCGCAGGTGCCGGTCGCACTGCCGTCGCTGTCGTCGGGCGTGGTGGCTCGATGCCGTGCGGTCAAGCTCTTGGTGACCATCTGGGGCCGTAGAGTTCCCTAACGTGCGTCGGATCTCCGTCGTCGGCAACAGCGGATCCGGCAAGACCACCGTGGCGAAGGCACTCGCGGCGCGGCTCAGCGTGCCACACGTGGAACTCGATGCGATCTACCACCAGGCCAACTGGACGCCATTGCCCACCGACCAGTTTCGCCGGCATGTTGCCGACGCCATCACCAGTGACGGCTGGGTCGTCGACGGGAACTATTCGTCAGTTCGCGACGTGATCTGGGAGCGTGCTGACACAGTCGTATGGCTGGACCTTCCGCGCAGGGTGGTGATGCGCCGGGTGGCGGCACGCACGCTGCACCGGATGGTCAGAGGCGAGGAGTTGTGGAACGCGAATCGCGAACGATGGCGATATCTCCTCGACGCCGACTCATCGATCATCGTCTGGGCGTGGACTCAGCACGACAAGTACCGCCAGCGCTATTCGGCGGCGTCCCAGGCTCCCGAATACGGGCACCTGGATTTCGTGCGGCTGGGCTCCACGGCCGACGTCCACCGATTTCTGCGCTCTGTCTGATTAGCCGCGAAGAGTTCAGGATCGTTTCCGAGAGCTGCCAGATCGGCGGACAGAGTGCTGCTACGCGACAACCGTCGATTGGTTCGGCCCCGTGGTGGCGGTACCCCCGCGGAGATTGAAGCGCAAGTACCAGAGCAGGAGCAGACCCGTGGCCACCAGGTAGAAGCCGTGCAACGCCCAAACCGGCCCAGCCGGAAGACTGAAGACATAGACCGAGTGCACCAGGTTGCCGAGATTGCTGAGCAGGATGTTGCCGAGGCTGTAGGACGCCAGATCCCTTGTCCTGCGGGCCTTGATCAGCATCGGAAGCATGCTGGTCGCGAAGATGACCGTCGAGACCGTGCCGGCGACGATCGGCAGATCCATGACGCACCCCTGTCCGCCGACTCCAGCAGTTTCCGGGGCTGGTACAGGACATTCGTTGCGACGTAGAAGCTGACCAGCCCACCTCGACAAATTGGAGGTGACAGATAGCGATGAAATACATGATCTTGATCCGCACTGCACTCGCCGGCAGTGGTGGTGGAAGGCAAGTCTCTGGATTCCGTTCCTTTGATCTCTCCGCTGGTGGTTTGGGCGCGCCGGGGCGACGCGTCGGGGTCAAGGCTCGGGAGCGAAGTCCGGTCATGGCTTTGTTGACGGCGTCTGAGCGCATAAGTGGAGGGGTGCCGTCGTGGCAGTTCTGCGGGTATCGTGCTGGCCGCGCGGCAGGTCGCCTGCCGCGTCGGGTCACGCGATGGCGCCGCTTCCCCCTGCAGGCGGCGCCATCCTCATCGCGACCTGGCGGTGACTGGCCCCGGGACCCGTCGCCGGAATGACCACGTTCACCACCCTTGCCCGTACGTCAACAGGCTTGCAGGCCTGGTGATGTACGTACTCGCCTGGTGATCGGCCAGCGCGGACATCGGTCAGGTGAGTGCGAACGCGATCCGGCGCTCCTCGATCGAGGCCTCGACCAGTCGGACTGTGACGTCCTCCCCCAATGGCAGGTCGTCACCACGGACACGCCCACGCACCGCCGGCTCGTCGATGACGACTTCGCCGCGGCCGTCCTTTCGGGAGACGTCGACGACGACACCGGGAAATGTCTCGTTCTCCCGTCCAGTCAGCACCGCCGCCTCGATGAGCGACACGCAGGCTGCCTCGTAGGCACCCGCCCGTCGGCCGGTCTCGGCCATCACGTCGGGCAGGACCGGCAGACCTGCTCTGGCCCAGTCGGGCACTTCGGCTCCCTCGACAAGGGCGGCGCACACCTCCAACCCGTACCGGTCGACCAGGCGCCGTAGCGGTGCGGTGACATGTGCGTACTCGGCGCCGATGGCGGCGTGTCCGGCCCTCGACGGCACTCCCCCGTCAAAGGCGTCGTAACCGGCTCCTCGGAACAACGTCGCGGCCTGGTTGAGAAAGGCGGCGTGCGCCGCCGGTGCCGGGTCCAGGGACCGGATCAGGTCTGCGTACGACGTTTTCTCGGGCCAATGGATGTGCAATGCCTTGGCGGTCCGGCGCAGCCTGGCCAGGTCCTGTGGCCGAGCCTCGGGCAGGACCCGAAAAATGCCAACGCGCCCTTCCCGCATCACCGCGGCCGCAGCCATGCCGGTGAGCAGCGACAGCTGCGCGTTCCACCCCTCGACGGGGAGCGGAGCTTCGTACTCCAGCCGGTACCGGCCGTCCTGGACGACTATTACCTGTTGGGGCACTGGCAGCGACACGCCGCCTCGGGCTCGCTCATGCTCTTGGCGAAGCCGGCCAACATCGGGAAGCAGCAAAAGCATGTCGTCGGCACTGCCGTTGTCGAGGTCGCGTTGGACGTCGCCGTAGGACAGTTTGGCCCGGCTGCGGATCCACGACCTGGTGAGCCCGGTCGAGATCAACGATCCCGACGAGTCCAGCCGCAGGTCCCAGACCAGCGCCGGCCGTTCGACGTCCGGCAGCAAGCTCGTGGCTCCCTCGGACAGCTCCAGCGGGTGCAGCGGCGCGCGGCGGTCAGGTCCGTAGAACGTCACGCCGCGCTGATGTGCCTCCACGTCGATCGGGCCACCCGGGCTGACGAACGCCGCCACATCGGCGATCGCATAGCGCACCCGATATCCGCGGCCGTCTCTGGAGAGATGGACGGCCTGGTCGAGGTCCATCGAGGTCGGCGGGTCGATGGTGACAAACGGAACATCAGTGAGGTCGTGATCCGGTCGCGGCGACGCGGAGGCCGCGCGAGTGGCTTCAGTACGAGCCGCCGACGGGAACCCGGTCGGCACGTGGAGCTCTGCATGGATCGCGTCGAGGGCCGCCTGCAACCGTTCTGCGTGATCAGCCAAATGCAGTTGTCGCCGTGGCATGAGCCGCAACCCTACGACAGGGAGATCAGAGCGTGGACGAGGTCGGCGACGGGCTCAGGGCACCTGGCTGAACCCGACCAAGGAGATCGTGCCGTCGGCGTAAACCCGTAGCTCGGTGATCGACGCCGGTGCCGGCTGCAACCGGAACATCGCCTGTGGCGGAGCGTCCAGGCTGAGCCGGACGATCGCTCGGATCGGCAACGAATGGGTGACGACGACGACAGTCTCTCCGGGAAACTGGGCCAACGCACGGTCCCTGGCAGCGGCGACCCGCGCGACCAGCGCCTCGATCGGCTCTCCGCCCGGTGGCGTGGCGTCCGGCTTGCCCAACCACTCGGCGAGCTCCGTCGGGAAACGGTCGCCGACCTGGGGAAACGTCAACCCCTCCCAGGCCCCGAAATCGAGCTCGCGCCACCCCTCGTCGACCTGGACGGGCACATTCAGTTCGCGCGCAACGATCTCGGCGGTCTCGACGGTGCGTCGCATCGGCGAGCTCACGACCGCGACGGCGCCGGCTTCGGTCAGCGACTGGGCGGCCCGGACGGCCTGCAACCGCCCCTCCTCGTCCAACGCCGGACCGTCGAAGCCCGACCCGCTGAACTGACGCGCCGCCGTCATCGTCGTCCGGCCATGGCGCAGGAGCAGGAGCGTCGTCGGGACACCGAGCTGCGGCGCCCAACTCGCCAGTCGGCTCGGCGGATCGCTCGGTTCCGTGAGTTCTTCCGTGGTCTCAGCGGCAGCAGGTGACTCGCCATCCGCTGCATCTAGCGCGGCGTTGAGCAGCCGATCAGCGTGCGCGTTGCGGGCGCGTGGAACCCATCTGTACGTGACGTGTCCCCGCGGCATGGTGCGGCTCGCCTCCAGCGCCAGCGATTGCAGTGCCGAGTTCTTGATCTTCCACCTGCCGGACATCTGCTCGACGACGAGCTTCGAGTCCAGTCGTGCCTCCACGACGGCCTGCGGATCGATCCCCGCCGCCGCCTCGAGCCCGGCGATCAAGCCGCGGTATTCAGCGACGTTGTTCGTCGTGATGCCGAGTGTTTGTGCGACCTCGGCCAGTACTTCGCCGGTGGCGGCGTCGCGGACCACCGCGCCGTATGCCGCCGGGCCAGGGTTGCCGCGGGCACCGCCGTCGGCCTCGACGACCAGTCGCCGACCGCTCACAGCCCCGACTCGGCCGTGCGCACCTGAATCCGCCGGCACTCCTCGCACCGCAAGACCACGTCTGGCGCCGCGGCGCGAATCCGGACCAGGTCGGCCGGGTCGATGGTGATCCGGCACCCCTCGCATCGACGCTGCCGTATCTCGACGGCGCCGACACCGCCCCGGTTGGCCCGGGTCTTCTCGTACATAGCTAACAGATCGGCCGGAATTTCCGCGGCGATGAGCTCCCGCTGCCGCCGAAGAGTTTCGGCGGCGCCGTCTATTACGGCCCATGCGTCGTCCCGCGCGCCCTGAACCTCGCGGCCGCGTCGCTCGATATCTGCTCGTTCGGCTGCCATGTGCGACGCCCGACGTTGGGCGTCCTCCAGCCGCTCCATCACATCCAGCTCGGCCTCCTCGAGAACGGACTGACGTCGCTCGAGTGAAGCAATTTCGCTCTGTAAGCTCTCCAGCTCCTTTGCCGACGACACCTGGCCGGCATCGAGCCGCTCGCGGTCTCGGTCCTTGCGCTGGCGAACCTGTTCGACATCGGCGTCAGCACGGGCCTGCTCGCGTTCGAGGTCGGCGATCTCGGTAGCGACGGCCACATCCTGGTCGCGCAGCCGGACGTGTGCGCGCGCTAGTTCCTCGGCCTCGGCGGCCTCGGGCAGGGCCGCACGTCGGTGGGCAAGCTGGTCGAGGTCGAGGTCGGCCGCCTGCAGATCAAGCAAGTGGCGCTGGGCAGCCGGATCGGCGTTCAGAGGTGACTCGCCTCCTCGCGGCGTGATCGTGAATCCGGTGCAATGTGCAGTGTCCATGGATCGGTCGGGGTCACGGAGACCCGGGTAACCACCGTAGTGCCGGTGGCTGCCGTGACGTTCTCCAGTTGGTGGGCTGCGTCGACGAGCCATGGCCATTCACTGGCCCAATGCGCCACGTCGACCAGTGCGGGAGAGCCGTGCTCGCGGATTTCAGCGGCGGGGTGATGGCGCAGGTCCGCCGTGACGTATACGTCGACGCCCGCGGCCCGGACGGTGTCGAGCAACGAGTCGCCCGCACCGCCGCACACCGCGACCGTTTGAACGGGCGTATCCGGATCACCGGCACCCCGCACCCCAGCCGCAGTCGCGGGTAGCGAACGGCCGACCCGTTCCACGAACGCGGCGAAGGGCTGGGCCTCGTCGAGAACCCCCACCCGCCCGATCCCGGTCGACCCCGGCTGTTCGGCGAGCTTGTACAAGTCGTACGCCGGCTCCTCGTACGGATGGACCGCGCCGAGTGCCGCGACCACCGCCGACCGAGCTGCCCGCGGCAGCACCATCTCTACCCGCGTCTCGGCGACCCTCTCGATCGTCCCGACCGATCCAATTGCTGGGTCCGCACCTGGGCCAGCCCGGAACGTGCCTGTACCTGCCGAAGTCCACGCGCACCGCTCGTATGCGCCGATAGCGCCAGCGCCCGCCGCGGCCAGGGCGTCGATGAGTCGCTCGGTGTCGGGCTCGGGAACGAATACCACCAGTTTGTCGAAGGCCTCGGCTGGCTGGGGATCGAGCGGGCGCAGGTCACCGAGCCCCAGCGCCCGGGCGAGCGCGTCGGAGACACCGGGATCGGCGCTGTCCGCGTTGGTGTGCGCAACGTGCAAGGCGACGCCGGCGCCGATCAGCCGGTGCACCAACCGTCCTTTCGGCGAGGTCGCCGCCACTCCGTGCACCGGCCGCAAAAACAACGGATGGTGGGTGACCAGCAGGTCCGCTCCCCACTCGACCGCTTCATCGGCGACCGTCATCACCGGATCGACCGCGAAAAGCACTCGCCGAACCTCGGCCTCCGGGTCACCGCAAACCAGCCCAACGGCATCCCACGCCTCAGCCCGCGCAGGGTCGTAGAGCCCGTCGAGCCCGGCGACGACGTCTCCGACGGTGGACACCTGCCGGACACTATCCGGCAGGTCCGTACGTGCGCCTGCTGCCCGCGACATCACGGCGGCCTGCGCACAGCGACGCACGCATGAGGCACGCGATGGCGCCGCTTGAAGGGGGGCGGCAAGCGGCGCCATCACGGACTCAACGCGGCAGGCGACCTGCCACGCGGCCGGCACGATACTCGCCGAACTGCAACGACGGCACCCCCTCCCATCCATCGACGGCGAGCCCGTCGAGCGGACAGGTGGACCGGCCGGTCACGCCGACGAGACTGCCAGCCTCGATGCGTGCCCAGAGCCACTACCGTGCGCGGATGGCGGATTGGCTGACCGTAGGCGTCCGGCCTCAGGTGCGAGGCGGTCGAGGTGGCTGAGGCCAGCCGGATCCCCGACGGGGAAGGCGCCCGGCGCAGATGCGGACCCGGTCGCGCGACGCGCGCCGGGGGTGCCGCTAGAGCCGTTCCGGGTTGCCTACCACGGGCGCAAGCCCTTCCGATCGGCGCGCAAGCCACCGCTGGGCACGCGATACCTGCCCCTCGTCGCCTCACTACGCGGGTACAGCCGCTCTCGGCTGCGGACCGACGCGCTAGCCGGGATCACGGTCGCGCGCTCGCGCTGCCTGCATCGATGGCCTACGCGGACATTGCCGGGTTGCCCGTCACCGCCGGGCTCTACTCACTGTTGCTGCCGCTGGTGGTCTACGCGCTACTCGGCTCGGCACCGTGGCTGGTGGTGGGGCCCGAAAGCACCATCGCGCTACTCGTCGCTGCCGGGCTGGCACCCCTGGCCGTGGCGGGAACCGCCGAGTACACGACGTTGGCGGCCGCTGACAGGACAACGCGGTCATCGCCGTGGGCGACATCGTTGCGGATCTGGGTCAGGCCAATGCCGCCACGGTGGCCCTGGCGGCCGCCTCCTTGCGGCAGTTGATCGGTCTGCGGCTCTTCCTGCCCCGGTTCCCCGCTGCGCTTCTGGTCGTGGTGTTCGGCATCGTCGCCTCCTGGTCACTGGACCTCGCCGCGCACAGCGTCAACGTCGCTGGACCGGTTCCGGCCGGTCTGCCGGAGTTCGCGATCCCCCGGGTGGGCGGGCTCGAGTTGGCGCAGCTGGCTGGCGTCGCGGGCGGTATCCTCCTGGTCGGCTTCTCCGGACGCCACGCTCGCCGCGATCATCGTGACCGGGGCAGTTCGCCTGCTCGACCCGGACCAGTGGCGGTCGCTGGCCCGCAGCGACCGCGCCGAATTGGTGATCGCCGTGGTCACCGCGCTACGCCGATGTCAGCAGTGATCCGGACGTCGCGGTCACTCCGGGTGTCGTCGTGTATCGGTTCTCCGACCGGCTCTTCTTCGCCAACGTGCACTTCATCAAACGCCGGGTGTGGGCGGCCGCGGACGCGGCGCCCAAGCCGACCCGGCACCTGGTGCTCGACATGCGGGGGTGCCCGGCGTTGACTCCAGCGCAGCGACCGGACTACGGGAGCTGCACGACGGGCTGCTGGCGCAACGTCAGTCTGGAGATCGCGCGGGCCACGGACTCGCTGGAGACGGCGATGGATCGGCTCGGCCTCGTCGAACTGATCGGGACGGACCACATCCACGGAACGGTGATCTCCGCGGTGGAGTCGGCGGCACGGCCTGACCCGACGGATCACGGCCCCACTTCGAGTCCCTGACGCCCTCGGTCGGGAGGACCGGAGATCTTCGATTGGGCTCTATTGGAACGAAAGGGAGGCTGCGGTGCGCGGCCTCCCTTTCGATGTCCGAGGACGTCTACGCACGGAATTCGAGCCAGTAGTCGCGCGACCGCTCGGCCTGACCCTGGGTGAGCTCCGTGTAGCACTGGTCGTACGAGTAGTCCATGAAGTTGTGGATCGGGTCGAAGCCCGGATCCTTCGGGCACGTGTCCTGCGTGTTGTCGGGCGGGCAGCCGCTCGTTGGGACCTTCTGGGCGGGCGTGTCGTCGACGTAGTCACCCCAGTTGCTGCAGCCGCCGTTGAATGTGTGGTGAAGCCCGAACCAGTGGCCCGCCTCGTGGACGGCGGTGAAGCCGAGGTCGTACTGGTCCTCGTAGCGATCCGAGGTCTTGTACATCGACTCCCAGTCGACGACGATGCCGTCGAGGTACGCCTGGGCGTCGTTGAGGCCTGGGAAGTACGCCCATCCGAGATATGGGCCGGCGGTCGTCGAGTAGTAATTGAGCGTGCCCATGTCGCCGCGGCGCAGCGCCTTCTTCATCTCGCGCTCACCCGGCGTCGTCGGACCGGCATAGAACCAGTCGGCGTTGTCCGTCCGCGTGACGCCCACGAGCTCAAACCGGAACCCTTGGTCGTAGCCGCCATAGAAGCCGGAGAAGCCGAGGTTCATGATCCGGATCTGCCGGTCGATCTCGGCGGCGGAGACGTCGCCGATCCCGTTGTCGTGGACGACGTGGAACCAGACGGGCACCACGACCACATCGGCCAGCTGGTGGCCCTTGCCGACTGCGCTCGCAGGCAACTCCCTATATTTGACGTTTAGCTCGGGCTCGCGCGGGACGTTGCCCTCGCCGCGGGCCGTCTCGTGGGTTTCTGCGAGTACGGACAGGCTGCTGTCTTCGCACTCAGAGCCCCCTGCCACTACCGCCGCCGACGCGGTCGCCGGGAGGCCGGCGACGGCAAGCGCCGAGAGTAGGAGCAGAGTTCGGGTGCCTTTTCGCATCATTTCCTCCCATTTGATGGGACAGATAGCCACAAAAACCGTATGTGGCGTTCACCTGCTCGTCAATGACTGCGGGCGCTGACCAGCGCCGTTCTAACAGCTTGGGTCCGATTCCCGCAGACGCCTCAACGAGACTGGGGCAACCGGACCGTCCCCCGCCTGGCCGCTGGCGCGGAGGGCGGGGGTACGACCGGGCCGATGTCGCCGTCCGGGGCCTCATCCAAGTCGACGATCACCGGTGCATGATCACTGGGCCGGGAGCCTTTGCGAGCGTGCCGGTCTACCCATGCTGCCCGCACCCGGTCGGCTACCGTTGTCGTGGCCAACACCAGATCTATCCGCATGCCCAGGTCCTGGTGGAACATGCCGGCCCGGTAGTCCCAGTACGTGAACACGCGCTCAGTCGGCCAGCGGTCCCGGACGACATCGCGTAGGCCGACCGCCTGTAGCTGAGCCAGAGCATCGCGTTCAGGTGGTGTGACGTGTGTCTGGCCGACGTACGCGTCGGGGTCGAACACGTCCGCGTCGGTGGGTGCAATGTTCATGTCGCCGCAGACGATCGCCGCTTCGGGACCTACGCGGACCATCTCGCGCAACGCCGCCAGCCACGCGAGCTTGTAGTGGTAGTGGTCGGAGCCCGGGACACGCCCGTTCGGGGCATACACCGAGTGGACCTTGATGCCGCCGCAGGTGGCGGACACAGCGCGTGCCTCTGGAAGGGGGAAGCCGGGCGCATCGGCGATGCCGGCCACGATGTCGTCGAGCCCAGCGCGGGATAGCACGGCGACGCCGTTCCACTGCGCCTCACCATGTGCAGCGATGGCATATCCCCGACGGTCGAGCTCGTCACCGAGCAGCTCAGCGAATGCATCGTCGGAGAGCTTCGTCTCCTGAAGGCAGACGACGTCGGGTTGGCGCTGGTCCAGCCACGGCAGGAGCCGGGGAATCCGCTGCTTGACCGAGTTCACATTCCAGGTCGCTATCCGCACGAGTCCACGGTAATGACCTATGTGTAGGGCTTCCCACTGGCTGGAGGATGGCCACCGGTCACGACGGGATACGGAACTCGAACGCGAGGAGCGCGGCGCGGGCCTGCTGCGGCTCTGAACCTTCGGCGACTGCTGTTAAAGCGGCCCGCCAGGCTGCGGCGAGCACGCGGCTGAGAACAGGGGATGCCGCAGCGGTGTTGGCTCTCAGCAGCTGAGCCAACCGGTCCTGGTCCGCTCCACCGGGCGGGTCTCCCAGGATGCGGAGGAAGCCCTCGCGGACGGCGAAGTCGAACCCGACCAGCAGAGCGGCTGTCACGGCCGCGGAGCGATCCGACGCGGGCACGGACGCCGCGATGGCGCCCTCCATCCGGTCCAGCAGGCGTCGCTCGACGTCCTCCCGCACGAAGAGGTAGAGCCCTAGCTTGCTGCCGAAGTGGTGGTAGAGCGCGCCAGTGGTGACCTTCGCCGCCGACGCCAGCTCGCCGACTGTGACCTCATCGAAGGGGCGTGCCCCGAACTCCTTGACCGCAGCGAGCGCGAGCCGGCCCTTCGGGGAGGTCGATACCGGAATCCACTCGCGCACCAGAACATAATGTCGTTATGCTGTGGGCAAATCCAGTTATGCCACGGAGGATGCGCCATGAAACTCGAGTTCCTGTTCGTCCCGACCTCCGATCTGAGCGCTTCACTCGCCCTTTACCGCGACGGCTTCGGCTTCACCGAGGTCTGGCGTGAGGGCGACGCGACCGTCGCCCTCACCCTGCCGGGCACCGACGTGCAACTCATGCTCGACGCCCACGACCCCGACGCCCCGCTCGGGCCGCTGTTCGTCGTTGACAGCGTCGAGGCCTTCCATGCCGCCTGGGCAGAGTCACTCATCGTGGTTGCAGAGCCCTCGGAGATCCCCGGCGGCTTCCTGGCCACCTATCAGGAGCCGGGAGGGGCCACCATCTACGTCATGGACCAGTCGACAGACTCCGCCACCCAGCAGTGACGACGAGCCAGTCCCGCGTCGAGCTTCACGCCGCGATTCGGCGTGATGCACGCACCGCTTGTCGAACCGGGCATTCGGGTTAGTGGGCGCAACTGGGATCGAACCAGTGACCCCCCGCTTGTAAGGCGGGTGCTCTCCCGCTGAGCTATGCGCCCCAGACAGGACCGCTCAGAGTATCTCGCACGCTTGCCTCTCCGGCTCTTGCCCATGATCGTCGCGACGATCGCGGGATAATTGGTGATGCATGTGCGGTCCGTGACGCTGGTTACAAGATCCATGTGGGTCTAGCGGCCCGGCGGCACCCCGAAACTCACGTCGCGGCCAAGCCGAGGGGAAGCGACGGCCAGCGGAACCCCGTCCCGTGAATCCTGGGCCGACGGAGCGCTCATCGCCGAGCTGAGCGGGCACCTTTCGGCGCGACGAGCTTGATCCCGGACCAGTCCAGCGCGGCGGAGAGGGTCGTCGTTGTGGACAGCCCAGCCGTCAAGGCGGCGTCGGACACGTCGCTGGGGTCGACGTACCCGTTTCTCCCCACCTTGGGGGTGAGCAGCCATACGACACCGCCCTCGGTCAGGTCGGTCTTGGCATCCACCAGGGCGTCGACCAGATCGCCGTCGCCGTCGCGCCACCACAGGAGAACGACGTCGGCCACCTCACCGATGCCGGCATCCACCAACTCCGAGCCGGTAACGTCCTCGATATCGGCGCGCAGATCGTCGTCGCAGTCCTCGTCCCAGCCGAGTTCCTGGACCACTTGCCCGGACTGCAGCCCGAGCCGACGCGCCGACTCGTCGCGCTGGTCCGAGTGGCCCGCGCTCTGGCCCACCGGTGTCCTCCCGTTCCTCGCCTGCCCGCCGTCGCGGACTTCGTGGGCGTAGTTCACCGAAGTGGCGGCCCCGAGCGCAAGCGAACTCCCCCTAGAGGCTGCAAAGGCCCCTCCGAAGCGGCTCAGTCTGTCGTGGACGCAGGCTCGACCGTAGCGTCCGTACCAGGGAAGACCAGGCCCTCGTGCCCATCGTCGAACCGGACGAGGTACGGAGGGTTACCGCCGCCGCCGCGGACCTCCAGGATTTCGCCCACCCGATCGACATTCCCGACCGTTCTGCCGTGGACATGAAGGCGGTCGCCGACGTGCGCCTGCATGAGGTCACCTCCACTCGTTGACACCACCTCCAAGCCTGCCCCGCTCGGGCCAGAAGAAAAACCCCCGACGTGACGCAATGCGCCTGGCGGTGGAGGATAGAGATGCCGAAGGTCATAGCCGACGCAGACGCCAGCGCGAGCGTCCTGAACCCTAAGGATTGTCGTGGCCGCAGACCGCTCCCCGATCATCAGCAACGGCTTGCCCAGTCAGCTGCCCGATATCGACCCGGACGAGACCCGGGAATGGCTCGACTCGCTCGATGCCGTCGTCGACCAGCGCGGGCGTAACCGAGCGCGGTACGTCATGCTCGCCCTGCTGCAGCGCGCCCGCGAGCGGCAAGTGGGGGTTCCCAGCCTGATCAGTACCGACTACAT
This sequence comes from Jiangellaceae bacterium, assembly GCA_035697245.1. Classification (GTDB taxonomy): domain Bacteria; phylum Actinomycetota; class Actinomycetes; order Jiangellales; family Jiangellaceae; genus JACVRX01. Next base: position 13,448 of record DASSDH010000143.1, read on the forward strand.
CAACACCATCCCACCGGAAGCCGAGCCGTGGTTCCCGGGCGACGAGCACGTCGAGCGACGGCTCCGTGCCTACATGCGCTGGAACGCGGCGATCATGGTGCACCGCGCCCAGCGGCCCGGGATCGGGGTGGGCGGCCACATCTCCACATACGCGTCGTCCGCAAGCCTTTACGAGGTCGGCTTCAACCACTTCTTCCGAGGCAAGAACGACCCCGGCGGCGGCGATCAGATCTACTTCCAAGGGCACGCCTCCCCCGGTATGTACGCGCGGGCCCACCTCGAGGGGCGGCTGACGGAGAACCAGCTGGACGGCTTCCGTCAGGAGCTCTCCCATGCGGGATTCGGCGGTGGCCTGCCGTCCTACCCGCACCCCCGGCTGATGCCCGACTTCTGGGAGTTCCCCACCGTCTCGATGGGCCTTGGGCCGATCAACGCCATTTACCAGGCTCGGTTCAACCGCTACCTCCACAACCGCGGCCTCAAGGACACCAGCCAGCAACGGGTGTGGGCCTTTCTCGGCGACGGCGAGATGGACGAGCCCGAAAGCATCGGCGCAATCGGGCTGGCGGCCAGGGAGGAGCTGGACAACCTCGTCTTCGTCGTCAACTGCAACTTGCAGCGCCTCGACGGCCCGGTCCGCGGCAACGGAAAGATCATTCAGGAGCTCGAGGCCATGTTCCGCGGTGCGGGCTGGAACGTCATCAAGGTGATCTGGGGCCGGGAGTGGGATCCGCTACTCGCCGCGGACACCGACGGCGCGCTGGTCAATCTCATGAACGAGACGCCGGACGGCGACTACCAGACGTACAAAGCCGAGTCCGGTGCCTATGTCCGTGAGCACTTCTTCGGCCGCGACCCGCGTACTGCGAAGCTCGTCGAGAACATGACCGACGAGCAGATCTGGGGGCTCAAGCGCGGCGGGCACGACTACCGCAAGCTCTACGCGGCGTACTCGGCCGCCACTGCGCACACGGGCCAGCCCACACTGATCCTGGCGAAGACGATCAAGGGTTGGACCCTGGGCTCGCACTTCGAGGGTCGTAACGCGACCCACCAGATGAAGAAGCTGACCCTCGACGACCTCAAGGGCTTCCGCGACCGCCTGCAAATCGACATCGCCGACGACGCGCTCGACGCCAAGCTCCCTCCGTACTTTCACCCGGGCACCGAGTCCGACGAGTACGCCTACCTGATCGAGCGACGCCGCCAGCTTGGCGGCTTCCTCCCCGAGCGGCACGGAAAGTCGAGCCCTCTCACACTGCCTGGTGACAAGGTCTACGACGTGACCCGGCGCGGGTCGGGTAAGCAGTCCGTGGCCACCACGATGGCGCTAGTCCGGCTGCTGAAGGAACTCTTGAAGGATCCTGAGATCGGCCCGCGGATCGTTCCAGTGATTCCCGACGAAGCACGCACGTTCGGGCTGGACTCGCTGTTTCCGACGCTGAAGATCTACTCCCCGCATGGGCAGAACTACACTCCGGTCGACCGAGAGCTGTTCCTGTCCTACCGAGAGGACAAGAAGGGCCAGATCCTGCACGAGGGCATCACCGAGGCCGGTTCGGTGGCGTCGTGGACGGCGGTAGGGACGTCGTACGCGACCCACAGCCTGCCGATGATCCCGGTCTACATCTTCTACTCGATGTTCGGCTTCCAGCGCACCGGCGACGCGTTCTGGGCCGCCGCCGACCAGATGACCCGTGGCTTCGTCCTGGGCGCGACCGCCGGCCGGACCACGCTCAATGGGGAAGGCCTGCAGCACGAAGACGGCCACTCCGTGCTGCTCGCCGCCACGAATCCAGCGGCGGTCCACTACGACGCGGCGTACGCCTTCGAGCTCGGGCACATCGTGCGCGACGGCCTACGCCGCATGTACGGCGACGAGCCCGAGAACGTCTTCTACTACCTCACGATCTACAACGAGCCGTATGTGCAGCCGGCCGAGCCGGAGAACCTCGACGTCGACGGGCTGCTGAGGGGCGTGTACCGGTTCAGTGCCGCTGACGTCGGCGACGGCGACGACCGTCCGCGGGCGCAGATTTTGGCCTCCGGCGTTGCGCTGAACTGGGCCCTCGAGGCCCAACGACGGCTAGCCGAGGAGTGGCAGGTCGCCGCCGACGTCTGGTCGGCGACGTCGTGGAACGAGCTCCGTCGCGAGGCCGTTGCCACCGACGAGTGGAACTTGATGAACCCTGACGGGCCGGCCCACGTGCCGTACGTGACGCAGCGGCTCGGTGAGGCGCCCGGACCGGTGGTCGCCGTCAGCGACTACACCCGTGAGGTGCAGGACCAGATCGCGCCATTCGTGCCGCAAGAGTTCATGTCGCTGGGAACCGACGGGTTCGGCCTCTCCGACACCAGGGCGGCGCTGCGGCGTCATTTCAAGGTCGACGCGCAGTCGATCGCGATCGGTGTGCTCACCCTGCTCGCCCGGCGCGGCGACGTGCCGTGGGAGACCCTCAAGCAAGCGCATGAGACATACCGGATCGACGACGTCACCGCCACCACCGCCGAGGAGGCCGGCGGCGAGACCTGACCCACACTCCGCCCGAGGTCGGGCTTGTAGCCCTTTGACAAGTCGGTGGGTGTCCGGGTACCCATTCGCGCGTACGCTGCCCGGCATGGCAACCAGCACACGGGCCGGGATGTCGGGTCATGCCGTGGAAGCCGCCGAGACCGGCGGGCGGATCGCCCGCCGGCTCGAGCGGGCCACCGGCACGTTGGCTACCGCATCCATTGCCCGGATGGAGGAGCGGCTGCCCTGGTACCGGGCGATGCCGCCGGACGAGCGGTCGTGGGTCGGTTTGATCATCCAGGCGGGAATCGCGGCGTTCCTGGACTGGCTTCGCGAGCCCCGGTCGAGCCGTCCAGCTGTCACGGTCGACGTCTTCGGAACTGCGCCGCGGGAACTGACCCGAGCGATCACTCTCGAGCAGACCGTCGAAATGGTCCGCGTCGCCATCGACGTGGTCGAGGAGACGGTGACCGATCTAGTCGAGGAGCGGGACATCCCGACGGTCCGCGAAGCGGTGCTGAGGTACTCCCGGGAGGTGGCGTTCGCCGCGGCCGAGGTCTATGCGCGCGCCGCCGAGGCGCGCGGGGCCTGGGATGCCCGCCTGGAGGCACTCGTCGTCGACTCACTGTTGCGGGGCGAGACCGACGAGGAGGTGCGCTCGCGTGCAGCAGCCCTGGGTTGGAGCGCGCACAGCGGCGTGACCGTCACGGTGGGCCGCACGCCGCCGGGTGAGACCGAACCGGTCGTGGCTGCCATCCGCCGCACAGCCCGCCAGGCCGGATACGACGTGCTCACCGGCGTGCAGGGCGACCGACTGGTCGCCGTCCTGGGTGGTGTCACCGATCCACAACGAGCGGCGGCCTCTGTCGCCGATCACTTCGGGCCGGGACCCGTGGTCGCAGGCCCACTGGTCCCAGACCTGGCAGCGGCAGCGGCCTCCACGCGAGCCGCCATCGCCGGGCTGCGCGCCGCCACCGCGTGGCCCGACGCTCCTCGGCCGGTTGCGGCCGACGCGCTGTTGCCCGAGCGGGCTCTGGCCGGCGACGGCCACGCCCGGCGGGCACTGGTGGTCGAGGTCTTCGAGCCCATCGCACGTGCCGGCCCGGTCGTGATCGAGACCCTCGCCGCCTACCTGGAGAATGGCAGCTCCGTCGAGGCCGCGGCCCGGGTGCTGTACGTACACCCGAATACGGTGCGCTACCGGTTGCGCCGAGTGGTCGACCTCGCGGGCCTCACTCCGACGAACCCGCGTGACGCCTACACACTGCGGCTTGCGCTCAGTCTCGGCCGGCTCTTTCCGGCACCAACGGGGTGAGCTTCCCACTTGTAGGAACCCGCCAATCCAGGTGAGACGACGTTGTGAGCGGCGTGGGCGCTTCTACGGGTCGGTACGAGGGAGGGTGGACGTGTGCTCGCCGTCGTCGCCCCCGGGCAGGGTGCCCAGACGCCGGGGTTCCTCGCGCCCTGGTTGGAGGACTCGACGTTCGCAGCTCGCGTCGACTGGCTTTCAGCGGTGGCCGGTCTCGATCTCGCCCATTACGGCGCCGAGGCCGATGCCGAGACGATTCGCGACACCGCCATCGCGCAGCCGCTCCTCGTCGCCGCCGGTATGCTCAGCGCGCTGGCGCTGTTTCCGCATCCCGCCGACGGCTTCGGCAAGGTCGGCGCGGCCGCCGGGCACAGCGTCGGCGAGATAACGGCGGCCGCCGGCACTCGAGTCATCACCGCCGAACAAGCGATGGTCTTCGTCCGGGAGCGCGGCCGAGCCATGGCCGCCGCCGCGAAGAGCACCCCGACCGGCATGACAGCCGTCCTCGGTGGCGAATCCGACGACGTGCTCGCCGCGCTGGACAAGCACGGGTTGACTCCCGCCAACGTCAATGGTGCGGGCCAGGTCGTCGCCGCCGGAACGCTCGACCAGCTCGAGGCGCTCGCCGCGGAGCCTCCGGCCGGCGCCCGGTTACGGCCGCTGTCGGTCGCGGGAGCGTTCCACACCGTCCACATGGCGCCAGCGGTGGCGGTCTTGCGCCGGCATGCTCGCGCCATCAGCACCCACGACCCACGCAGCCCGCTGCTGTCGAATCGCGATGGCCGGGTCGTGCACGACGGGCGCGAAGTCCTGGCGCGGCTGGTCGACCAGGTTTCCAGCCCGGTCCGCTGGGACCTTTGCCAGCAGACGATGGCCGAGATCGGTATCACCGGCCTGCTCGAGGTCCCCCCTGCCGGCACCCTGACCGGGCTGGCCAAACGGGCCATCCCCGGTGTGGAGACGTTCGCCCTGAAGACGCCGGACCAGCTCGACGACGCCCGCGCCTTCGTCGACAAGCATGGCCAAGCCAGCCCCATCGACGCGAGCCCGACCTGGCGGCTCGTCGTGGCGCCCATCAAGGGCTTGTTCACGGCCGTGGGCATCGAAGTCGGCGCCGAGCTCGACGCGGGTGACCCGGTCGGGCGGGTCAGCTCGTTGCGCGACACTCTCGAGGTGCCGGCCACCCATGGCGGGCGCGTGATCGAGTGGCTGGTCGAAGACGGTGACCCCGTTGCGCCAGGCCAGCCGCTGGTTCGGCTCCATCCGGCCCCACCCCAGGAGGTGGCGAGCGCATGACGGAGACGACCGCCCGCAAGCCGATCCGCGCCAGCCGTCCGGCCCGTGACGCACGCATCCTCGGCATCGGCGGCTACCGGCCGGCTCGGCTGGTGCCGAATGCCGAGATCGTGGAACGGATCGACTCCTCCGACGAGTGGATCCGCACCCGGTCCGGCATCGCCAGCCGACGGTGGGCCAACGACGAGGAGACGGTCGTCGCGATGAGCGTGGCGGCATCGGGAAAGGCACTCGCGCACGCGGGCCTGACGCCAGACCAGATCGGCTGTGTCGTCGTCTCGACCGTCACCCACCTCTACCAGACCCCGTCCGCGGCAGCCGAGATCGCCTACAAACTCGGTACCGATCGGGCAGCGGCGTTCGACATCTCGGCGGCCTGCGCCGGCTTCTGCTACGGACTCTCACTCGGCGCCGACATGGTCCGCTGCGGCTCCGCTGAGCACGTGCTGGTGATCGGGGTCGAGCGGCTGTCCGACCTGACCGACCAGACCGACCGGTCCACCGCGTTCATCTTCGCCGACGGCGCGGGTGCCGCCGTGATCGGACCCTCGAGCGAGCCGGCGATCGGGCCGGTCGTCTGGGGCTCGGACGGCGAGCACCTCGACCTCATCCGGCAGCGCGAGGAGTGGCGCGAGGCAATGTTCGCACCCGAGGGCCCGCGCATTCCGCACCTGGTCATGCAGGGAAACGCGGTCTTCCGCTGGGCGTCGTTCGAGATGGCCAAGGTGGCGCGAGAGGCGATCGAGGCTGCGGGCATCACTCCTGCCGACCTCGACCTGTTCGTACCGCATCAAGCCAACATGCGCATCACCGACGCCATGGCCCGCGCGATGAAGCTGCCTGAGTCGGTCGTGACCGCGCGCGACATCGTCGAGCAGGGAAACACCTCCGCCGCGTCGATCCCGCTGGCCATCGAACGGCTGCTCGAGACCGGGCAGGCCCGCAGCGGCGATCTGGCCCTGCTGATCGGATTCGGCGCCGGCCTCGTCTACGCCGCCCAAGTGGTCCGCATTCCCTGACAACGTCGTCAGCCGAAGAGCTCCCACCACCCACCGCACCGAAGGAGAGAACATGGCAAGCACCGAGGAGATCCGCAGCGACCTCGCCGACATCGTGAACGAGGTCGCGGGTGTCCCCGCGGCAGACGTACAACTGGACAAGTCCTTCACCGACGACCTCGGCATGGATTCGCTGGGCATGGTCGAGGTGGTCGTGGCCGCCGAGGAGAAGTTCGGCGTCAAGATCCCCGACGACCAGGTCAAGAACCTCGCAACGGTCGGCGACGCCGTCGCGTTCATCGAACGGGCAGGTGCCTGAGGCGATGACCGCCGCCAGGACCCGTGTCGTCGTCACCGGGCTGGGCGCCACCACGCCGGTCGGGGGGGACGTCGCGACGACCTGGGAGTCGTTTCTCGCCGGCCGGTCCGGTGTGCGGTTACTGACCGAGGACTGGGCCGCCCAGCTACCGGTCCGGATAGCGGCGCGAGTCGCGGTCGAACCCGCGGAGGTCCTCCCGCGGGTGCAGGCGCGTCGGCTCGACCGGTCGGGCCAGTTCGCGATGATCGCCGCCCGAGAGGCGTGGTCGGACGCCGGCTTCGAGGGCTTGGCGCCCGACAATGGAATCGACCCGGACCGGCTCGGGGTGGTCTGCGCCTCCGGGATCGGCGGAGTGACGACGTTGTTGTCCGGTTACGACGAGCTGCTGAAATCCGGGCCGCGCCGGGTCTCGCCGCTGGCGATCCCGATGCTCATGCCGAACAGCCCGGCAGCATACGTCGGGATAGACGTGGGGGCTCAGGCGGGAGTGCATACGCCAGTCAGCGCATGTGCCTCGGGCGCCGAGGGACTGGCCTACGGCTTGGACATGATTCGGTCCGGACGTGCCGACATCGTTGTCGCGGGCGGCACCGAAGCAGCGATCCACCCACTGCCCATGGCCGCGTTCGCCAACATGATGGCGCTGTCCAAGCGCAACGACGAGCCCGAACGCGCCAGCAGGCCCTACGACAAGGGGCGTGATGGCTTCGTGCTCGGTGAGGGCGCCGGCCTGGTTGTGCTCGAATCGGTGGAACACGCACAGGCGCGCGGCGCGCGAGTGTACGCGGAACTGGCCGGCGCGGGGATGAGCGCGGACTCCCACCACATCGCTCAGCCCGATCCCTCCGGCGCGGGCGCCGTCAAGGCGATGCGCTTCGCCCTTGCCGACGCCGACCTGGACACTTCCGACGTCACCCATCTCAACGCGCACGCGACGTCGACCCCGGCCGGTGATCTCGCGGAAGCGATCGCGATTCGGACGGCGTTCGGCGACGACACCGGCCAGGTCGCGGTCACCTCGACCAAGTCCATGACCGGCCACCTGCTCGGTGGTGCGGGCGCGGTCGAATCCATCGCAGCGATACTCGCGCTGCACCACCGCGTCGCCCCACCCACGATCAACGTCGACGATCTCGACGACGACGTGGACCTCGACGTGATCTCGGGCCAACCGCGTGCACTCGGCGACGGGCCGCTCGCCGCGCTGAACAACTCGTTCGGCTTCGGCGGTCACAACGTCGCCCTGGCCTTTCGGAGCGTGTGATGACGGTAACCAGCCCAGCTCCCGCAGCCCGTGCCGCGAAGCCTGCGCGCGAGGACGATCCGCGAAACCCGAACCGCCGGTTGACCGCGTTCTTCGACCAGGGTTCGGTCACGCTCGTGAGCCCAGATGACACCAGCGGCATGCTGGCCGCGACCGGGCTGGTGGACGGCACCGCGGTGGTCGCCTTCTGCTCCGACGCCACCGTCATGGGCGGCGCGATGGGTGACGAGGGCTGCCAGGTTGTCCTCGACGCCTACGAACGTGCCCTCGCCGACGACCTCCCGATCGTGGGGTTGTGGCACTCCGGCGGCGCCCGGCTCGCGGAAGGTGTGCTGTCGCTGCACGCCGTTGGGCGAATCTTCGCGATCATGACCCGGGCGTCGGGGCGGATTCCGCAGATCTCGGTCGTGCTGGGGCCGGCTGCCGGCGGGGCCGCCTACGGGCCGGCACTGACCGATGTCGTCGTCCTGGGCCCAGATGGCCGGGTCTTCGTGACCGGGCCCGACGTCGTGCGTTCGGTGACCGGCGAAAACGTCGACATGCTGCGTCTCGGCGGACCCGAACCGCACGGTCGTCGCTCCGGCGTCGTCCACGTCGTCACCGCGACCGAACGGGAGGCTTTGAACGAAGCCCGCCGGCTGACCGCACTGCTCGGTGATCAGGGAACGGTGTCGATCGACTCGGTCGAAGACCGGGACCTCGGCACGTGCCTGCCCGAGTCGGCGCGACGAGCCTACGACGTCCACCCTTTGCTCACCGGCCTGCTCGACGACGGCTCGGCGCTCGAGCTGCATCCGCGGTGGGCACCAAACATGACGACTACCCTCGGCCGCCTCGGTGGGCGGACGGTTGGTGTCGTTGCCAACAACCCGCTGCGGCTCGGCGGCTGCCTGGACTCCACTTCCGCCGAGAAGGCCGCACGGTTCGTGCGCATGTGTGACGCGTTCGGGGTTCCCCTCGTCGTCGTGGTCGACGTTCCGGGCTACCTGCCAGGCGTCGGGCAGGAATGGGACGGGGTCGTGCGCCGGGGTGCCAAGCTGCTGCACGCGTTCGCGGAGGCGAGTGTGCCGCGCGTGACGCTGGTCACGCGCAAGGCATACGGGGGCGCCTACATCGCGATGAATGCCCGGGCACTCGGCGCCACCAGGGTTTTCGCGTGGCCGTCGGCGGAGGTCGCGGTGATGGGCGCGGTGGCAGCCGTGCGGATTCTGCACCGGCGGCGGCTCGCCGAGGTAGCCCCCGACCTACGGGCTCAGGTCGAGGCTGAGCTGGCCGAGGAGCATGAACGCATCGCGGGTGGGTTGAACCGGGCCATGGAGATCGGCGTCGTGGACGAGGTGGTCGAGCCGACGGCGACGCGTTCTGCGCTGGCCCGGGCGATCGCCGACGCCCCCGCCCGTCGCGGTGAGCACGGAAACATCCCGCTCTGAGAAGCACCAGCGCCCCGGCCTGCAGGGCCGGGGCGCTCCGTGGTGCGGCCGCTGGTTTCGCCCGGATCACCGGGCCGGGGAGTCACCGGTGCCGGAGCGGCCACGTCTATGGTTGTTACCCGGTCGTGACCATACCGTCGCCAGGCTGAACACGGAAGAGGAACGGGTCAATCAATTTTGAGACCGGATTCCACAATCTGGACAAAGCTACGATCACACCACCTGGTGCAGCCACCGGACGGGTGCACCATCGCCCGCGTAGCGAAATGGCTCGAGCTCGTCGTCCCACGGGCCGCCCACCAGCCGCCTGAGCTCCTCGACGAGGTCGGTCTCGCCCAGCGCGGCCTTCGCCACCGCGGCCTTGATCCGCTCCTCGGGAATCATGAGGTCGCCGTGTACGCCGGTGACCGCGTGGAAGACACCGAGCGCCGGCGTGTAGGAGTAGCGCGCTCCTTCATAACCCGGGCTCGGCTCCTCCGTTACCTCGTACCGCAGGTGCAGCCAGCCGCGCAGCGCGGACGCCAGCGTCGCTGCCGTGCCGGGCTGGCCCTGCCACGACAGCTCACACCGGTACGTCCCCGGAGCGGCTGGCTGACGGGTCCAATGCATGTTGACGGGTACGCCAAGCGCGCCGGCCACTGCCCACTCGATGTGTGGGCAAAGAGCCGACGTCGCCGCGTGGACGTACAGCACGCCACGTGTCGTCACCGGGTCCTCCTGGCGGGTCGAGGGACGCCTTCCCCAACGGCCTCGGGCCCGAGTCGGACCGGTTGACGCGGATTATTGTGCCCGACGGAATCGCGGGGCACCAGGCGGCGCGCACGAAACCCGTCACCTGGTGCGACTGTTGAGTTCGTGGACATCCAAGACCTCGTGCGGGCGCACAAGGCTTGGCCCAACGCACGGCAAAGACCCGACTAGTGTCCGACGCGTGCAGAGCCTGCGGCTGGTGGATCGCTGGTCGGTCCAGAACGTAGCGACGGCCGTCGTGGCGGACAAAGGCCACGTCGTCGGCGGCCACGGTGACCTCTCCCGCATCTTCCCCCTGGCGTCGGTGACCAAGCTCATCACCGCGTATGCGGCGCTTGTGGCCCTGACCGAGGGTGCAGCCGAGCTCGACGATCCGGCTGGGCCGCCGGGCGCCACGATTCGTCATCTGCTGGCGCATGCTTCGGGCGTCGCTTTTGACAGTGACATCGTCGTGGCGCAGCCCGGCAAGCGCCGGATCTACTCCAACGCGGGGTTCGAGATCCTGGCGAACACGTTGGCGGAGCGGTCGGGCATTCCATTCGCCGAGTACATGACCGAGGGCGTGCTGAGCCCGCTCGGGATGGTATCTACGCGGCTGGTCGGATCCCCGGCCTCCGGGATCGAATCCACCGTCGCCGACTTGGCTCGGTTTTCCGCTGAGCTCCAGCGGCCGACGCTGGTCGACCCGACGACGATGGCCGAGGCGTCCCGGGTGGTTTTCCCGGGCCTGCGCGGGGTACTGCCCGGCTTCGGCCGGCAGGACCCCAATGACTGGGGCCTGGGCTTCGAGATACGCGACCGCAAGATCCCGCACTGGACCGGGTCGGCAAGTTCACCGGAGACGTTCGGCCACTTCGGGCAGAGCGGAACGTTCCTGTGGGT
>DASSDH010000144.1:0-10341 GCA_035697245.1 Jiangellaceae bacterium
CGAGCGCGGCACCTTCTCCCGCAACGACTGGCCGATGGCATACCGATCGGTCCGCGGTACGGGTCGCCGCCGCAGCGACGCGTACGAAAGCCCGTCGGCGGTCTCGAGAATGACGTGGGAGTCGCCCTGCATGGCGTCACCTCGCGCCAACGGTACCGCGTCGAGCACCGGGTCTGATCATGGACGGCTCAGCTCGACGGGCGGGCCGAATGAGAGTCGTCCGCCCGCCAGCCCAGTCGGACGTCGGTGCCCTATTGACACGACCTCTAGTGCCGGTTGTCTGAGGTGCTACCGCCGCACGGCATGCCTCCCCTGCCGTGGCGGCCGTGATGGCTACCCTCGGCGAGGTGAGGGAGCAGCCCGGAGGTCGTCGATGACGGCCTTGGACGAGCCCGCCGCGCCGCCGATTGCCCGGGCCGAGCGGATGGCGGACGCCGCGTCGGGCTGGGCCGACGAACTCCTCGCTTTGGGCGGCCGCGACCCGCTGCTGAACTTCCGCGATCTCAAGATCGGCACGCTGGACCTCGCGGCAGCGGAGCCGGAAACGCGGAAGCGACTGCTTGACGGCGAATCGGTCACCGTGACCCGGCTGTTCCCGCACGAGCCATTGCGCAGCTCGGCCCTCAAATCCGTGCGGGCGATCCGCGACAAGGCGCGCGAGCTTCGCGACGAGCGCGGCATCGCCAGCTGTTTCGTGGCTATCGGAATCGCTACGTGGGCCGACCCGTTCTCCGCTCATCGGCCCACGGCGCCGGTGCTACTACGACCCACCTCCGTGACCGCACGCGACCCCGCGGAGACCGACTTCGTCATCGAGATGGCCGGTGAGACCGAGGTCAACCCCGTCCTGCTGCATGCGCTGGACTCGCAGCTTGGGCTGCGGTTCGAGCCAGAGGACCTGCGCGACTCCACCGGCGTACTGCGTTACCCGTACGTCGTCGAACGGATGCGGGAGTTCGCTCCGGCACACGTCGTCGACGGCTTCTCGATCGCGCACCGGGCGGTCTTGGGCAGCTTCACGGTGGAGCCGCTGGCGCTGGCGCTCGACCTTGCCACGTTCGGGCCGGAGCTCGAACGAAACGACGTCATCGCCGCGCTCGCGGGTGATGCCGACGCTGTGGTATCTACCTCGACATCGTCGTCCGTGCCAGCGGAGAACCTGGTTCTTGACGCCGACTGGTACCAGCACGCGGTTGTCGCTCGAGCGGCCTCCGGGTGGCACTTGCGCGTCGACGCACCAGCCGGCACCGGTCGAACGCAGACCGTCGCCAACCTGGTCGCAGAACTCATCGGGCGTGGCGAGACGGCCCTGGTCGTCAGCACGAAACGAGCGCGGTTGCAGGACCTCGTCCGCCGACTGGCTGGAGCCGGGCTGGCCGACCTGGTGCTCGACCTGTCCGCCGGCAGCGCATCGCAACCCGGCGCAGTCGGTCGGATCGCCGGGATCGCCCGCGGAATGACCGCCGAGCCACGCGACGCACCGGCACCGGTGGAAACACCCGGGGCCGACGTGTTGGGTGACTACTGCGAAGCATTACACCGGAGCCGCGAGCCATGGGGGACCTCCGCGTACGACGCGATGGTCGCGGCCGTCCAGGGGCCACCGCAGGCGCGGACCGCGGCGCTGATCTCCGTCGATGCGTTGCGAAAGCTGGATGGTGCGGCCCTGGAGAGGATCCGCACGCATCTGCGTGAGTTCGCCGATCTCGAGGGTTTGACCTTGGCCGACGAGGAGTCCGCCTGGTATGGCTCGGTCGTCGAGACCCGTGAAGCCGCCCAGGCCCTGGCCGTGACCGTACGGGAACTGCTGGCTACGGGCTTGCCGGCGCTTCGCGACACGGCGACCCGCGCTGCGGTGGAGGTCGGCCTGTCCGGGCCCCAGACCACGGCGGAGTGTTTTGCCACGGTGACCCTGCTGAACATGGTCGGCGCCACCCTCGTCCGGTTCGGCCCCGAAGTCTGGGCAGCGCCGCTCGACGACATGGTGGCCGCCACCGCTGACCGGGCGTGGCGCACGTCGCCCGGCTCGACCGTTGGCCTGTTGGCGCGGCGTCGACTGCGCCGCCAGGCCATTGACCTGCTCCGTAATCCCCGTGATCACGGCGGTCTGCACGAGGCCCTGACCGCTGCGCGGGACCAGCTCACGGCTTGGCGAGACTGGTCCCGCGACGGTCGCCCGCCCCGCCTTGGCGCACATCTGACCAGCGCCAACATTGCGGTCGAGGCTGTGGGAGAACGGCTCGCCACGCTCATCGAAGCCAACCCGAGAACTGCGGAGTTGACCGAGCTGCCATTCGGAGAAGCGGCTGCTCGGCTGGCCGACCTGGCAGCCGATGAGCGCCATCTGTACGCGCTGCCGCGGCTTACCGAGCTCGCCGGTGAGTTCTCCGCCGCCGGCCTCGACGATCTGATCGAGGTCTTGCGCGAGCGGCGGATGAGCCCCGTTCGGGTCGTGGCGGCGTTCGACGACGCGCGCAACCGGTCTTTGCTCGAGGCGTGGCGTGCCGAGGACGCCGTTTTGCGCACATTCGACCCGGCCGAGCACGAGAAACAGGTGGAGCGGTTCCAAACGGCGGATCGGACCCTGTTGCACGCCGCCGTCGGGCGGGTGCGGGCGGCGAGGACACGTCGGTTTGCCGAGGCGGCCCAGGCGCACGAGGGCCAGGCCGTCTTCGTGGAGTCGGCGGAGCGCGGGCCACGCACTCCACGTGAGCTGCTCATGGCCGCACCAGATGTCACACTCGCAGCGGTGCCGTGCTGGGCCATGTCGCCGCTAGTCGTCGCCAGCCTTCTTCCGGCTCGCCAGCTGTTCGACGTCGTCATCATCGAGGACGCCGGCCGACTGGCCGTCGCGCAGGCGGTGCCAGCGATCGCCCGGGCTCGCAGAACGGTCGTCGTGGGTAACGACCAAGAGCTGACGTCGGCGCCATTCGTCACAGCCGCCGAGCCCGAGGTCGACCTCGACGACGACGTCGTGCATCCGCCCGACCCGCCTGCCCGTTCGCTGTTCGACGCTCTCGCTGGCCCGCTGCCGACCGCGACGCTTTCCACCTCGTATCGGGCCAGGGACGATCGGTTGGTCGACATTCAAGCGCGCATCGCGGGCCGCGGAAGGCTGCTCGCAACGCCGACGGTTCGCGGCACCACCCCGCTACGACACGAGCTGGTCGATGCGGACCCCGCTGGCGAGGAGCCACTCGACAGCACCCGCGCAGAGGTGGACCGGGTGGTCGAGCTGATCCTCGAGCACGCCCGAATTCGGCCGCATCAGAGTCTCGGCGTGGTGACACTTGGCCGTCGGCACGCTGGCCGGATCGACGATGCCCTCCGGCGCGCGCTCGTCCGATCGCCGGATGCCGCCCGGTTCATTCGAGAGGATCGAGAGGAGCCGTTCTTCGTCAAGGACGTCGAACAAGCCGTGGGCGACGTTCGTGACGCCGTCATTCTCAGCGTGGGATACGGGCGTTCGGTCGATGGCCGGGTGCGCTACCGGTTCGGCTTGCTGGACCGGCCGGGTGGTGATCGTCTATTGACAGCGACGATTGCCGCCGCACGCGAGCAGCTCATCGTCGTCTCCGGCTTTGGAGCCGACGACCTGAATCCGCGCCGGCTGATCACCCCGGGGGCACAGGCGTTGCGGGGCGTCCTCGCCGATGCCGACGCTTCCACCGACCTGGTGGGCGAAGGCGAGCCCGCGGACGATGCTGTCGAGACGGCCATCGCCAACCGGATGCGAGCGGCCGGCGTCGACGTCGTGGTCGGCCTCGGGCACGGGCTCGCGCGTATCCCGATCGCCGCCCGGCACCCGGCGCGCAAGGACCGGCTGGTGCTCGCGGTCGACACCGACGGGCCGACTTATGCCGCGCGGCCCACCGTCCGGGATCGGGACCGGCTGCGCCCCGAGCAGTTGGCCCGGCTCGGCTGGGCGGTGCACCGGCTCTGGTCGACTGCTTGGATCGACGACCCGGACCGCGAGACCGAGCGGCTGCTGGCCGCGTACGAGGCAGCGGTGAGCGCCGCCGATGCCTACGACTGGGCGGAGGCAGCCGCGCTGGCTGACGACGTCATCGGAATGCCGGACGATCGGGCCGATTGGGCGAGCGCGGTCGGCGAGGGATCGGTCAGTGAGGGTGATCAGGAGCTGGAATCGGCGGAGCCGGTGGTCGAACCGGAGCCGGCCACGCCGCACGAGCGCGGGCCGCGACCCCGGATCGACCCAGGTCGCCCGGTCGGCTGCTATACCCGGCAGGAGCTCGCTGCCGTGGCACGTTGGGTCGACTCCGATGGCCGGATACGCACCGAGGCTGAGGCGATCACGGAGATCGCCCATGAACTCGTTCTTCCGGACCGGGCGCCGCGTGCAGAAGACTCGTTGCGCCACGCCGTGCGAGTCGCGCGGGCCGGTGCACCACCACTGTGGTCCGATCGCATCGAAGCGCCCTCAGACCGTCAGCCGGCTGGCGTCGAATCGCCTGAACCGAGCTGACCGGTCGTCAGATCGCGTTCCGGCGGTCCCGGATCAGGTCGCGGATCTCCTGCAATACCAGCAGATCCTCTGGGGGAGCTTGCGGCTCTTCCTCGGCAAACTTGGCCTGCGACTCCCGGAACGCGTTCATCGGCGCGATGAGCACGAAGTAGACGGCCGCCGCAACTAGCAGGAAGTTGATCATTGCAGTCAGGATGAGGCCGATCGAGAAGTGGGCTCCGTTGATAGTGAAGGTGCCCACCACGTTGAGATCTGGCTCGCCGAAGATCGCGGCGATCAGCGGAGTGATCAAACCTTCGACGACGGCGTTGACGACAGCAATGAACGCCGCGCCGATGACCACGGCGACAGCAAGGTCGATGACGTTGCCCTTGGTGATGAAATCTCGGAAGCCCTTGAGCACGGCGTCCCCTGACATGGTCGTGGGTTCGGTCGCCGATCACCGTAGCGGTACGTCGATGCGAGGGTCGTGACCTTGGCTCGGCGGCGAAGTTACTACCGACTGGTGACATATTCTCCGCCGAGCCGCGTTATCCCATTGGACGCGGCAAGGTGAGTGTCATGCGAGCTCATGGTGCCCTGCTTGTCACGCTCGCCCTCGCACTGGGCGGCTGCGGAGGCGAGCCGGAAACGGTCGCCCAGCCGGATGACTCGGCCTCGGCTCTGGCCCCGCCTGCCGGTGCCTCCCCAAGCCCATCCGGCGCACCCATACCGACACCAACACCGGCGCCGGCAACCGGAACTGTCGTCGGAACGGCCGACAGCGAGTTCGGCGAGATTCTTTTCGACGGAACGGGACAGGCCATCTACCTGTTCGACAAGGAAGCGACAGCACAGCCGGAGTGCTACGACGACTGTGCCGAAGCGTGGCCGCCTGTGCTCACCGAAGGCGACCCGGTCGCCGCGGGCAACGTTCTGCAAGGTCAGCTCGGCGTGACACAGCGGACAGATGGCACCACGCAGGTCTTGTATGCGGGCCATCCGCTGTACTACTACGCCAACGAAGGCGCCAACCAGGTTCTCTGTCACAACGTGCGGGAGTTTGGCGGCCTGTGGCTCGTCGTGACATCCAGCGGCGACCCGGCGCCGTAGCGGACGGTCATATCGTCCGTAGCACAACTGACAGTCGGGACGTCACGGCCGCCTCCGCCAGCAGTCCGGCCTGACGCGTCGTGGCGGCGATGACCAGCAGTGCTCCCTCGGCCAACACGCCCTGCTCGCCCGAATCGGGCACGGCGAGCACGGGAACCTTCGCTGCGACCACCGCGGCCGGACCGAGCGCCGACAGCGGCGTTGCGTAGAGGTCGATCCGGTCGCCCGGCCGGACCAGGGCGAGCACGCCTGGGTCGGCGATCCGAACCGGCGTCGCGACCAGGTCCTCTCCCCAGCCGGCGAGCAGAGAGGGGCCGACCAGCCGCAGGTCGGTTACCAGCTCACCGGCATGCATCGGGCCGGAGAGCAAGCGGCCGACCGCGTCGTCGACGCTTGCCACACCACCGCGCGGGACAGCGCCGCGCGGAATGTCGACGAGCAGCAAGTCCTCCGGCGTGAGGGTCGTGCCGCCGCGCAGCTCACCGGCCGCGGCGACGACTGGCACGGTCGGTGCCGGGTCTGGCTCGGCGGCCTGCAGGGCCAGGGCGACCGCGCCGGCCGCGAGACCGGCCGCCAGCAACCGTCGGTGCCAGCCGACGGTGCGAACGAAACGCGAGAACGCGATCTCGAGCCGGTGCATGGCCGCCACTCAACCGCGGGCGACCCGGCGCGACGAGCGCCCGGCGCCCGCCTGTGGATCGCGCCCATTGGCCCGCAGCGCCTGTGGACAGCAGCTGGATCATGAAGGATCAGGCGGCGGGTGTGCTGGCTGCTTTCTTCGACCCGGGCTCGCCCTTCCTGCCGGCCCCGGTCTTCGCGCCGTCCCCGGTCCCCGTCTTCTCGACGGTCTTGGCCGCGTCGTCGGCCTTGGTGCCCGGCGACCCGTTGGTCGAACCGGCCGCAGCGCGCTCCTTGTCCTGCGTACGGCTGTCGGTGCGGTAGAAACCCGAGCCCTTGAAGACGACGCCCACCGGGTAAAACATCTTCCGCAGGCGGCCGTGACACACCGGGCACTCCGTCAGCGACTCATCGGTGAACCTCTGTACGACCTCGAGGTTGTTCCCGCAGTCGGTGCATACATATTCGTAGGTGGGCACGGTCGTCCTCTCGAGCGCCGAGCCGGATTAGCACTCACCGGCCCTGACTGCTAATGATGCGCCGGATCCGATGTGTTTGTCCACGCGCCACGGCACGCGTGCACGCGGGGCCCGTCCAAGACCTCTGTCGCTGCGGGCTCGCCTACCCTTGCCCGGTGAGCCGCCGCCGTCTGACGATCGGGCTCGCCGTCGTCGTCGGGGTCGTGGTGCTGGCGATGATCGCCGGAACCGCCTTTGTGTTCTGGTCGGTGCGCCGTCCCTTCCCGGAGTACGACGGCGCCGTCACGCTGCCCGCACTGGCTGGTGAGGTCGAAGTCGTCCGAGACGAACACGGGATACCGCACATCTACGCCGACACCGCCGAGGACCTCTTCCGCGCGCAGGGATACGTACACGCCCAGGACCGGTTCTGGCAGATGGACTTTCGGCGGCATGTGACCGCCGGACGTCTCTCGGAACTGTTCGGCGAGGACCAGGTCGAGACTGATGTGTTCGTCCGAACCTTGGGGTGGAGGCGGGTCGCCGAGCAGGAGCTGCCGCTGCTCAGCCCGGCTACGCGCCGGTACCTCGAGGCGTACGCGGAGGGCGTCAACGGGTGGTTGGCCGGGCGATCAGGCGGAGAGCTGGGATTCGCCTACACTCTGCTCGGGCTGACGGGCGGGGACAACGCCCCTGAGCCGTGGCGGCCGGTCGACTCGCTCGCCTGGCTCAAGGCGATGGCGTGGGACCTGCGCGGCAACATGGAAGACGAGATCGATCGGGCGTTGCTCGCGGCCGAGCTTCCGGTCGACCGGATCGAGCAGCTTTACCCCGCGTACCCCTATGAGCAGAACGCGCCGATCGTCGACGACGCCTACCTCTCGGGCGGGCAGCTGTCCGCCACGTTGGCCGACCACGACGTCGACCCGGCCCAGGCACTGCCCGAGGCAGCGACCGTGGCCCTACGGGACGCATCGAAGGCGGCCTCGGAGGTGCCAGATCTCCTCGGCGAGGGACCCGGAGTCGGCTCCAACTCGTGGGTGGTGGACGGCTCGAAGACCGCGAGTGGTGCCCCCCTGCTGGTCAACGACCCGCACCTCGGTCCCGCCATGCCGTCGATCTGGTACCAGGTCGGTTTGCACTGCCGCGCGGTGAATGCAGAGTGCCCGTTCCAGGTGGGTGGTTTCTCCTTCTCCGGCGTGCCCGGCGTGGTGATCGGGCACAACGACCGGATCGCCTGGGGGTTTACCAACCTCAGCCCTGACGTCACCGATCTCTATCTGGAGAAGGTCGACGGTGACGCCTATCTGGTCGGGGACGAGATGGTCCCGATGGAGACTCGGGAGGAGACGATCGAGGTTGCTGGTGGTGACCCGGTCACGGTGACCGTCCGGTCCACACGGCATGGACCGATGCTGTCTGATCACGACGATGAACTGCGTTCCGTCGGATCCGATGCACCCGTATCGCCCGAGGCTCCGGCCCGCGGCGACGGCTACGGCGTCGCCTTGCGGTGGACCGCACTAGAGCCCGGCCGCACCGCGGACGCCTTGTTCTTGCTCAACGTGGCACAGGACTGGAACTCGTTCAGGGAGGCCGCCAGCCTGTTCGAGGTCCCGGCGCAGAACGTGGTCTACGCCGACGTCGAGGGCACCATTGGCTACCAGGCGCCCGGCAAGATTCCGATCCGCCGTTCCGGCGACGGCCGCTGGCCCGTGCCCGGGTGGACCGAGGCTTACGAATGGGTGGGGTACATCCCGTTCGCGGCGCTGCCCAGTGTTCGGGAACCGGACGAGCAGTTCGTCGTGACGGCCAACCAGCCAGTGACCACCGAGGCGTATCCGTTCCTGCTCACGGAGGACTTCGACTACGGCCAGCGGGCTCGGCGTATCCGCGACCTGATCGAGCAGGCGGGCCCGCTCGACGCTGCGGCGATGGTCGAGATGCAGATGGACACCTACAACAGCAACGCCGCGGTCCTGGTTCCGGCGTTGCTGGCGGTGGGGGAGCCGGCCGATTATTACGGCGACGGGCTGGACCTGCTCCGCGACTGGGACTATACCCAGCCCCCGGACTCACCAGCTGCTGCCTACTTCAACGCGGTGTGGCGCAATCTGTTGCGGCTGACGTTTCACGACGAACTTCCCGACGATGTGTTGCCGACCGGCGGCGGCCGGTGGTTCGAAGTCGTCCGCCACTTGCTCGAGGCACCGGACGATCCGTACTGGGACGACATCTCGACCGAGGACGTGGTCGAGCGGCGGGACACCATTCTCCGCCAGGCGATCCGCGATGGCCGCGACGAGATGACCCGGATGCAGGGCAAGAACCCGGCCAAGTGGGAGTGGGGCCGCTTGCATGCGCTGATGCTGACCGACGCGACGTTCGGCTCGTCCGGGATCGGACCGATCGAGGCGCTGGTCAACCGCGGTCCCGTCGAGGTGGGCGGCGGAGAGTCGATCGTCCAGGCAACGGGTTGGACCGCACCGGACGGCTACGCCACCACCGACTGGGTTCCGTCGATGCGGATGGTGGTCGATCTCGCCGATCTCGACGCGTCTCGCTGGATCGACCTCACCGGCGTCAGCGGGCATCCCTACGACGACCACTACGGCGACCAGACCGAGAGGTGGCGGACTGGGCAGACACTGCCCATGCGCTGGGACGAGGACACGATTCGCGCCGGGGCCGCAAGCACGCTGGTGCTGGCACCCGACGAGTCTCAATAGGAGCAAGGTGGCGCCGAAACGCATTTGGCCCCGGGCGGCGGGCGGGACGAACTGGGGATGTTGTCCGGAAGCCTGGACGTCTATCAGATCTCGGCTTCTAGTTCGGAGGGCTGACCGACCGGTGCGCGGCGGGCGAGGGAGCGCAGCGCCAGGCCGACGAAGATGAGTGCGAGGCCGAGACCGGCGGCCATCACCGCGACGCCGAACGCGACAACCGAGGTGAACAGCGACGCTTGCAGGAAGGCGGCGTCCATCACGGTCTGCCGGTTGGGGTCGTCTTGTGGCAGCTGGGCGTAGGTTTGCCCGTCGGCGATCTCGGTGGCGTGCTCGCCGATGATGTCGGCTTGCGCGTAGGCCTCCCACGGCTGGTTGACCTCCTCGCCGGCGAACCGAGCGGCGTCGTCGGCCACCGTGATGTGCTGGTCGGCCAATGTGGAGCTGACCACGAGGTAGGTAACCACCCCGGCCGCAATCAAGATCACTCCGGCGATGACGACGAAGAGCCCGTAAAGGCTCGCGTGTCCCTGACGGGTCTGGTTTGCCATGCCCATACGCTGCCCAGCAGGCTCCACCTCGTCAAGATCCAAGCCACCCCATTCGTGGCGTCCGCTGCCTGAATCCGGGAGCAGGCATGGTAACCCGTCGCCGTTTGCGCCGCATTCCTACTGAATACGGCGCAGGCGGTGAAGCGCAGTCGGCGTGGCCGCGGCTGCGACGCGGACGTCATGTGCAGCCCGGGGAATCGGGAGGTCGAGCACCTCGCCGTCGTGGAGCAGGACGCAGGTGAAGGCGCGGGCGCCGACGCGGGCGAGGGCCCGGTCGTACGAGCCGCCGCCGCGGCCGAGCCGGCTGCCACCGCGATCGACGGCGAGGCCGGGCACCAGCACCGCGTCGCACGAGGCGACTGCGTCGAGGCCGAGCTGCTCGCCGGTCGGCTCGAGCAGCCCGCGCGCCACCC